>NZ_ATUZ01000014.1:0-300000 GCF_000420465.1 Desulfovibrio desulfuricans DSM 642 | reverse complement strand
TGCTGCCAGCCGGTGAGCGAAGCTTACGCTGACTCTCTTATCGGTTGCCAAGTGCAAATATTTAGCCATGCAGGCCGAAAAGACAGTTTTTTTCATATTTTTCTGTTTCGCACAAAACGGGGAACATATCAAACTGAGTGTATTGGCATTGAAAATACCGTCATAAATTAGGTGCAAAACCAGCTTGCCAGCAGTTTATATTCCCTGAAACAACCGCGTTGACATGTAGCGTTCGCCTGTGTCGCAGGCAAAGGTAACAATATTCTTGTCCTGCATTTCTGGCCGCGCCGCAAGGTCAAGGGCCGCGCGCACGTTGGAACCTGTGGATATACCCGCCATGATGCCGTTCTCCATGAGCAGACGGGCGGTTCTTATGGCTTCCTCGCCGTCCATCTGGATAATCTCGTCCAAAAGCGCACGGTCAAGGATGGCTGGCACAAAGTCAGCGCCAATACCCTGAATAAGATGGGGGCCGGGTTTGCCGCCCGAGAGCACCGGCGAAGCGGCTGGCTCCACGGCAACCACCCTGAAGCCGGGGATGCGCTCCTTGAGGTACCTGCCCACGCCAGTGATGGTCGAGCCGGAGCCAACGCCCGCAACCAGCACGTCCATCTTGCCCACGCTGTCCTTGAAAATTTCCGGCCCGGTGGTCTTGTAGTGGGCCACCACAGCCTGTGGATTGGTAAACTGGCCAAGAACAAAGGCATCCTGTTCATCGGCAATGCGCTTTGCAGCGGCCACAGCGCCGCTCATGCCCTGTTCCGCCGGGGTGAGCACAAGCTCTGCGCCCATCGCCCGCAGCAGGTTGCGGCGCTCAACGCTCATGGATTCGGGCATGGTCAGTATGCAGCGAAAACCACGCACCGAGGCAACCAGGGCCATGCCTATGCCCATATTGCCGCTTGTGGCCTCCACCAGCACCCCACCCGGTTCAACGCGCCCTTCTTCCAGAGCTTCGCCAACAAGGTGAAAAGCAACGCGATCCTTGATGGAACCGCCGGGATTGCGATTTTCAAGCTTCAGCCAGACAGTGCCGGGCAGATCACGTGAAAGATCAAGCCGCAGCATGGGGGTGTTGCCAATGGTTTGTAAAATGCTGGTTAACATGAAAACATAAGCCTCACAGTAAAAAATACTAGGAAATCCGGCTCTATGGCAGATATTCGCTTTACAATGGGAGAGTTTTGCTTAACTCTTTACATATAACCATAGAAGAATCCGTGCACATTGGCAATTTTCGGTCTGGCCGCTCCAATAGCCCCTTCAGGGAGGATACCATGAAGATTCTGCAAGTAACCACTTTGTTCATAGCCCTTGTTATTGCCCTTTCCGGCGGGCTTGCCCACGCCAAGGCCGACACCGTGGCGCTGTATACCGAAGCCGTCATGACAGGCGACATCCCGGCCCTTGAAACCCTGCTGGCCCCCAACTACTGGCATATCAACGCCAACGGGCACATTGAGGACAAGGAACACTTCATCAACACCATCAAGAACAAGGAACTGGTCATTGACCGCCTTACCTTCACAAATGCCCGCACTGCACTGATCAGCGACGCCAAGCTCATCACCGGCACAGGCTACCTCAAGGCCAAGGCCACGCCTGCGCTGCCCGAAGGCCTCATGCGCATTACCGTGGTGGTCATTGCCAACAAGGGGCGCGAACAGGTGGTGCTGTTCCAGGCCACTCCTGTGATTGCCACCGAAGACTGCAACGACGGCAACTGCAAGATCCAGTAAGGTTAAAAATATATATTGGCCCGCACAGGGCCATCAGGCCGGGGCATATGCACCCGGCCTTTTTTGTGCAGGATTAATGCATGGACAGAAGAATAAAAAGCCGCCCCTGTCAGCAGGAGCGGCTTTTAAACGTAACCCGGGGTATGGCGGGGCCGGATTTCGCGTGGTGGGAAAGATCTCGGCAGTTACAACTCTGCACCTGAATTTTTTATATTTGAGTATGTTTTGGGTCAGGGAACCCCCAACAATTGCTTGAGCCAATAGCGGGCCTAGGCTGGCGAAACCTCAAAGTTGGCTGCCACCTTCACCCTGTCGCCCACAATGGCTGCCGGGATATTGGGGCCAATACCAAAGTCGCTGCGATTCAGCTCACCAGTGATGCTGAAAGACTGCGTTTCCTTGTTGTTTATGGGATTGGTGATACGGTCGCTGGCTGTGATGTTGAACGTCACTTCTCGCGCCGTGCCGCGCATTTCAAGCAGACCCGTGATGGTTCCGGTATGATCCGGCCCAAGGCGCATAGACGAACTCTGGAAGGTAACTTCAGGGTGCTGCGCCACATCAAAAAAATCCGGCGAGCGCAAGTGCTCGTCCCGCGCATGCACATGCGTATCAATGCTCACAGCCTTGGCCGTCATGGTAAAGACTGCGTCAGAAAGATCGTCGTTGCCAGTTTCAAGATCAATGGCAACGTCTGCAAACCTGCCGTTAATGTCGGTAATCATGAGATGCCGCACCACAAACCCAAGGTGCGAATGGTCGGGATCGTTCTTCCAGGTAGCCATAACAACCTCCTGCTTAGTGCAGGTTGCGCTCAAATCTATAGTGTTGTTCTTGACGGCAACGCTTGCCAAAAAAACATACGTTCAAGCTATGAATTTTAGTTAAGGCTCCACGCTGTCGAGTCAAGTTGTTCCAGATGATTTATCAAAAAAATTGCGCCACTGCCCGCCCTTGTTAGTGATACGCGGGCAGTGCGGGTGTTCTGCGGCAGCCCTAAAGCTTGCCGCAGAACACCCCCTGCCAACAGTATTTTACTGTTGCATCCTAAAACACGCCCGGCAAACCGTGATCCCGCAAAGCCGCATCACAGGAACCCAGATGGTAGGTGGTGTGCGAGGCCAGCATGGCAATCATGGCCGCATAGGTGAGATCCCGGCCAATTTTTTTGCTCACGCGCTCCTGCACCCTGGTCAGGTCGGCATTGGAAAGCGCCGCCAGCCGTGCGTCCACTGCGGCCTTTACGGATTTGCCGTAGGCCTGCATGGCTTCTTTGCTCACAACATCCTTGCCCTGCTCCTTGAGCATCAGCACGCCAATGCCGGCAGGTGCGGGCAAAAAGGTTTCGTCGTCACTTTCAAGAATAAAGAAGTTCATCACGGCAATGGCGTGGGCCACCTGCTGCCACACGGGCCAGCCGCCGTTGGTTTCGGCCCAGATGTTTTCGGGGCAGATGTCCATATACTGGGCCAGCAAGGCCCAGGAGCGCTGATAGGGTTCTTCAAGGGCGGCGACAATGTCTCTGGACATGGCTTTTCCTCTTTTTTCAGGTTTGGCGCACAGCTTGCCTGTGCGTAAAAGGCCGCTCAAACACAAAACCGCCGCAGCGCCGCAATTGCGGGCATACGGCGGTTCCATGCGACAGCGGTGCAGGCAAAGCCTGCCGCGCCATTTATTCGAAGCGGCTTGCCCCGGTGATCAGCACCATGTCGGTGGGCACATTTTCATGAAAGCCCACGGTCTTGGTCTTAACCTTGGCAATTTTGTCCACATTCTCCATGCCTTCGGTCACTTTGCCGAAAACGCAGTAACCCCAGCCGTCAGGGGTGGGGGAGCTGTGGTTGAGAAAATCGTTGTCCACCAGATTGATGAAAAACTGGGCGGTGGCGCTGTGGGGATCGCGGGTGCGGGCCATGGCCAGGGTGCCGCGCTCGTTCTTGAGGCCGTTGTCGGCTTCGTTGGTCACAGGCTCGCGGGTGGACTTTTCGTCCATGCGCGCGCCGAGGCCGCCGCCCTGGATCATGAAGCCGGGGATAACGCGATGAAAAATGGTGTTGGCATAAAAGCCGTCATCCACATATTTCAAAAAATTGGCAACGGTTTGGGGGGCCTTGTCGGCATAAAGCTCCACAAGAATGTCGCCGGAGGAAGTCTCCAGCAAAACCGTAGGATTGTCGGACATGGGTGCTCCTTGAATGGTTATTCTGCACAGCGGGCGTTCGCCCCGCCATTGGCGCGAATATAGGGTATGGAAGCGCGGATGACAATGCCCGTTTCCCGGTATAGGCTTCGCAGCATGAACCGCAAGACTTCCAAGCCCCAACCGGTAACACTGCCGGGCATGCCGGAACAGGCCGCTGCCAGCACGCATCTGCCGCCCCAGGATCACCTTGGCGAACTGCAAAACGCCCTGCTCAACTGGTTTGCCGCAAACCAGCGCCGCCTGCCGTGGCGGGTCAACTACACGCCCTACGAAGTGTGGATTTCAGAGGTCATGCTCCAGCAAACCCAGATGGAGCGGGGCGTCAGCTATTTCAACCGCTGGATGCAGCGCTTCCCCGACATAGCCAGCCTCGCCGCCGCCAGCGAGGAAGACGTGCTGCGCCAATGGGAAGGCCTTGGCTACTATTCGCGCGCCAGACACATCCTGACCGCCGCCCGCAAAATCATGGCGGAACACGGCGGCGTTTTTCCCTCAGAGCTTGAAGCCATCCGTGGTTTGCCCGGCGTTGGCCCCTACACGGCAGGCGCCGTGGCAAGCATTGCCTTTGGTGAAAAGCTGCCATGCGTGGACGCCAATGTGGAGCGCGTCATTGCGCGTATTTTTGATGTGGACAGCCCCGTAAAGCAGAATCCGGCAGCAGGGATCATTCACCGCTGGGCCTTGCGGCTGGTGCCCGAGGGCAGGTCGCGGGAACATAATCAGGCAATGATGGAGCTTGGGGCTCTTGTTTGCGGCAAAAAGCCACGCTGTGCAGAGTGCCCCCTGGCCCGGTTCTGCATCAGCCTGCATCTTGGCATCACAGATCAGCGCCCGGTGCCCGGGAAACGAGCAACCATCAAGCCCGTCAACGCCGTGACGGGGGTTTTACGCTGCGGCAACAAGTTTTTTGTGCAAAAACGCCCGCCTTCGGGCGTGTGGGGCAACCTGTGGGAATTTCCAGGCGGCCGGGTTGAGCAGGACGAAAGCCCGGAACAGGCCACCGTGCGGGAATTTATGGAAGAAACAGGCTTTGCCGTGCGCGTGGCCGCACAGCACGGGATTATCCGGCACGGATACACCACCTACCGCCTGACACTGCACTGCTTTGGCCTTGAGTTTGACAGCGCGGCCGCACCGGTTGACCCGCCGCAGCCTCCGCTGCTTTCCGCCGCCACCGAGGCTCGCTGGGTCACACCGCAAGAGCTGAACGCTCTGGCAATGCCCGCTGCGCACCGCAAACTGGCGGACAAGCTTTTTGCTATTGGAAAAGACAGCGCTGTTGCCGCAAATACGGTTGCGCCCCGTCAGGCAAATCTGCCCCTGAAAAAGCCATAGCAGACCGCTGAAGGTATTCTCTCCAAGAAACAGGGGCGGGCCTTACGGCCCGCCCCTTGCGCTATTAGTCGGCAATGACCGAAAGCACGGTCTTTTTGGGGTTCTGTTTGCAGACCTTCATGATCTGGGTCAGGTTGTTTTCCACAGCGTTGACATCCAGGGTCGTGTCGCCGGTTTTGGCGCTGGCATAACCATCAAGCCAGAAATAGAACATGGTCATGGTCTGGGCGTCCAACTGCACAAACGAACTGCAAGGCAGCTTGCCGAAATCTATCTTGTCGCTCTTTGCCGAGGCAGTCATGGGCAAGGCAAGCATGGCCGCCAGCACGATTGCAAAACATACTTTTTTCATCTTGCACTTCCAGTGTTACATGTTTCAGGACGCACACCAGGCAGCATAAAGAGTATCATGGAGTACCATCAATCCATTGCGCAGTACCTTGAATCTTGACAAAAAGCGACGTTCGTACTTTTTATTCAATAATATTACAGGCATGCCCATTGAAATACATATCAGACAGGCATCCTGATTAATCAGACGCCACATAAGACATATACCCACATTTCCCTGTATGCTACGCACGGTATAAAAAACATTCCCTTATTTTTTATATTTTGTCGATATGCTGTCATAAATTCAAATATATTCGTAAATATAATAAGTATTGCGAATTGTTGCATCAAAAAAACACAAATTATAATATATGCCAACAAATCTCATGCGATAATTTACAATTCACACAAGCCCGCCATGTACATTACCACATAAACATAAAATATTCTGCATTATAAAAGCCTTGCCCAGCCCGTTTTACTTCTCCATTCTGGTTGTTGCCTGGAAAATACTTAAAGATTGATTATATTTTCAACTCACTTGTACCCATCAACAAGAAAACGCGGCTTTTCAGCCGCGTTTTCTTAGCTCGTCCCCAAAGGGAAAAAAAGTGCGTTTACACCTATTTGCCGGATGCCCCCGGTGCCATCTTTTTGCGCTCCATAACCTTGGCTACGGCCTCGGCCAGCCCGCCGAGCGAGGTTTCCTTGTAGCGGGACTGCAAATCAAGCCCGGTGCGGTACATGACCTCAATGATATCATCCAGCGAGATCACCCGCTGCCGCCCGTCTTCCAGCCGCGACAACTGGGCGCAATTGACCGCGCGCTCTGCGGCCACGCCGTTGCGCTCGATGCAGGGAATCTGCACCAGCCCCCCCACAGGATCGCAGGTAAGGCCGAGGTTGTGTTCCATGCCGATCTCCGCCGCCACTTCCACCTGTTTGACGTTGCCGCCCGTAACCGCGCAGTACGCGCCAGCAGCCATGGAACAGGCCACGCCCACCTCGCCCTGACAGCCCACCTCCGCGCCCGAAATGGACGCATTGAGCTTGTAAAAAAGGCCAATGGCCCCGGCAGTGAGCAGAAAGTCGCGCGCGCCATCGTCCGTGGCATGAGGGTAAAAATTCAGATAATACAGCAGCACTGCCGGCACAATGCCCGCCGCGCCATTGGTGGGCGCGGTCACAATGCGCCCGCCGGAGGCGTTTTCTTCCGCCACGGCAAAGGCATAGAGCATGGGCCACAGGCTGAGGTCGCGCCGTCCGGCTGCTTGCAGGGCGCTGACCTTGCGCAGCAGGTTGGGCGCGCGGCGGCGCACATTGTACCCGCCCGGCAGTACGCCGTCCGTATAACAGCCGCGTTCCACGGCTTCACGCATGACGTCTATGATGCCCGTTACGCGCTCGTTGACCTCGCTTTCAGACCGCCAGAATGCTTCATTTGCCATAACGATCTGCGCAATGGTCTTGTTTTCGCGGGCGCAGATGTCAAAAAGCTCCGAAGCCTTTTCGTATGGATAGGAGGGCGTGGCGTACAGTTCGCGCGGGCGGTCAAAATCATCGTCCGTGCGGATAAACCCGCCGCCGATGGAATAGAAATTCTTGGAGTATATCAGCGCGCCGTCGGCGCTGAAGGCTGAAAGCGTCATGGCGTTGGAATGTTTGGGCAAAAATATGCCCTTGTGCTGACACACATCGCGTTCAAAATTAAAAGGGATCGTGTAGGCGCACATGAGCACAAGGTCGGCATTGTTTTGCAGATCCGCAGTACGGCGGGCCATATGGGTAATGTCCACCTCCTGTGGTTCCTCGCCTTCAATGCCCGCCAGCACGGCCCCAATGGTGCCGTGCCCCTCGCCGGTGAGCGCCAGCGAACCATAAAGCTCCACCTTTACCCGGCCTACCAGAGGCAGCATGCCCAAAACGGCAAGCTCGCCCGCAAAGGCCTTGCCCGCAATCATGGGGCCAATGGTATGGGAACTGGACGGCCCTATGCCGATCTTGAACAGATCAAAAACGCTGAGCATGACGCTCCTCCCGCAAACCGCATGTCAAGGCGCAATGGCCTTTGCCGCAACATATCCCGTAAAGGTCGCAAGACACAAGCGCTTAGCGAAAACCGCCCTACTTTCTGAGGGCAGCTGGGCTTGCCCCGCGCAAGGCAGCAGCCTTGTCCGCCACGCGCTGCATGAATTCCAGCAGATTTTCCTTTTCCTGCGCGCTGAGCACGCTGGTCACGGCATCGTCCCACGTTGCAATAACTTCCATTATCCGCGGGTACAGCTCCCGCGCGCGCTCAGTGGGAAAAACCGCGGCTGTGCGCTTGTCCACAGGATTGACCTGCCGCCGGATAAGCCCTTTCTTTTCAAGCTGGGCCAGAGTGCGGGCCACGTTGCTTTTGTTCACGCAGATACGCTCGGGCAATTTGTCCTGAGTGATGCCAGGGTCGCGGCACAGGTTGAGAATGAACAGATACTGGCTGCTGTTGATGCCAAAGGGTGCGAGCGCGCGGTTGAGATACATGTAGTAATGCCGATTGGCCAGCGTGATCCATTTATAAACAAGTTCCATGACATATTCCTGTGGCTGGTTGTCAGCAGACTCTGCAAGCCGACGCCCAATGGATTGCAGCAGGCAGCGCCGCAGGAAAAGGCTACGCTTGTGGTGCTTGCCTTGACAAGTGCAGGGGCAGAGGGCCATAAATCGTTGCGAGCGCAACGAGCTGCCTTGAACCCTGTCAGCGAGGCCAGATCAAGCCCATGAAACACCATCGCATCCGCGCGGCCCAGCAGACTGATGCCAGCTTGCGTGAGGCCCTTGCCGCTATTTGCCGGGGCAGCTTTTTGGTTGTCACCTGCATCAACATGTTGTTGATGACCGACTACTATCTCATTTTTGTCACGGGCACGGCCCATGTGCAAAAAACCTTTGGCACCAGCCTGAGCACAGCGGGGCTGACCTCCGGTATCATGGTCATCGGCTGCCTTGTGGGGAGGTTCATCACCGGCAACCAGCTTTCCACATTTGGGGGCAAGCCCTGCCTGCTGGCAGGGCTGCTGCTGTTCACCGCCAGCATTGGCGGCCTTTTTATGGTGGATTCGCTCCCCATGCTTTTTGTACAGCGCTTTGTGGCCGGTTTTGGCGTGGGCGTGGCCGGAACCGCCACAGGGGCCATTGTGGCCTATGTTGTTCCTGTGCGTTTTCATGGTTTGGGCATAGGTCTTTTTACCATGAGCGCCGCTCTGGCGCTGGCCCTCGGGCCATTTTTGGGCATCGGGCTTTCACTCTGTTACGGGTACCACACTCTCATGCTGCTCAATGCGGGCATCAGCCTGCTGTGCCTGATCAGCTTCTGCTTTTTGCGCAACCTGCCGCCCATGCGCCATCCTGCGCGTCCGGTCTTCAGCCTGTACAGCTATATTGATCCGCGTGTGGTGCGCTTTTCGCTGGTGGCTCTTGCCGTATGCCCGAGCTATGGCTGCATACAGGCATTTTTGCCTTCTTTTGCGGCGGAGCACGGCCTCACGAGCACCGCCAGCATATTCTTTTTGTGTTACGCCGGAGCGGCCTTGCTCACGCGGCCCCATAGCGGCCGTTTGTTTGACCGGCACGGCGAACACGTGATTTTGTACCCCGCCCTGCTGCTCACGGCTCTGGCCCTGTATGTGCTTTCGCGCGCCGAAAGCGCCGCCGTGCTGCTGGGCGCGGGGCTGCTGCTGGGCGTGGGCTTTGCCAACTTTCAATCTGTGGGGCAGGCGGTATCCCTCTCGCTGGTTTCACGCTCGCGCTATGCGCAGGCGACCACAACATTCTACATATTCTTTGACCTCGGCATCGGGCTTGGGCCTTACATATTCGGTCATCTTATTCCTTCCATGGGCTACAGCGGCATGTATCTGGCCCTGAGCATCGTGGTTTTGGCCTCGATTGGTATATATCGCCTTGTTCACGGTGGGCGGACACGTTGAACCAGGGTATGGCGCAGGGGTGCGCAAGCTGCGGGCTTGCCTCTTTTTTCCTCCGGTTGTAGGCTGATGGATAAAGATATTTCCCAAGCCACGAGGAATACATGGCAAACAAAAAGCCCAAAAAAAAGTCCGCAGATACTTCCACGGCAGTGCAGCTTTCCACGCCCGCCGACCCCACATCCACCCCGGAAACCGCCCCCCAGGCTGAACAGCCCCACGGCATCAGCAAGGTCAGCAAGGGTGTTTTTTTTGTAGGCATCGCCGTGGCCCTTGTGCTGGGCGTCTATGTGGGCAGCCTTGCGCCGTCAATATTCACGCAGGAGCCAGCGCAGCAGACGCCCGCAGGCCAGACGCAGACGGCCTCGCAGCCTTCCGCTCAGCCTTCCGGCCAGGCCAAGCAGGACAACCAGCCTCCCATTCCGCCTGAGCTGGCAGCCAAAATCGCCTCCATGGAACAAAATGTCCTTGCCAACCCCAAGGACGCGCAGAACTGGACAGACCTTGGCAACCTCTATTTTGACACCGGTCAGTCGCGCAAGGCCGCCAGCGCCTACGAACGTTCTCTGGCTCTTGCGCCCGACAATGCCGATGTGCTGACAGACCTTGGCATCATGTACCGTGAGCTTGGCGAATACGACAAGGCCGTGACGAGTTTCCGCCGCGCCTCCAGCGTCAACCCCCGGCACGAAAACGCCATGTTCAACGAGGGCGTGGTGCTTTACTTCGACCTCAAGCGCAAGGATGACGCCATGAAGGCATGGCAACGTCTGCTGGCAGCCAACCCCGCTGCGCGCGCTCCTGACGGGCAGTCCGTTTCTGACGTAATCAGAAACCTGCGCTAGGCACAGAGCTGCGGCTAAAAGCCTTCCCAGCACGACAAACCGCCCCCTGCATCGGATTTGGAGGCGCATTCGCGCCTGAAGGGGGAAAGACCATAGATAGATCGGTGATCATACAGGCGGAACGACCATGACTCTCACTTCCTCCGGCATTTTGCGTGCGTTGCTGCGCGCCTGCGCCCTTTTTTTGTGCATAACCTGCGCAGGTATTGGAGCGCCTTCCACGGCGCACAGCGGCATGATTCCGCCCGTGTTGCGTTCTGCAAACACGCCGCTGCTGCCCGACCTGCAATACTTTATTGACGTGACAGGAACCATGGATGTGGAGGAGGCTGCCGCCCCTTCCAACAGCCAGATGTTCAAGCCCCTGAATGTCAAGGAACTGCCGCGAGTCACCGGCGTGATGTGGCTGCGCTTTACCCTGGCTCCTCTGCCCGCTGGGGGACGCTCACAGGCCATGCTGCTGGACATGGGGCCGGATGTTCCGGCTGACCCTGTTCTGTACGAACCCGCCGCCAACCCGGCGACAGACAGCGTTGAATGGCGCGAGATTCTCCCGAGCCACCGCAATGTGATGCTGCTGCCCGAACCGGGGGCCGACCCGATCACCTGCTATATCCGTCTGGACGGCCTGCCGGGCATCTGGTTTTCACCCATGCTTCGCAGCCCGCAGGACGCAGCCTCCAACTGGGGCAGCCTCGCGGGCACAGCCGCCCTGCTGGCTCTTGCCGTGGTCATGCTGCTGTGCCTTTTGCGCGGGCTCTCCGAGAGGGGCCAGTGGCGCATCTGGACTGCGCTTTACGTGGGTGTTGCTCTGGCGCAGGGCATATTTGGCATGCCTGCCTACGGCTCCGGCCACATAACCCTGAATCAGGCTCTGGCAGTACTTGCGCCTGGTCTGGCGCTCATGCTCCTGCCCCACGTGGGCCGTCATCTTATGCGCACAAGGGGCCGCTCGCCCCTGCTGGACGCCCAGTTTATATTGCTTTCCCTGCCGGGCGCGGCGCTGGCCCTGCTGCCGCTCCTTCCCGGCTTTAGCTGGAGCATTCGTTTTCTTTCCCTCTGGCCTGCCTGCACGGTGATCTTTACCCTGAGCGCCCTTGGCGGGGCCATCATGGGCCTTGGCGGCGCACGGCGTTTTCTTTTGGGCTGTCTTGTGCCGCCCCTGTTTGTGGCTGCGGGCGTCATGGGGCTTGATTACGGATACGCCGCAAATCTGCTGGCCTCTGCTCCCCTGTGGGGCACGGCCCTGAGCGCCCTGCTCATTGCCGGAACAGGCCTGCCGCGTGACGCTGCCCAGGCCGAAGAGGCCAAGAAGGGCGCAAAGCGCGAATCCGCAGCCGAGGGCAAACGCAACTCCGCCGCGCTTGATGCGGCGCTGATCAGTTCCAGCCTTGGCGCCGGGCCAAACGATGGCCCCATCAGTCTTGACACCCCGCTGGACGACCCCAATCTGCGTCTCTTGCCTCCCTCTGCCGTCACAGGCAAAACCGCCGCTGACTTTTCCGCACTGCCGGTGGACATTTCTGACAATTCCGATCTGGAACCAGTTGCAGCGCCTGCCAGAAACCAGAAAAAATCAGCCTCCGCCGTTGACCCAGGCATGTGGGAAAACCTGCTGCGCCCGCCGCTGGATCGCCTCATGCGCGAAGGCGCGGCTCTCGGCCATTGCTCCCTGCCCCCTGCGGTGCGCCAGTATGCTGAAAACATGCTTGGCGCTGCTGGCGATCTTGCCAGAATTATTGACAATCCCGGCAAGGAGCTGGACCAGACCAGCGTGGGCGAACAGCGCACGGCCTTCAACCTGCAGCATCTTGTGCGCGAGGCGCACGATGCCGTGACCGCCGCCGCCGAGAACTCGGGGATTGGCCTTGCGTGGTACATGCCCCCGCTGCTGGGGCACATGTATGAAGGGCAGGCCAAAGCCCTGCGCGAAACCCTCGGCCTGCTGCTTGAAAGCGCAGTGCGCGCCACCACAAGAGGCGCAGTGCACCTTTCTATACGCCGAGTGCCCGAAACAGCCGATCCGGGGCATCTGCTGTTTACTGTGACCGACACCGGGGCGGGCATTCCGCCGCGCGACAGATCATCGCTGGCGCTCACCCGCGCATGGGAACTGGCCGGTTCCAACAGCGGGTACCTCAATGTGGAATGCGGGCCCCAGGGAACATCCATTGCCTTTACCCTGCGCCTGAAGCCGCTGGAGAACGAAACCGGAACAGAAGCTGCGCCGGAACCACAGCGCGCGCCCACCATTACCGTGGTGGCCGAAAGCGCCGTTGACCGTCAGGCGCTGGCCCACATGATAACCACCCTTGGCTGCAACAGCACCCAGGCCCGCAGCATGCGCGAAGCGCTGGAATGCAATCGCGAGGCCCCCGCTCTCATGCTCGTGGCCCAGTACCCCCACGACGGCCCCACAGAGGCGGATGCTCTGGGCCGCTTTGAGGCCGAAGCCCTCAAAGCCGGGCTACCCGTATTCAAGGCCCTTGCCGTCACCAAGGACAACACCCGCTGGGATGAGCTGGCAGACACGGGTTACACCCACGCCCTGCTCGAACCTGTGGATGCGGAGGCCTTTGCCGCTACCCTGCGCGAAGTGCTGGACGAAGCCGGATTTACAGACCACGGCCCGGCGGTGTCAGCAGTGTCGGTCCCTGCCTCTGCGGCAGAGGATATTCCCCTACCCGTTCACGAGGTCGGCTCGCCCGAACCCGAGAACGGACCGGCTGATGCCGCACCCAGCATACAGGCACCGGAGCAGAACCAGCTGCCCGATCTCTTCGGCCACGACGCCTCCTTGCAGAATGCCCTGCCGGACACTGGCGCACCCATGTATTCTCAGCCGCTGACAATGCCGCTGTCGCATGACGGGCTGCTGTCTTCCCCGCAATCCCTGAATTTTGGCACCGCCGACCAGTCTGGCATGCTGCTGCCCATGATGGAAGATTCCCCGCAGGCAGAAGAAGATGCGCCCATTGAACTGACGGATCTTTTGCCTCCCGAGAACACCGCGCAGGATGCCGGGCAGGCGCTTGCCGCCATGCCGGACACGCCAGAAATTTCCCTGGAGGAACCTGCCGCCGTTATTCCAGCTCCTGCCGATGCTGACTCTGCTGGTGCTGCCCCGGTCGAAAGGAAAGCAGACCCGGTAGAAGAAGAGGCCGCACCGCAGCAGTCTGAATCGCTGGATATTTTGCCCGATGCGCCGCAGTCAGTGCCTCTGAGCATGCAGGACGATGCAGACCCCTTGCCGGAAGAGCAGCCGGAAATTATTGCGGAGATTTTGCCGGAGCCATCGGCACAAGAACCGCAGGAAGCTGCTGTGGCGCACCCGCAGCAGGAACCCGCGCAGGCGGCGAACAACACTGACGCTGAATTTATGGCCTCGGCTGGCCTTGAAGGCCCGCTGTGGGCGGCAGAAACCCCTGCTGACCCGCAGGCGAGCGAGCCTGAGCCTGAACCTGCACGGGGATCCGATGCGGAGGGCGCGCCAGCACAGCAAGAGAACCCCGCCTCAGCACCAGTGGAACAGGCGGAACTCGTCACAGATACCTCCGCAGCCACACCTGTTCCAGAAGTAACGGAACAAATGTCTGCCCCGGCGGACAAGACGCCTGAGGGCTTTGAAACCCCTGAATGGCCTGAGCCAGAACAGCACCCCGGCCCAACCCCTGCGGCCAGGGAAACAGTTACCCCGGCAGAATTTCTTGAGGCTTCCCTGCCTTCGGAACCAGATATGTCCGAACCAGCAGAACAGCCCGCAGAGCAACCCGCCGCCGAAAGCGCCGACCCTCTCAAGGCCATGACAGGCCGAGCAGGAGAAGCCACTCTGTCTCCTGTCAACACCGCAGCCTTTGATGTCCCCGCGCCTGCTGGCAAGGGCGCATGGGATGCCTACAGCCTTCAGGATGAATGGGTGGGTGAACCCATGCCCATTGGCACCCCCATCAAAACAGCCAGCCCCGCGGCGAAGTCTGCGCCTCAAGCTGCGCCCCAATCTGCGTCAGGTCCTGTGCAAAGTCTGGCGCAAGGCATGACTCGGACTTCCGCACGGGATGCCCTGTCTGCGGCATCTGCCACTCGCCCGCTTGCTGCGCCCGCCAAAGAAGAAAAAAGCTATGTCAGCCCCAGCCTCGCGCACCCCGGGGAATGGGTGGGCGAACCCATGCCCATGACCAAGCCCGCCAGGCAGGATGATGCCTCCGGTACGGTCGACCAGAATTCCAAGCAGGATTCCGGTCATGCTGACGATGAAAGACGTTCCCGTCAGGTTGAAATGCCGCGCACCGCAACAGGGCGGCTCATTCTCAAACTGCTGGGCAGCGCTGGCGACCGCCCCCTTGGGGCTGACAACGAGCCTCTGCCTGGCGGCAAGCCTGATCTCATGGCGGATCTGGCGGACATGCCACGTCAGGATGATGTGCAGGCCGAGTCCCCTGCACTTGCTGGCACGCCCCGCGCAGGGTCATCTGCCGGAGTTGCGGAACCCCAGCGTTCCGCCGCTCACCTCAAGGGCAAGGCACCTGGCAATTCCATTATGAATTTCATTGCAGGAGCAGCAGAGGCGCTACGCCATAACGGGCATGACAACGCCCAGCATGCGCCTCAAGGCGGTCACTCCGGTGAAACAGCACCTGCACAGGCCCTTGGGGCAGAGAGCTATCGTGCGGCCCCTGCGGAGCAGAGAACCGCGGAGCCACAGCCAGCCGTATTTGCGCCGCAGGCTCCTGTGCAGCCCACAGCCCCGCGTGAAACGGATCAAACAATCCCGCAGCTTGTGGCGCGGCTTGATGCCGCCATGGACGATGCCCAACAGGGCTTCAAAAACCGCCGCTGCGCGGTGGTGGGTGATGCGGCCAACCGCATTGCCACGGAATCTGACGCCTTTGGCTTCCGCGTGCTGGCCCGTATGGCCCGTTGTGTGGAGCGCGCCGCCAAGGCCAATGACATGAACGCACTGCGCGACCTGCTGCCCGAGCTGGCCGTGGCGGTTGAACGCAACCGCATCGGCCTGACACCGCGCCGCTGAGCGCCCACGTTCCTCAGGCGCAACCAGCATTGCAATAACCTTTGACCCAAGGGAAGCCATGTACAAGACCATTCTTATTCCTGTGAGCGGCAAAAACGGCCTGAACCGTGCCAAGTCTGCCCTGAATCATGCCAAAAACCTTGCCTGCGGCGATATTGTCCTCCTGCACATTTTTGAGCCGCTGCCCCAGATCGTGGGCGGCGAGGCCCACGCCGAACTTCTGGCGGAGCAGAAGGCCAAGGGACAAACCCTGCTGAACACTGTAGCTGCGGAAATGGAAAAACCCGCCGGGTCTGTTCGCTGCCGCGTAGAAGAAGGCACTACTGCTGAAACCATCATTCGCGTGGCGCATGAGGAAAATGCCGACCTTATAATCATGTTCACTGACGGACGCGACGGGCTGCAAGACATGCTGCTCGGCTCCATCACAGAGCGTGTGCTGCGCAATACCGACACGCCGCTGCTGGCCATACGCCGCTAGGCACCGCGCCATCTGTGCTGGCTGTGGCGGCGCAAAATGTTTGTAAAGGCTGGCTGTTACTTAGCCCGTCCTGTACGCAGACGCCCTGCGCCGCCCTGCCTTTAACCGCGCGCACCCACTGCTGACGCGCTCTCACTGTGGGAAAACAATGCTGCTATTTTTTGAAACACTGGGCCTCCTGGCCGCCCACATACTTTCGTGGGTTGCCGTCTGCCATGCCCTGCTGACCAAACACGACCCCCGCGCGGCCCTTGGCTGGACTGTCACGGCCCTGTTTCTGCCTGTCGTAGGCCCCATTCTGTACGCCTGCTTTGGCATCAGCAGAGCAGAAAGCAGGGCCAGCCGCATCATGCGGCGGCAGCAGCCTCTGGAGCCGGATTACGCCCATCCGCCCCTTTCCAAGGTTCCCCCGGAAAATATCCCTGACAGCATAGCCCGCATGGAACACATCGGGCGTGTACTCACCGAGCAGCACCTGAGCACCGGCAATGCCGTCACTCCTTTGCGCAACGGCGATCAGGCCTACCCGGCCATGCTTGCTGCCATAGACAATGCCAAGGATCACGTTTTTCTCTGCACCTATATTTTCAACGCAGGCCAGGTTGCAACGGCCTTTGGCGAGGCCCTGGCCCGTGCTGCGGAGCGCGGCGTGGACGCCCGCCTGCTGGTGGACGGCATCGGCATGCTCTATTCCCTGCGCAAGCCGTGGAAAAAGCTTGCCAAACGCGGGGTGCGCGTGGCCCTGTTCATGCCGCCGCGCCTGTTTCCGCCCAATTTCAGCATCAACCTGCGCAACCACCGCAAAATGCTGGTGTGCGACACCGTGGCGTTTACCGGAGGTATGAACATAGCGGACGACAATATCGCCGCTGGCAAGACCAGGTATGTGCAGGACATGCACTTTCAGTGCGAAGGCCCAATTGTGGACCAGTTGCGCCGCGCATTTTTGCTCAACTGGGGTTTCTGCACCAATAACTATACTCCCCTGCCGCCAACCACCACCCTGCCGCGCGGCGAAAGCCGCTGCCGCATCATCATGGACGGCCCCGGCTCCGAGGCGGATATCCTCAACGACATCTACTGCGCCGTCATCAATGCGGCCCGGCGCTCCGTGCGCATCATGACGCCCTACTTTCTGCCCTCGCACGGGCTGGTTTCCGCACTGCGCTCCGCAGGGCAGCGCGGTGTGGACGTGCGCGTTGTGCTGCCTGAAAAAAACAATCTCTTCTACGTGCACTGGGCGCAGTACCGCCTGCTGCCCACCCTGCTGGAAGCTGGCGTACGCGTATGGTACCAGCAGCCCCCCTTTGCCCACACCAAGCTGCTGGCCGTGGACGGCTACTATTCACAGATAGGTTCGGCCAATCTGGACGCACGCAGCCTGCGCCTGAACTTTGAGCTGAACATGGAAGTGTTCAACCCGGACGTGCACGACCAGATTACCGCCCACATAGACAGGGCCATCATCACGGGACGCGAAATCACCAGAGATTACCTTGCCGCCCTGCCCCTGCCCGTAAAGCTGCGCAATGCCGCCTGCTGGATATTTTCACCCTATCTGTAACAACCATGCAAAAGGTCCCCAAGGCGTCCCTCAGCCCGCATTACGGGCTAAAAAACACCTTGGGGACCTGAGCATGCATCCCTGAACCAAACTAGGGGCTGTTTCTCAATAAAAGATTTTGCGCCTAGGACAAGGAAAACAGTGTTATTTACGACAGGAGTGGACGATTTCTGTCCATGACTGGAGTAAAAAATGCTGGATGACGCAGTGACCGGCCAAAAGAATTGTTGAGAAACGGACTCTAGCCAAACACGCGCACAATATCCCTTGCGTCCATGTCGGGGTGGATGGGCTTGAGCGCCAGACGGCAAAAGTCATCAGACCTGTCCATATCCAGCTTGAGTTCGGGGCGGCGCAGCCAGTCTTCTTCCGGGTCAAACGTGCCTATTTTAAAGCTGGCGGCATTGTCCCAGATGTAGTTGAGGCAGTGCTCACGCTGCGAAGTCTGGACGGCCTTGGCGTCCAGTTCTTCCAGCAGTTCGCGCGAGAGGATTTCCGCACCAAGGCCGTCGGGCCAGAGGTTGTTGCGCGGAATATGGTTATAGGCATAGTCCCAGCCGCCCTGCTCATAAAAATCCACGAGCCGGTCAATGGCCCCGGCCCAGATGAGCGGATTATCGGCGCACACGCGCACCACGCGCCCGGCATCCGCCGTGCGGGCCGCAAGGCAGAACCGCGCCAGCACATCGTCCTCCGAACCGGCAACGCAGGGCACGCCGCGCCTTTGCAGATGCTCCACGAGCACACGGTCAAGGGACGTATCCGGCACGGCCACCATGATGCCGTCCAGTTTTGCCGCCTGCGCCAGCCGCCGCGTTACCCAGTCGATAACGGGCACATCGCGCAGACAGAGCAGTGATTTCATGGGGAGCCGCGTGGAGCCGAGGCGGGCCTGAACAATGGCTATAACCTTGCCGGTCTTGCGCATGGGTGTTCCTTTGTGGAGCAGGTTACGCTTGCTGCGGTTCTGCGGAGGCGGCATCTTCCTCCGCCTGCGGGGTGGCTGCGCCTTCCTGCAGGATATTCTGCATAAGGGCTACAACACGCCCCTTGTTGACCGTAAAATTAAGGGCGTTCTGGCGATCCCAAAAGCGTTTGCGCCGGGGATTCTTGAGCATGGCCAGAAAAACATTGCGAATTTTGGCATCGCTGACCCTGTCCATGATGCCCACAAAGGCAAAGCCGTTGCGGGGGCGGGCAAAGGTGTGGCGCGCCTCGCGCTCGTGGTGGGCCAGCACCATTGAGGGAATACGCATGTGGGCCAGCTCGTACACCGTGCGTCCTGCGGAGCAGATGGCAAGGTCGGCCCCTTCCATCATGCGGCTCATGACGTTGGTGGCCCAGGTAAATTCCACCAGCGGGTTATCCAGCTGTGCCAGATGCGCCTCCATGGCGTCCTTGTGGGCATAGCCCGGCCCTGCCACAAGGCGGATGCGGATGCCGTAGGCCCGGCAGATGGGTTCGATGATGTCCAGCACCCGGCGCGAGCAGTCGTTGAGATCCGTGCCGCCAAAGGTGATGAGTACTGTCCTGAGTTCAGGGCGGAAGGGATTGCGCGCTGCACCCAGAAATTCATCCCTCAGGCAGAAATAATCCGGCCCGTAGCGCAGGCGCTCGTTGCTGTCCCTGTCTTCGTACAGGGCATTGACCACCAGCCGCGCCCAGTCTGCACCGGGGCCTTCATCCTCAAAATTGACGCAGCGCACGCCAGCCGTGGTCAGGCGCGCCATATAGGCCGCCGTGGTGTTCAGAATATCGTTGACCACAAGGTCGGGCCGCATGCGCAGCACGGTGTCTGCCAGCTCCTCGTTGCCCTGGCGTACGATCTTGTAGTCTTTGCGGGCTATGCTTTCCACCGCCAGCTCGCTCTCGCGCGTGCAGACAAAGCTGATCTTGTGATTGGTGATCTCGTGCGCCAGCATCAGCGCGCGGAACACATGCCCCATGCCGATGGCGGGCCAGCCAGCCACCACAAAGACCACATGCCGCCGCTGCAAAAGGTGCTCGCAGATCCACCAGTCCTGATAGCCCTGAATTTCAATGGCCCTGTCGTTGAGAAAATACGGCACTATCTTGCCGCGCCCCAGCGTGTGGCCGTTGGCCTTGTCCAGCAGTGAAAGCCGCAAAATGATCAGCGCGCGGCTTTCCACCACCAGCATTTTTTCGCTGTCGTGCCCGGCGTCTTCGTCCAGCAGGCTCTCAAGCCCTTCGCCCTGCACATTCCAGATGCGCTGGCGCATGCTCTTGACCGTCACCAGGCTATCGGCCTGCGCCTCGCGAAAGCGCTTCCAGGCGTCTTCCACGTCCACCCATGTGAGCAGCGGGCAGGAGGCGCGCAAAATCATGCAGTGCTCGTATTCCCGCGCAAGCTCTGTCAGCAGCCCGCGCATTTCGGTAACGATATCAAGGCTGGTGAACCGCAGGTCCTTGTTCCAGTGGTGCCGCACGCCCGCACGTTCGCAGATGAGCGCAATCTCCTGGCTGTCGGTCAGCACAACAATATCATCGCCGGGCAAGACGCCGCGCGCGGTATTGACGGCCCGTTCCACAAGCGTAACCCCGGCCAGTTTTTTAACAAGCTGGTCAGGAATGACGGCATTTTTCTTGATGGCAGGTATGACGATGCAGCGTTCTTTCACGTGTGTTCTCTGCTGTGCGGAAGGGACAGGACGCAGTGAGCAAACCCCGGACAACATCGCAAATGCCGATGCCGTCCGGGGCAATACAGACCGCGTTAGCGCAGGCTGGCCAGAACCTCGCGGGTGGAAGCCAGCATGTAGTCAAATTCCTCATCCGTCAGCCAGTGCTGGAAGGGGAAGGAAATCATGGCGTCAAAGAATGTGTCGGCATTGGGGCAGTCGGCCTTGCCCATGCCCAAACGGCGGTAGTAATCGTAACGGTCGAGCGGAATATACTGCACCACGCACTTCACGCCTTTTTCGTTGAACATGGCGCGTATAAAGCGGTCGCGGGCTTTGGTGCCCGTGGTCATGCGCGCAGCGAGCAGGTGGTAGTTGTGGCGGCGCGAGTCCTCGCGGTGGAACTCCAGCTCGGGAAAGTCCGCCAGCGCATCAATGAAGCGCAGGGCGCGGGCGCGCTTTTCGTCATTGATGGTGTCGATACGCTCAAGCAGCTTTGCCCCCAGCGCACATTCCACTTCGCCAAGACAATAGTTGTTGGGTTGCAGTGGCTCCCCGTCCAGCATGGGCAGATCAACGTTGCCCATGGCGGGCTTCCAGTAGTCGGGCCGCTCAAAATCATAGCCGCAATGCCCGTTGTGGCGCAGGGTGGGCACCAGGCCCGCCAGCTTGGGATCGCGCACATAGAGCATGCCGCCCTCGCCAAGGGTGGTAAGATTTTTGTGCGAATGGAAGGAAAAAACGGCCATGTCGCCGAAGCTGCCAGCCTTTTTGCCGTTCAGCTCGGAACCGATGGATTGGGCCGCGTCTTCAATGAGGATAAGCCCACGCTTTTTGCACAGGGCGGCAATGCCGACCATGTCTGCCACATAACCGTACAGATGCACCACCACAACGGCCTTGGTGCGGGGCGTAATGGCTTTTTCGATGCTTTCGGCCGTAACGACCCGGGTCAGAAGGTCAACGTCAGCCCAGGCCATTGTGGCGCCTTTTTTAATGTAGGGGTAGGCGGAGGCCGTAAAGGTGTGCGAAGGCATGACCACTTCATCGCCGGGCTTGAAGCGGCACAGCTGGGCCGAAAGCTCCAGAGCCGAAACGCCGTTCATGGTCACAAAGCAGCTGCCTGGGGCAACGCCCTGGTAACTGGCAAACTTGCTCTCAAAATCACGCATGTGCACGCCCTGGGTGAGCGTGTCGGCATTGCGCATGACCTCGACAACCACGGCGATTTCTTCTTCCGTGTAGCGGATGGCGCGGCCGCTGAAATTCACTTTAAGGTCCATGAGGACTCCTTGTGGCAAATGCGCCGCCGGAAGGCCCGACGGCGCACAATCTGCGGTTATCACTGCAAGCGGTGGCGCGGGTTGCGCCGCGCGCGGCTACATGCGCTTGAAGCGCTCGATAACGTTTTCCTTGGTGAGGATCTTTTTGAAATCCGGGCCAAGGCGGTTGGAAAGCGGCTTTTCGTGCACAATACTTGCGCCGTAAAGGGCATCGTACTGCGCATCGGTAAGGCCCTGGCAGATGCCCTTGGGCAGGTCGATGCCCTGGCGTTCCATCATGGCCATAAAGTCTTTGTACTCATTGGGGTAGATGTCCTCCAGCACGGTGAGGGCATGGCAGTTGGCAATGCCGTGGTGCATGTGCAGCACCATGCTGAGGCCCGCCGAAAGCGGATGCACCACGCCCACGAAACCGGCTGCCATGCCGCCCAGGAAGGAGGCGATCATGAGCTTTTCGCGGTTTTCATCGCTCATCATGTCGCTGGAAAGGTAGACCTGCTTGCTGAGATCAATGGCCTTTTCAGCCAGGGAATCCACCACCACGTTGCGGTAAGAGCCAGTAATGCTCTCAAAGCAGTGCATGTAGGTATCGATACCCGTGTAGAAATACTGGTTGCGCGGCACGCTGGCGGTCAGGTCAGGGTCGAGCAGCACCTGCTCGAACATGGTGTAGTCGCTGTTCATGCCCAGCTTGATGTTCTTTTCCTCGTTGCAGATGATGCCAGTGCGCGAGGTTTCGGAACCCGTACCGGAAAGGGTGGGAACGGCGATTTTGTAGGGAGCGGGGTTCTTGACCAGTTCCCAGCCCTGATAGTTTTCGGCCTTGCCGGGGTTGTTCAGCAGGTTGCCCACGCACTTGCAGGTATCAAGAACGCAGCCGCCGCCAAAGGCCAGCAGGCCGCAGGGGGCCGCGCCGTTGAGGAAGGCCTTCACCTTGCCGGTGTAGCCGTCTATGCTGTCAGTGGTGGGCTCGTTGGTGGTGTCCACATAGACCACCATGTCCTTGCTTTCCACGGGCAGCTTGGCAATGAGATCCTTGCCTTCAAAAAAATGGTCAATAAAGAACACGGCAGGGCCGTTCACTGCGGCGCGGCGCGCGCCGATCAGATCGCCAAGCTGGGCAAGGCTGCCCGAACCAATCATATAGTAACCGACATTCTTTGCGTTGCGAAACATAGTTGCCCTCTCAATATGGCAGATGATGACCGGGCCATACGCTATAGCCGAACGTCTGGCAAGATGGCCTGCAATAGGCCACTGGCGCGGATTTTCGCCTGTTGTCGCCGAAGGGCGGCACAACCATGCTATGTTGGCCCTCAGACCCCGCTGTCGTCAAGTGGATCAGAGCCAAAACGGTTGGGCCCGGAGGTTCCTTTTAGCGCGTATACGATCATTAGTCCGATGCTCGCAATGCCCACGGCCAGGGCCGCCACAATGTACAGCCACTCGGCATCGGCCGCCAGGCCGATCAGGCCCGGCAACATCAATGCCGCAGGCAGTGCCTGCCACCAACCGGAAAGGTCGCGGTCGTGCAGCCTGCGCGTTGACACGCTCACCGTTGGCAGCAGCAGCCACAGGGCCTGCACGGCGCTGATGATGGAAGCCAGCGCTGGCGCAATAGCTCCCACAATGCCCACTGCGATATTAATCAGCAGCGTGAACAGGCAGAACCACCAGAATTCGGAGCGCGAGGCCCGGCCCTTAAAGCTGCAATACTTCTTGGTCAGGCAAATTTTTACGGCTTCCCTGAATTCCATGTGCTCTCCCTCCAGCGGGCAAGATCAGGCCCGGTGCTGCCGCCACGACTGCACGGTATTGCTCAGCAGCATGGCAATGGTCATAGGGCCAACGCCGCCGGGCACAGGCGTAATGGCATGCGCCTTGGGGCTTACACTGGCAAAGTCCGCATCGCCGCACAGGCCTTCTGGTGTGCGGTTGATGCCCACATCAATGACCACCGCGCCCTGGCGCACCATATCGCCAGTGATGCAGCGCGGCCTGCCCATGGCAAGAAACAGAAAATCGGCTTGACGGCACTGCTCGGCAAGGTCTGGCGTGCGCGAATGGCATACGGTCACCGTGGCGTCGCCAAAACGGCCAGAGCGGGCCAACAGCATGGCCAGCGGTTTGCCCACAATGTTGGAACGCCCCACAACCACGGCCTTCTTGCCGCTGGTGGGCAGGTCGTAGCGGCGCAGCAGCTCCATGACCCCGGCGGGCGTGCAGGAGACAAATCCCGGCAAGCCCAGCGAAAGACGGCCCACGCTCACAGGGTGGAAACCGTCCACGTCCTTTTCCGGATCAATGGCCAGCAGGCATTCCTGCGCGTCCAGCCCCTTGGGCAGGGGCAGTTGCAGCAGGATGCCGTCCACAGCGGGATTGGCGTTGCACTCGCCAATGAGTTGCAGCAGATCCCGCTGGCTGGTGGTGGCGGGCAAATGGTGCGGAAAGGAAACAATACCGGCCTCGGCGCAGGCGCGCTCCTTGTTGCGCACGTAGACCTGCGAGGCAGGGTCTTCGCCCACAAGGATAACCGCAAGACCCGGAGCACGATGGCCCTGCGCACAGGCGGCGGTCACTTCCGCGCCAAGTTCCGCCCGGATGTCGGCGGCGGTTTTTTTGCCGTCAATCAAGATCATGTCAAACTCCAAAAAATAAGATAGCCGCCGCAAACAGGGCGACCGCCGCGCCCGGCTGGTGCGACGGTCGCTGGTGGTACCCGCGCCCTTCCAATATGGTTGCGCGCGGGTTGGAGGTCCATACGCGATCAGCTGTGAAAAGCCCGCAGACCCTGCCTTAGCGCGGCCTGATCTGCGGGCGGATAAACCTAGTCTTCGTCTTCTGCCTGGAGATAGTATTCGGCCATGATGGGGCCGAAGAAATCCGCATCGTCGTCCAGTTCTTCTTCAATGCGCAGCAACTGGTTATACTTGGCCATGCGCTCGGAACGGCAGAGCGAACCGGTCTTGATCTGCCCGGCGTTGACGCCCACGGCGAGGTCGGCAATGAAGCTGTCTTCGGTTTCGCCGGAGCGGTGTGAAACAACTGTGCTGTACGAAGCTTCCTTGGCCATCTCGATGGTGTCCAGAGTTTCCGTAACCGTGCCGATCTGGTTGAGCTTGATAAGGATGGAGTTACCCACGCCCTGATCAATGCCCTCGGCCAGAATGCCGGGGTTGGTCACGAACACATCGTCCCCCACCAGCTGGATATGGTCGCCAAGGGAGGCGGTCAGCATGCCCCAACCGTCCCAGTCGCTTTCGGACATGCCGTCTTCGATGGAGATGAGGGGGTACTTCTGGGTGAATTCGGCCAGCCAGTCGCTCATTTCGGCATTGTTGAAGGTCTTGCCTTCGCCGCCCAGCACGTACTTGCCGTCCTTGTAAAATTCGCTGGCCGCGGCATCGATGGCCAGAGCCACTTCGGAGCCGGGGTTGTAGCCCGCTTCTTCAATGGCCTTGATGATGTAGGTAAAGGCTTCATCATGGTTCTTCAGGTTGGGGGCAAAGCCGCCTTCGTCGCCAACGCTGGTCACGTGGCCGTCCTTCTTGAGGATGGCCTGAAGGGTGTGGAAAATCTCCGCACCGATGCGCAGGGAATCACGGAAGGTCATGGCCCCCAAGGGCATGATCATGAATTCCTGAATATCCAGATTGTTGGGAGCATGCGCGCCGCCGTTGATGATGTTCATCATGGGCACGGGCAGCACCTTGGCGTTGATGCCGCCAAGATACTTGTAGAGCGGCAGGCCAAGAAATTCGGAAGCCACGCGCGCGCAGGCCATGGAAACGCCCAGCATGGCGTTGGCGCCAAGGCGGGATTTGTTGTCAGTGCCGTCAAGATCGATAAGGGTGTTGTCGATCTGCACCTGACGCAGCACATCCATGCCGACAATGGCTTCGGCGATTTCGCCGTTGACGTTGTCAACGGCCTTTGTCACGCCCTTGCCGCCAAAACGGCTCTTGTCGCCATCACGCATTTCCAGGGCTTCGCGGCTGCCCGTGGAAGCCCCGGAGGGCACCGCTGCGCGGGCACTGTGACCGGATTCCAGCGTCACTTCCACTTCAACAGTGGGGTTGCCGCGCGAATCGAGAATCTCACGGCCATAAACAGAAGCAATGCTGCTCATTGTCTACTCCTTTTGCCCTGGCGGGCTTGTTTACGAAAATGCTTACCACGGGCAAAGGCCGATGGTCTGCGGATAATGTCGATCAGAAAATTTGTCAGTGCAACTTCCGCCCCGGGCCAGAAGCGCCGCCTGACAGTCAGGCTGGATTTATGGCGCTACTCGTCAGTGCCGGGCTCTTCATAGTGCAGCCTGCGCAGACCCTCAAGCAGGAGCATGGGCAGCACCTGATCAAACACGTTGCTGACCCTGGCGATGGAAGAGGCAAAGCCTCCTGTGCCAAGCACCTTGACCGGGCCGGACATCTGCCGCTTGAGGCGCTGTGTGAGGCCCTCGACCATACAGGCAAAGCCAAAAACAAGGCCGTGCTGGATGCTGGTGGTGGTATTGCGGCCCGGCGTGGGCTCGTTGGCGCGCACGTCAAGGTTGACCCTTGGCAGCTTGGCGGCCTCACGCGAAAGCGCGGTCAGGGCCGTGCGCGGGCCGGGGAAAATCAGGCCGCCCATGTAGGCATCGCCGCTCACGCAGTCGATGGTTACTGCCGTGCCAAAATCGACAATAAGCAGAGAAGGCGTTTCCGGATACATACGGCGCGCAGCGTAGGCCCCCACCAGCCTGTCCGCGCCCACTTCCGCAGGGCGTTCATAGCGGTTTTCAAGTGGAACGGGCAGTTCCTTGCCCACGCGCTGCAAGGGGCAGCCCACATAGCGGGCCACAGCCTCACGCAGCAGGGGATCAAAACCGGGCGCCACAGAAGACGCGACGCAGGCCTTGAGTTGCGCTGGCGCAACGCCAGCATGCTGCAAAAGAGTGAGAAGGGTAAGACCAAAATTGTCCGCCGACTGGGCGGTATCGGTGCGCAGGGTGTACGAGGTCAGCACATGACGCTCGTTGCCCAGCCCAATCTTGATGGATGTATTGCCTATGTCGAAAAGCAGAATCTCGGGCTGCATGTGCGCCTCCGCAAAGGCCTGAAAGGTTACAGAACCGGATTATGCCCAATTTGCCCGCACTAGGCAAGCCGCGCAGAATCAGGGCATTAGGCGGCAATTGCCTGCCGGATATGACTGAATCGAATATCAGGACACCGGACAGGCCGGACAACCGGTGCACCACAGCAAGCCCCGCGCCTGCCGGCGGATATATTTGCACGGCAGGCGCGGGGCAACTGTTTTTTCGGCGGCGAAGTGCCCGCCGGGGGCTGATCTGTCTATTCCACCGTTACGCTCTTGGCCAGATTGCGGGGTTGATCCACATCCTTGCCGAGGTAGTCGGCGGTTTCATAGCTGAAAAGCTGAAGCGCGGGCAGGGCCATAAAGCCCGCCAGAGGAGCGGGCAGGGAGGGGATAACCCAGGTATCTTCCGCGCCAAGGTCAAAACCTTCGTTGGTCAGGGCGATAACCTTGCCCTGCCGGGCCTGCACCTCGACCATGTTGGACTTCACCTTGGGCAACAGGACATCATCCAGCGCCAGGGCAAAAGTGGGGAACGAGGGGTCGATCAGGGCAATGGGGCCGTGCTTCATTTCGCCAGCCGCATAGCCTTCCGCGTGGATGTACGAAAGCTCCTTGAGCTTCAGCGCGCCTTCCAGAGCCAGGGAGTAGCAATGACCGCGCCCAAGGTAAAAGAAGTTGCGGGCCTGGGCGTACTTGCGCGAAAGCTCGCGCGCCTTTTTGTGCATGGCGGGCAGCGAAGCGTCCAGCATGGCGGGCAGGTTTTCCAGCATGTCGATGATCTTGCGTCTTTCGTCTGCAGACATGGTGCCGTTGCGCTTGCTCCAGTACAGGGCCATGAGGGCCAGCATGAGCATCTGGCTGCACATGGCCTTGGTGGAGGCCACGCTGATTTCAGGCCCGGCCTGGGTGTAGAGCACGGCGGAGGCGTCGCGCGCGATGGACGAGCCCACCACGTTGCACAGGCCAAGCACGGTCACGCCCTTTTCCTTGGCAATACGCAGTGCTGCCAGGGTATCGGCGGTTTCGCCGCTCTGGCTGATAACGAGCACCATGTCGTCCTTGTCCAGCAGCAGGGCGTCCCTGTAACGGAACTCGGAAGCGATTTCCACCTGCACAGGCACATGCGCCCAATGCTCCAGCAGATGCCGCCCCCACAGGCCGGAATGGTAAGACGTGCCGCAGGCCACAATATGCAGGCGGCGCGGCACAGGCAGGCTGTCCAGCTCCGCAAGGCGCACATCGCTGTGGTCGCCTTCAATGCGGCCCGTGAGGCCATCGGTGATAACGCGGGGCTGCTCAAAAATTTCCTTGAGCATAAAGTGGCGGTAGCCGCCCTTTTGCGCGGCCTGCATGTCCCACTGGATGGTCTGCGGCTCGGGCTGCACCGGGCTCAGATCCTTAAGGCGCATGATGGCGTAGTCAGAAGCGGTGGCGCGAACCAGCTCGCCGTCTTCCAGAAACACCACCTGGCGCGTGTAGGGCAGAAAGGCCGGGATGTCGGACGCCACAAAGTTTTCGCCCGTGCCCTGACCGAAGATAAGCGGAGCAGACATGCGCGCCGCGTAGATGACGCCGGGTTCGCTTTTGTCCATAAGGCAGACCGCGTATGCGCCGTGCGCTTCGCGCAGGGCGGCGGCAAAGGCGTGCAGCAGGTCAGGCTCGGTCTTGCGGCGTTCGGCTACGAGGTTCACCAGCACTTCGGTGTCAGTCTCGGAGCTGAACGTATAGCCCTTGGCCGTCAGGTCGGCCTTGATTTCCTGATAATTTTCAATGATGCCGTTGTGCACAATGGCGAGCGTGCCATCGTTGGAACGGTGGGGGTGGGCGTTGCGCTCGGCGGGCACGCCGTGGGTGGCCCAACGGGTGTGGCCCATGGCACTGGTGGGCGTGGTCACGCCTTCTTCGTGGGCGAGCTTTTCTTCCAGCGCGGCCAGCTTGCCGGTGGCGCGCACCACATGCAGATCGCCCTGACGGGCGAAAGCCACGCCCGCAGAGTCGTACCCACGGTATTCCAGACGGCGCAAGCCCTCAACTACAACGGGTACCGCAGGCCTGTGGCCCGCATAACCGATAATGCCGCACATAGAGTGCCTCCTTTTATCGCCGGGCAAGGCCCGTTCACAGACCATTCGGTCGACCTGTGAGAAATAGGTAGGTATGTCGTTTTGTAAATATCCCTGCCGCCAGAACGGAGAGGGTTGGGGGGAAATATGCAAGGCCGGAACCGCAATACGCGGTTCCGGTCGAGAGTTCAATGTGTCTGTCGCCTGCGCGCCGGGGGCACTGGGCCATCGGCAGGGCAGAGCTACATATTTTTTCTGTCCACAATGTCCATGTTGTGCACTTCAACCTTGGCGGTCGAAAGCAGGCGCTGCATGAAGGTTTCATACATGCCCTGAAGGCGTTCGCGCTCCACGGCGTTGACCATGATGTCCTTGATCATGTCCCATTCTGCGGGATCGGGAGGCTGCACAGCGCCAACATGCACGAGCACTGCGCCCTGACCGTCCTTGGGGCTGTTGACGGCAAAGGCCGCAGGCAGCCACTGGCCAACCTTGGCATGGAACAGGGCTGCGGCAAGCTCGGGGTCAGCCCCAAAATCTGCCAGGCCTCCGCTGCGATCCATGGGGTTGGCGGTCTTGATGCCCATGCCCGTCTTAACTGTGGGGTTGATGGGGCCGTCCGCAAGGTTCTTGCGGCGCTCCACCGCTGTGCGCAGGGCTTCGGCTAGGGCCTTTTCACCCTGCAAACGGGCAAAAATTTTGTCTTTCACAGCTTCAAGCGGCGCAGTGGACGCGGGTTCCGCCTTGAGCACGCGGGCCACCACATAGGCATCGCCAGCTTCAAGCGCCCTGTCCACCGGCGAATTGACCGGGGTCTTTTCAAGGCTTGCGGCGGCTTCGGCGCTGATGCCCATCTTCTGTTGCAGTTCCTGCGCGGAAGCCATGCCCGTTTGCTGGGCTTCAAGTCCCAGGGCCTGCGCGCTTTTTTCAAGCGGCTTGCCGAGGATGTTGTCTTCAATAAGGTTGTCAAGAACATCGCGCAGTTTGTCCGCGCCCTGTTCCTTGGCAATGGCCTTGCGCACATCGGCGGCAACGCTGGCAAAGGGCTGCGTGTCGCCGCCCTTCTTTTCCTCCACCTTGATGATGTGCAGACCAAACTGGCTGCGCACAGGGGCGGAAACCTTGCCGGGTTCAAGGGCAAAGGCCGTGTCTTCAAAAGGCTTGACCGTGGTGCCGCGCTTGATCCAGCCAAGCTCGCCGCCGGGGCCGGCAGCATTGGGGCCGTTATGAGCATTGGCCACATCTGCAAAGCTTTTGCCGCTTTTGAGTTCTTTTTCAATGGCCGCAGCTGATTCCTGGGCCTTCTTCACGTCCGCCTCGGCGGCGTCTTCGGCCAGCGGCACAAGAATGTGTGCGGCCTTGACTTCTTCCTGCTGATTGAAGCGGGCGAGATTGGCATCGTACCACTTGCGGGCGTCAGCCTCGCTGATGGCTTCTGGCTTGACCAGATTTTCTGGCGAAACGCGGATATAGGCCACGTCCACCTTGGGAGGAACGGCAAATTCAGCCTTGTGGCTGTCGTAATAGGCGGCTACTTCCGCATCCGAAGGTTTGGCATTTGCCATGAAATCGGCAGCAGGAATAAAGATGTAGTCAGGCACCCGCTGTTCACGCAGGAAGTTGTAACGGTTCTGAGCTTCGGCAGGATCATGCCACGCTGCGGCAGTGACCAGGGCAAAGAGCTTCTGGCGCAGCAGGTCTTCGCTCATGTCGTGCTCGTACTGCGCGGGCGAGATGCGCTGCATTTCCAAAACCCGCTTGTAGGCCTGAGGGTCAAACTGCCCCTTGGCATTCTGGAAAGCCGGGATCTGCCCCACTGCAATGCGCAGCTCAAGCGGCGTCACAGTAATGCCCGCACGGGCGGCTTCCTGACGCACGAGGGTCTGGCTGACCAGATCACGCAGCACCTGACGTCCAAGCCCCTGACGAACCTGCTCACGCGTTGCGCCGGGGTTGTTGCGCATCACGGATTCTTCCGCATTGCGATAAGCGAGTTCAAAATCACGCACGGTAATGGGTTCGCCGTTAACCATGGCGACAACATTGCCCGCGCTCTGATCCTTCATACTGCCCACGCCCCAAAAAACAAAGACAAGGATAATGAGGCCAAAAGCCAGTTTGACGCCAAGAGACTGCGAATTGGAACGGATATACTCAAGCATGCTTACTCCGAGATGCGGAATTTCCCAAAAGATAGGGAGGCATCATAAGCGCAAACTGTAGGAAACTCAACAACAGGAACAGTACGAAAGAAAATAGCCACCTATCGACTTGCGGCACAGCGAACGGGAGCTAAAAAACGCTACCTGTCCATGCCCAACTTGCGCATTCTGTGTTGCAGGGTAGAGCGCGGCACACCCAGCAGCGCCGCTGCTCCTCGCGGCCCGGAAATACGCCCGCCGGACTGACGCAATGCTCGTTCAATATGACCACGCTCATTTTCTTCAAGTGTGGGGAGGCGCTCCGGGGCTGTCGCCTGCACGCTGCCTGCGCCGCCCGATGCCGGGGCAGCAACGCTCCCAGAGATTCCGCCCGCCGCAGGAGCAGCTGACTCGCAGGGCTGTCTCTCCGCAGTTTCGGGTTCCCACTGGTGCAGGGCCTCCAAAACAAAATCCTCTGTGACCGCCGAATCAAGCGAATGAAGCAGCATACGGCTCACCACATTGCGCAGTTCACGGATATTGCCGGGCCATGAATGCCCGTGCAGGGCCTGCACCACGGAACGGCTCAGCCGGGGAGGGCGTATCTCGTACTCCTTGGAGAACTGATGAATGAAATGGTCCACAAACAGGGGAATATCACTTTTGCGCTCCCGCAGCGAAGGCATACGCACAACCACTGAACCGAGCCTGTAGTACAGATCCCGCCGCAGTCGCCCCTCGGCCATGGCCGCCGCCAGATCAATATTGGTGGCTGAAATTACGCGGATGTCCACGCCCGTCGATTCAGCCTCGCCCACGCGCTCAAACGAATTTTCTTCCATCACAAGCAGCAGTTTGCTCTGCATTTCCGGCGCAAGTTCGCCAATTTCATCCAGAAACAGGGTTCCGTGCTGGGCCAGTTCAATACGGCCAATGCGCTTGGCTGTGGCCCCGGTAAAAGCACCCTTTGCGTAGCCGAACATTTCGCTTTCAAAAAGTGTGGGCGCGATGGAAGGGCAGTTGACCTTGACGAAGTTTTCTTCCCTTCGCGGGCTGTGACGATGCAGCCAACGCGCCAGCATGCTTTTACCCGTGCCTGTTTCTCCGGTGATAAGCACGGGAATGTTCAACTTTGCAACTTTGCGCACCACAGCCATTGTACGCACCATGGGCGGCGTCTCGAGCAGCTTGCTTTCAAGCAGAATACTGCTTGAGTCATCCTGCATTCTGCCGGAATGCTCCGCCACTGGCCTGACCTTTGCCATGCGTTCCTCAGCCAGGACTGCGAACAGAAAAGCCGTGAGCACTGGCGTAAGTTCAATGAGAAAATTCAGAATCTCAACAATATTATCAGGTTGTTTTACAAAGGAGACGTGCAGCGTGCCAATGACCTCGCGGTTGATGATCAGGGGCAGGGCAATAGTTGCGTTAAGGCCCACTGACGAGAGCGGCATGGGGCCATCGCCCAGGTTATGCACAGAAAGGTCATTAATAACCACAGGCTTGCGCGAGGATATGGCAAGGCCGGCAACCGTGTTGCGCGCTATGCGCGTATTTGAAAGTGATTCTACCACGGTTCCATCCGCAGCGGTGAACAGGTTCAGAAATTCCCGTTCTGCGTCATAGAGATTAATACAAAACCTGTCATAGTGAAAAAGCTCACGAAGCTGTCTGGATAAAATCTGAAAAAAAACGTTTCTGTCGATTTTTCCGGCCACAATACGCGCCAGGTGGTGAACAACCTGTCCGACAGTGAGAGAGGGACTGCTCAGCCCCTTTGGGGTAATTTTATATTTCATCCTGTCCGCCTATATTTGGGCAATTCTATGCCCAAATATAATCAAATTTACCAATAAATCAATGCATTCACTGGTTATTCAACCAAGTTTGTGAAAATAAGTCCATCATTCTCATAAGATACCGGGCAGCATACTTTTTGGCACACCAATTGCTCTATATCTTGCAGCAAGGCTTAAAGGCACAAAATATTATTGGTATTTATGTGTGGATATACAGTACTCCACAGATACAAACTAATAATTTTGCAAAATATACTCTTGTTTTGCTCATACTGCCATTAAGTTTTTGCCTCAAAAAACTTTTTTATAGCAATGTTATTAAAGGAGAGCGGTATGGTAACCCATTTTGTGGTTCATGAACCCGGCGATAGCGTCGGTGTTATCGTTGTCGAAGGGGTGAAGAAAGGCGACAAGCTCAATGGCTGGGTCATGGACGGCAACCAGAGCCTCGACTTTGAAACGCGGAACGACATTCCGATCGGCCACAAGATTGCCCTTAAGGATATGGCTGTGGGCGACACCGTCATCAAGTACGGCACCGACATTGGCAAGGTCGTGCAGCCCATCAAGCGTGGCGAGCACCTGCATGTCCACAACGTCAAAACCAAGAGGTGGTGATCTGATGCAACAGACATTTATGGCCTATCGCCGCGAAAATGGCCGCGTGGGCATCCGTAACCACGTTATCATTCTGCCCCTGGACGATCTTTCCAACGCCGCTTGCGAAGCGGTAGCCAACAACGTCAAGGGCACCCTGGCTCTTCCCCACGCTTATGGCCGCCTTCAGTTCGGCGAAGACCTTGACCTGCATTTCCGCACGCTGATCGGCGTGGGCTCCAACCCCAACGTTGCCGCCGTTATCGTTATCGGTATTGAGCCACAGTGGACCAAGCGCGTGGTAGACGGTATCGCCAAAACCGGCAAGCCCGTTGAAGGATTTGCCATCGAACAGCACGGCGACCTTGAAACCATTTGCAGCGCTTCCCGCAAGGCCAAGGAATTCATGCACTTCGCCACCGAATTGCAACGCACCGAATGCAAGGTAAACGAGTTGTGGGTTTCCACCAAGTGCGGTGAATCCGACACCACCTCCGGTATCGCCGCCAACCCCACCGTTGGCAACGCTTTTGACAAACTGTGGGAAAAGGGCGCCACCACCCTCTTTGGTGAAACCACTGAGATCACCGGCGGCGAACACCTGGTTATGGAACGTTGCGCCAACGATGAGGTCCGGGCCAAGTTCAAGGGCTTTTTTGACCGCTACGCCAAGGTTGTGGACGACCACAAAACAGACGACCTCAGCGACTCCCAGCCCACCAAGGGCAACATTGAAGGCGGCCTGACCACCATTGAAGAAAAAGCCCTGGGCAATGTGCAGAAAATTGGCCGCAAAGCCCCTGTTATCGGCTGCCTCGACAAGGCAGAAATGCCCACCGGCCCCGGCTTGTGGTTCATGGATTCCTCTTCTGCCGCTGCTGAAATGGTTACGCTCTGCGCTGCCTCCGGTTTTGTGGTGCACTTTTTCCCCACGGGTCAGGGCAACATCATCGGCAATCCCATTCTGCCGGTGATCAAGCTTTCGGCCAACCCCCGTACCGTGCGCACCATGAGCGAGCACATTGATGTTGACGTTTCCGGTATTCTGCGCCGCGAAATCAACCTTGATGCCGCTGGCGACAAGCTGCTTGAAATGATGTTCCGCACCTGCAATGGACGCAATACATCCGCTGAAGTTCTGGGACACAGAGAATTCATTATGACCCGTTTGTACGAAAGCGCCTAAGTTGCGTTATGTATCCTGGGAAAGTTGCTTTCCCAGGATACTTTCCTCCCAAAAAAAGGAATGATACTGCTTTCGAAAAGGAGGCCTAGATGAAGTTCAAAGCCATTTTACCTTGCCTTTTCCTCGCCCTCTCCCTCATTTCAATGGCTGCCCATCCGGCTGCCGCCGCGTACCCAGACAAACCCGTCAGCATGATCATTGCTTTTACCGCAGGTGGCTCCAGTGATGTTCAAGCACGGATCATGCAAAAGTACTGGGATAAATATGTCAAAGAACCCTGGGTGTTTGTGTATAAACCCGGCGCTGGCGGCATTATCGGCTTTACGGAAATAGCCAAGGCAAACCCTGATGGCTACACCATCGGCGGCCTTAACGTCCCGCATCTCGTACTTCAATCCCTCGCACAGCGTGCCTCTTTCAATGCAGACAGCTTTGAATACATTGCCCAGGTGGTCAACGACCCACAGTGCATCGCCGTGCTTAAGTCAAGTAAGTTCAAGTCGTTCAAGGATATTATTGATACCGCAAAGGCTTCTCCCAATGCAGTCAGGGTTGGGCTTGTCGGCCCGCTGAGCGGGCATCATCTGATGTTTCTGGAGTTCAACAAACTCTTCCCCGATGTGAAGCTGAGCCGTGTTTTTTATAAAGGCGCCGCTGATCAGAACGCGGCCCTGCTTGGCGGCGAAGTTGATCTGATTTTTGGCAATATCAACGATGTCATGCGCTCCATTGACGAATTTAATGTGCTCAATGTTGCGGCAGAAAAGCGCAATGACTTTTTGCCCGATGTGCCGACCCTGCGTGAACAAAACGTGAATCTTGTTTCTGACATACGTCGCATTTTTGCTGCCCCAAAGGGCACCCCCGCAGACAAAATGGCGTTTTTGCGGGAAACTTTTAATAAAATCTGCAACGATCCCAGCTATCTGGCAGATATGAAAAAAGCCGGCCAACCTGCGGAGTACCTGGATGGAGCTGCCACAGCAGCCTACATCCGTTCTGTCGAGGAAAAAGACAAAGCTCTGCTCTCAGAAGCCGGCCTACTCAAATAGATTTTTTGGACAGGATGGACAGTCTGCTGTCCATCCTGTCCCCAGGAGCCACATATGACCGAGTTTATCGTTCCATCGCTTCTGAACCTTATTGATCCCCTGAATATTCTTCTTATGATTGTTGGCCTTACAGGCGGCATAGTCATTGGCGCCCTGCCGGGTCTTTCGGCTACCATGGGTGTTGCCCTTATGGTCCCCGCGACCTTTGCCATGAATCCTACCTCTGGTCTTGTCATGCTCGGCGCCATATATGTAGGCGCCATTTACGGCGGTTCCAACTCGGCGGTGCTCATCTGCACACCAGGTACGCCTTCTTCTGTTGCCACAACTTTTGACGGCTGGCCGCTTACGCAACACGGCGAAGCGGACAAGGCCCTGTATACCTCGCTGCTTTCCTCTGCCTTTGGCGGCATTGTAGGCGTATTCTTTCTTTTGTTCCTTGCTGGCGCTCTGGCGCGATTTGCCCTGCAATTCGGCGGGCCGGAAAATTTCTGGCTGTGTCTTTTTGGTTTGAGCACCATTGCCGTCATGAGCCCCGGAAACATGGGCAAGGGTATTGTTTCTGGCGCGATAGGGCTGCTTATCTCCACCATTGGCATTGATCCCAATGCTGGCGTACCCAGGTTCACATTTGGTTCTTACGGCTTGGTTCAGGGCGTTTCCGTCATCCCGTGCATGATTGGCCTGTTTTCGTTCTCGCAAGTGCTTTATCTGATTGGTACGGATAAAACATTTGTGGCTGACTACAATCCCCGCAAGGGTACGTTTGGAAGAACAGCCTCATACCTCGCCCGCCGATGCAAAAAAATCCTGCTGCGCTCGTCGCTTATTGGCACGTGGGTGGGCATGCTGCCCGGAGCAGGAGGAGAAATCGCCTCCATCATCGCATACAATGAGAGCAAACGCTGGGCCAAAGATCCTTCCATTTACGGCAAGGGATGCATAGAGGGTGTTGCCGCATCTGAAAGTTCCAACAATGCGGTTATCGGTGGTTCTCTTATCCCCATGCTGACCTTGGGGATTCCCGGCAGCGCCGTTGCGGCCGTAATCCTCGGGGCTCTTATGGCGCATGGCATCCAGCCTGGATTCAAGATTTTTTCTGCCACAGGCGAACTGGCCTATACGTTCATCTTTTCGCAGTTTGCCGTAAATCTGCTCATGATTCCCATTGGCTTTGTTCTGTGCCGCTGCATGGCAAAACTGCTGACGCTGAGGCTGACCTTTGTGGCCATTGGCATTGTGGTTCTGTCATATATTGGCGCTTATGCCATTTCCAACAGCATAATCGACATATGGGTTGTCATGGTGTTCGGTTTTGTGGGCTTTTTTGGCGGCAAGCTTGGCATGGACACCGGGGCAATGGCCCTGGGCGTTATTCTGGGGCCCATGATTGAAGAAAACCTTGGCAAGTGCCTTGATCTTGCCCACTCCGTGCCGGGCGGCCTCCCTGCCATCATGCTCAACAGCACCATCAGCAAGGTGCTTGTGCTTGCGTTGGCGCTTTCTTTGGCCACCCCGTATCTGCTGCACCTGAAAAAACTGCGTATGCAGGAAAATGAAGCAAAATGTCGCTGTCAGGATGAACGCCCGGAGAATACCAATGTGTAAAAGCAATCAAGATATCCTGTGCGGACTGTGTTTTCTGGCAATCAGCGCCGCTTTCGCCCTGCAGATGCACGAGCTGGAAGACGTGACGCGCGTCTTTCCTGCGGCGCTTCTTACAGTGATAGCGCTTGGCGGGGTGTGGTTTGTCGGTAAGGGGATATACCTGAAACGGCGTGACAATTCTTCTTGCGAAACCGAATCCGTTGCCTGGAAAAAGGTAGCAATAATTGCGGCAATAGCATTGTTTTACGCAGTTTTGTTACCAATTTTGGGCTTCTTTGTCAGCACGGCTGCCTTTATTTTTTGCACGTCCATGATTCTGGGCGACAAAAACAAAGGTATTGGGCATCTGGCCAAAGTCAGCACGCTGTATTCCCTGATTTTTTGCATCCTGCTCTGGCTCAGTTTTGTGAAGCTGCTCAATGTACCTACGCCCACAGGCATGTTTTTTTAGAAATATGTCTGGATGGAACATCGGCAAGTTTGTTGTGATTCACTGCATTACATGGAGATGTGTGGGATGAAAATTACTGATGTGCAGGCTATACCTTTGCGCATTCCGCAAAAAATAAAGGCTTCAAAATCTGAAAAGTGTTTCAACACTGAAAGTGACGGCCATGTACTGGTAAAAATCCACACGGATGAAGGTATTACCGGAATTGGCGAAGCCTGGCGGCTCACGCCATGCGCCGTGGCAAAGTTCATTGTTGAAGCTCTCAAACCCCGGTTGATGGGCGCTGACCCAACATGCATCGATGCCCTGTGGCAAAAAATGTACATCGCCACCTTCAGATACGGGCGCAAAGGGATGGTTCTGAACGCCATCAGCGGCGTGGAAATCGCCCTATGGGACATTCTGGGAAAAATGAGCGGCCTCCCGGTCTACAAATTGCTCGGTGGCGCGCACCACAGTTCCATTCGTGGATACGCCAGCCTCCCTCCGTACCCAACGCCGGAAGAAGCAGCGGAAGATGCCGCGGCACAGGCCGGAGACGGCTATCATATGGTCAAATTGCACCAGCGGGATCTGGCATCTGTGGCGGCAACGCGAAAAGCCATTGGCGACAACGTTGAACTTGCGCTGGATGTCAACGGCTGCTGGAGCAGGCGGGAAGCGGTGACCATGGCGCAGCGCATGGAAGAATACTCCCTCCGCTGGCTTGAAGAACCCGTCAGCCCCATGGATGATTATGATGGTCTGAGCTTCATACGCGAACGCAGCAACATCAGCATTGCCGCAGGCGAAAATGAATACACCCATTATGGATTCAAAACCCTGATTGAAAAAAACGCCGTTGATATTTTACAGCCCGACGTTATTAAGGCCGGAGGATTGTCCTGCTGCCGCAAAATTCTGGGCATGGCAGAAGCCTGGAATATTCCCCTGATAACCCACTCGTTCTATTACGGCGCTGGTGTGGCGGCCACAGCCCATTTTGTGATCTCCAACCCCTTTGGCAACGAAATGGAAATCTGCACCACCCCCATTGAAGAGAACTTCATCAGCCCGGATTTCCGGCCTGTCCACGGCAAAATAACAGTTTCCGACGCGCCGGGTCTTGGCATAGACGTGGATGAGGATGTTGTTAAGCATTACCGCATAGACATTTGATCAACCCAGATGTGCAGCAACATCAACCCCGCTTGGCAAAGGTGGGCAAGCATCCAGCGCAGGGAACAAAACATGCGTTACGCCATCAACTGTCAGATTGATCGCCTTTCGTCTGAAATTGTACGCCAGTACGCTGATCTGGCTGTTGCGGACATCTGCGATGCCCTGGGCCGCAACGCCGCCCTGCCGTCAGGGCTCAAGCCCTTTAACAACAGCCGCATTCTGGGAACCGCCTATACCGTCAATCTGCCAGCAAGCGAAAATCTGCTGCTCTACTATGCTGTAGACAACGCCCGGCCCGGCGACGTGCTGGTGGTATCCTGCGCAGGCTATACGGAAAGAGCCGTAGCTGGCGAAATTGTAGCGGCACTTGGCAAGGCGCGCGGTCTGGCAGGCTTTGTTATTGATGGAGCCGTGCGTGATGCCGAAGCCCTGCGACAGACGGATTTTCCCGTCTACGCGCGGGCAGTGTCGCCCAACGGGCCATACAAGGACGCCTGCGGTGAGATTAACATACCTGTCAGCATGGGCAACGTGGTTATTCAGCCCGGTGATCTGATTGTGGCGGACGCGGACGGCATTGTGTCCATCCGACGGCAGGAGGCAGCTTCTGTGGCGGAACTGGCCCGCAAAATTACAGAAGCTGGTCTAAGAAAGCTGCAATCCATTGAAAAACATGGTTCAATGGACATGACATGGCTTTATGACAAACTTGCCAAAAGCTGCTGCCACATCCACAGCTAGTACCTTTCATGGTGGGTGGTTGCGGGGGAGGGGTCGTCTTGCAAAAGACCCTCCGCGCACCCACCTCCGCATTGAGGTGCTAACCAGAGCACGTAACGCAAAACGCCCGCATCAGCGGGCGTTTTTATATCTGTCAGAAAAATTATCCGTGCAAAATCAGTCGATGGGGTGCCCGGCAGCGCGGTATTCGTTCAGCTTGTTGCGCAGCGTGCGCACTGAAATACCCAGAAGATCGGCGGCCTGCGTACGGTTGCCGGAGGTTACCTCAAGCCCCTTGAGAATCATGATGCGCTCCATCTCGTGCAGAGGAATAACGGCGCCCTGCATGCGGTTGTCTCCAGCCCCAGCCGATACGCCCTGTACCGGGGCATATTCGCCGGCGCGTGGTGCATCAACATCCTGAACAGCCGCAGAGGCCGCCAGCGCGTTGGCATGGTCTTCTTCCACCAGTGCAGCCGACTGGGGAGCTTCTTCTTCAAACAGCGGCCAGTCTTCATTCTCAAGCAGAAAATGGCAAGGCTCAACAGGCCTGCCGTTAGCCAGCAGCACTGCGCGTTCCATCAGGTTTTGCAGTTCGCGCACATTGCCGGGAAAGTCATACTGCTGCAACCAGGCAATTGCGATTTCAGAAAGGGGGGCGGCAGGCAACTGATATTCACGCGTATACATGCCTATGAAAAATCTGGCCAGTTCCAGCACGTCATCCCCGCGCTCGCGCAGCGAAGGCAGCCGCAGGGGAATAACGTTCAGACGAAAATACAAGTCCTGACGGAACTTGCCCTCTTTTACCCAGCCTTCAAGATCGCGGTTGGTGGTGGCAAGTACGCGCACATCAACCTTGATGGTCTCGGTGCCGCCCACACGGTCGATCTCGCCCTCCTGAAGCACACGGAGGAGCTTTGCCTGCAGGGCCATATCCATTTCAGAAATTTCATCAAGCAGGAGGGTGCCGCCATCGGCAAGTTCAAATTTGCCGGGTTTGCGGGCAATGGCCCCGGTGAACGCGCCTTTCTCATGCCCAAAAAGCTCGCTCTCAAGCAGGTGTTCCGGCAGGGCGGCGCAGTTCACAGCCACAAAGGGCTGCTCCGCGCGCTTGCTCATGGCATGCAGATAGCGGGCAAACATTTCCTTACCAGTACCCGATTCACCGGTAATCAGCACTGTAGCGCGCGATCCGGCCACCTGGCGGGCCAGTTGCAGCACACGGGCAATGGCAGGGTGCTCGCCCACAATACGCGGGCCAGAGCCTCCGTGACGGGTCTTGTGTCCGCCAAGGGTGGACACAGCCGGAACTGGGGCAGTCTTGCGTTTCTGGCCTGCCACAGCGGCCACACGGTCCACATCCAGCGGTTCAAGCCAGTAGTCCCGCGCACCCAGCCCCATGAGCCTCTCGGCCTCTTCAGGGCTGCCTTTGTCCGTAATAACTATGACTGGAGGAAAATTGGGGTCTTCCGCGCCAACGGCAAGCAGATCTTCCACACGAAAACCCGGCAATGAGGGGCGTGAAAAAATCACGTCCGGCCCGGATTTTTTTATAAAAACGGAAGCGCCCTTGAGATTTTCTGCAATGCCAAGCTCATAGCCCGCATTTCGCAACGCGGGAAAGACGGCAGTGACTGCCTGAGCGGGGGTAAGAAAAAGAAGACGGCGCGATGACATGAGAATTTGTGTATCGTTTCGCGCTTCACAATGCAACCGCCAAGGCCCAAAACAGGCCATGTTCGGCTACTTGCAGCAAAAAAGGGGGGAAACCGTGCAACTTTCAGCCAGATTTGGCTGTTGCTTGGGCAAAAGCCTGCCTTAAAATGACAGCAGGGAAATAATCAATATGTTTTATTTTTTATATAATATATTTAAATAACTAATATAAAATTCATATCTTGGTGACAAACGACACTCAGGCCCACCCGCTTGCAATAACGCCAATCCCCACCATGTTGGAGGCGGCGAGCCGCCATTGGGTCTGCATAAAGGATTTGGCGCTTTCCTCCGCTAGCAGGGCTTCCGCAGCAGCCGTGGAATCGTTGATAATGGAGGGGTAGTACGTAATGGAGTCCGGGTTGCCGGGTGAGCCCGGCAGCACGATAACAGAAAGCCCGGATGCTGGGTCATAGTATGTCATAAAGCCCCCCCTGGGCGGAAAATCCGCCGCAATGCCGCGCATCCGTTTAACGAGATGTGGCGGCCCTGTCGGAAAAAACTTTACGAGCTTAAAATAAACTAGTTTCTATGCTTCTTTTTGCGCTTTTCAGCCTTGTGTTCCGGCTCGGATGATTTTTCGGGCTGCGGCAGATCCACCTTGTCGACCACAATACTGTCCACAGTATACTCGGGAAAGTTTTTTTCTCCCTTAAGCGCTGCCAGTTCCACAGCCATTACTTTTTCAAAGGCGCTCATGGCGCTCTTGCTGACCGGTTCGCCTCTGGGGTTAATGGCCTTGGCGGGATTTACGAATTTGCCATTCTGCCGCAGCCTGAAATCAAGATGCGGCCCAGTGGCAAGGCCCGTCATGCCCACAAAACCAATAACCTGCCCCTGACGCACCTTCTGCCCGCTTTGCAGGCCCCGGGCATAGCCGGATAAATGCGCGTACAAAGACTCCAATCCGCCCCCATGACGCACAATAACCTGATTGCCGTAGCCGCCAGCCCAGCCACGCTGCGTAACCACACCTTCACCAACAGCCTTGACAGGCGTACCCGTGGGAGCGGCATAGTCCACACCTTCATGTGGTCTGCTATATCCCAATATGGGATGGAGCCTGTTTTTTGTAAAGCGCGAGGTCACGCGCGTGAATGCCAGGGGAGCCTGCAGCAGTGATTTGCGGACGTTTTCGCCCTTGCTGTTATAATAGCTGGCGGCCTTGTTTCCTTCGCGGAACAGGTAGGCCTCAAAGGTTTTACCCTTGTTGGTGAAATGCGCGGCCAGAATACGCCCATAGCCCTTGTACTCACCTTCGCGGTAGCGCTTTTCAACCAGCACAGAGAAAGAATCACCTTCCTGCAGATCACGGATAAAGTTGATTTCCGAACCAAAAAGCTCTGCCAGCTTAAGGGCCATTTGCGGGCTTTCCCCGGCATCGGCCACTGCCTGAAAAAGATTGTCGTCAATGGTGGCGCTCATGGTGGTGAGCAGGGTGACATATTCAATGGCCTCCACCCTGGCCACTGGCTGTTCCATGCCCTCCACCACCAGACGACGGCGGCTGTCTATTTCGTATTCAAAACGCTTTACCTTGCCTGTGGCGGCATCGGTTACAACCACGTAGGGCTGACCATCACGAAAAGCCCGCATGGAAAACACTCGGCGCGCGGCGCTTATATAATCCTGCACGGCCTGGCTGTCAGCCCCGGCAAGAATCTTGGTGACAGTATCACCTTTCTCAACCGTGCCCTTGACCACTTCTTCGCCAGGGGCGGCAGATTCTTCATCAGGATTTGCAGCGTCCGGCGCAGCGGATTGCGTCAGACCTGCTCCGGTATTTCCGTCACCTTCAGCAAGATTGCTCTGAGAGGCGGCTTCTGTCCCCTGGGCTTTGGAAACGTTGGCAGGGTCTTCCCCACTGTTAGCAGGTGCTGCCTGATCAGCAGAAGCCTGCCCACCCGCATCGGGAATGCCAGCTTGCAACTGATCAAGCGGGAGCCACCCCTTTTCCCAGGCAAACAAACCTGCAAAAAGCAGAAACAGGGCCGCGACCAGTATCCAGCGAATCTTCATGTGCAAAAACATTGCAAACGTATACCTGCCGTGGTGTTCCTTGTCCAGCCGCCTTAGCAGGCATTGAGGTTTTACACAGATTTTAACAGATAATGCAGTATATTATAAAAACTGTATCCATGCCGTTGACCGGTATCATTGATCCCCTCTGTTTTTCCACGCAGGACAGGGAGCGGGGAGGCCGTTGAATATGGCGGCACTTGTTTCATATTAAGCTTTATGGTATGCATGCTCTTTGTTCCTTCATGGCGAGAACCGCGCCAAATCCGGCAAACAAGGCCTGTGGGCCCTGCCTGAAATGCTGGCATGTCTTGGCGCAATACCCCGGAAGGAACAGTTATCCACAGGCCTATGGACAGGCCACATACGCTATGCTGAAAAACGAGTTGCGGGACATACTGGCACAGCAAAAGGCCAACGACAGGGGAGACTGGCTGGAATCCCTTACCCTGCGTCATGAAGGCGATACACTAACCGTCGGCTTTCCCCACTTTTATTTTGCCGCGTGGTTCAACCAGCAAAAGCGCGATCTTTTTGAACAGGCGCTTTCCTGCCGCTTTGCCGACAAAAAGCTTCCGCAAATAGTATACGAACAGCCCACCCTGGGCCACGCGCAGACATGGTCGCTCCCGCATGTGGAGCAAAAAACTGCCGATCAGAACAAACAAATTTTTATGGTGCGCGCGGATACCCCCGCAGCGCCCAGAATTGAAAACGATGCCTTCACAGCATTTATTGCCAATGCAAAAAATGCCTTTCCCCTGGCTGCCGCCAAGGAGATCGCAGAAAGGCGCGCCGATGTGGCCTACAATCCCTTTCTGCTCTGTGGGCACAGCGGCACAGGCAAAAGCCATATTTTGCGATCCATGGCAGCCACCCTGGCAGAAGGGCATACAGGCAGCCGCGTAATTATTGCTGCGGCTGCGCGCTTTTGCGCAGACAATCCGGCATGGGTGCGCAGGCCGGAAATTTTCTGGCAACAGTGCGACGTTCTGCTGCTGGACGATATTCAGGATATTGCCGGGCAGTCGGCGTGGCAACGCAAACTGGTATCCTGCATGGATGCCTGCCCGCGCAGCGCCGGGCAGGACGGCAAGCCAGGACAGATGGTTTTTGCCTGCACGGGTCAGCCGCAGGCTCTCAAGGCTCTGGACGAACGTTTGCGTTCGCGCCTAGAAAGCGGGCTTGTGGTAGAACTCATGGAGCCTGATCTTGATGTGCGTATGCGCTACCTGCAGGCCATGAGCAAAGAACGGCACATGAACCTCACTCGGGAACAGCTGCTGTTCATTGCCCAGCGCTGTTCGCAGTTTCGTCTGCTACAGGGGCTGCTGCTCAAGGTGGCGGCCTTTTGTTCCGTTACAGGGTGCGAATTGTCGCAGGCAGACCTTGAAAACATTGTGCGCACGGGCGTGGCCGACAAAACGCCAGGCTGTCTGGAAATTCTTGGCGTAGTGGCCCGGGCCATGAATCTGCGGCCCGAAGACGTGCTTGGCGGCAAACGCCGGCCAGACCTCGTGCTGGCGCGGCAGGTTTCCATGTATATATGCAGGCGCAAGTTGGGTCTTTCCTACCCGGAACTCGGGCGGGCCTTTGGCGGAAAAGACCATAGCACTGTTATATATGCTATTAAAAAAATTAAAAAAATTCTAGTTAGTGACAAAGCGCTCCAACAACTAGTGACAGAACTGGAGCTCAAGGCACAATAGCAGCCCGTCAACCGGGCGAAAATACGGGAAAATGTTTCCGGTGTTTCCTTGGACGTTGTTGGAATGTTCACTTGATTTTTCAATGATAAAAGCAAGTTAGCTGTCTTAAGAACATAGACACAGACGACTATAATAGTAAGGAAAAAACATATGAAACTTACTGTAAACAAAGAGCAGATCATCGAAGGCCTGCTGAAGGCAGCTGCCATCATTCCTGCCAAGGCAGGGGCGCAGTATCTGCGCTCCATCTGGCTTAAGGCTGAGGAAGGCAGTCTTTCAGTCATGTCCACTGACGCCAACATTGAATTTACCGGGCGTTATCCTGCTGAAGTATCTGCGCCTGGCCTTATAGGCGTTCAGGGCAGAGCTTTTGTGGATCTTGTGCGTCAGTTGCCCACGGGTGTTCTGCACCTCACCCTTGATGAAGCTTCTGGCAATCTGCTTTTGGAACAGGGACGCCGTACCTACAAACTGCCTGTGAGCGGAGCGGAGTGGTTTCAGAATTTTTCCGCCTTTCCTGCTGAAAATGCCGTCACCTGGTCTGGCGACTTTTTGCAGGATATTCTGGACAAGGTGGGCTTTTGCATCAGCGACGACGATGCCATGGACGCCATTGCCTGCCTGTGCATGAAGCCGCGCGGCAACGGACGCATCGATGTGTGCGGTCTCAATGGCCACCAGTTTGCCCTTGTTTCCTTTACCCATGACGAGCTTGCCGAGCGCCTGCCCGAAGCGGGTATGCTGATCCAGAAGAAATACCTGGCGGACATTAAAAAATGGCTTGGCGTGGATGAAATTGAACTGAACATCACCGACAAGCGCCTGTATCTGCGCAGCCTGGACGGCGCTGAAACACTCAGCCTGCCCCGCGCCGCCCACGAATACCCTGATTACAACATCTTCATGAGCAAGCTTGCCAGCGAAGACATGCACCCCATGACTCTTGCCCGCAAGGAAGCCATTGAAGCGCTTGGCCGTATTCTCATTTTTAATACCGAGAGCGACCGCTGCACCTACATGGATCTTTCTGCCGGGGAAGCATTGCTTTCTGCCCAGGGGCAGGATGTGGGCTCGGCCAATGAAAGCCTTGAAGTTGCTTATAATGGCGATATAAAACGCATTGCCTTCCCCACGCGCAACCTGCTTGACGTGCTGGGACACTTTGTTTCTGCAAAGATCGACATGATGCTTACCGGCTCTGAAGGCCCCTGCGGTATCCGCGGCGCCGATGATGCCGAATATACCGTTATCATCATGCCCATGAAGGTTTCTGAAACGACCTACTATAGCGAGGAAGACGTTTAATGGCTCCTGAAACCGGCAACGGCGGGTACAACGCCTCTTCCATTACCATTCTGGAAGGCCTTTCGGCTGTGCGCAAGCGCCCGGCCATGTACATAGGCTCTACAGACGCGCGCGGCCTGCACCATCTGGTGTACGAGGTAGTGGACAACTCCATTGACGAAGCCATGGCCGGCTTCTGTTCGCGGGTCACTGTTATTCTGCATGCTGACAACAGCGTGACTGTTCGCGATGACGGGCGCGGCATTCCTGTGGATATCCATCCCAAGGAAGGCGTGCCCGCAGTGCAGGTGGTCATGACCAAGCTGCATGCTGGCGGCAAGTTTGACAACTCGAGCTACAAGGTTTCGGGCGGTCTGCACGGCGTGGGTGTTTCCTGCGTCAACGCCCTTTCTGAAGAGCTTACAGTCACTGTGCGCCGTAATGGCAAACGCTACCGCCAGCACTATGCCCGCGGCGTACCGCAGGACGAACTGGTGGTTATCAGCGAGGGCTTCGTTGAAGGGCACGGCACCACCGTTCGTTTCAAACCTGACGAAGAGATTTTTGAAGTTCTCGAGTTTTCATATGAAACATTGAAGAAGCGCTTTGAAGAGCTGGCCTATCTTAACAAGGGCCTGACCATCGAGTGCATCGACGAGCGCATCGGCGAAACCCATGTGTTCCACGCCGAAGGCGGTATCCGCCAGTTTGTGGGCGACCTCAACTCTGGTGAGCAGGGCATTCACCCCATCATCTTTGGTGAAGGCATTGTTGATAATGTTACCGTGGATTTTGCCTTGCAGTACAATGCTGGCTACAAGGAAAACATTTTCACCTTTGCCAACAATATCCGCACCAAGGAAGGCGGCACCCACCTTGTGGGCTTCCGTACTGCGCTCACGCGCGCCATCAACGGCTACATCAAGGGCCAGGCTGACCTGGTCAAAAAGATGAAGAACACCTCGCTGTCTGGTGATGACGTGCGCGAGGGTCTCACTGCCGTTATCAGCGTCAAGCTGCCCCAGCCGCAGTTTGAAGGGCAGACCAAGACCAAGCTCGGCAACAGCGAGATTGCCGGTCTGGTTGCCGGTGTGGTTTATGACCGCCTGAATGTGTATTTTGAGGAGAATCCCAAGGATATCCGCCTCATTATCGAAAAAGCCGTGGACGCCTCACGGGCGCGAGACGCCGCCCGCCGCGCCAAGGAACTTGTCCGCCGCAAGGGCGCGCTGTCTGACAACTCGCTGCCCGGCAAACTGGCCGACTGCCAGAGCAAGGATCCTGTTGAATCCGAACTGTTCATCGTGGAAGGTGATTCGGCAGGCGGTTCTGCAAAGCAGGGGCGTAATCCCAAAAATCAGGCCATCTTGCCCTTGCGCGGCAAAATTCTGAACACGGAACGCACCCGTTTTGACAAGATGCTTGCCAACAAGGAAGTAAAGGCGCTGATCACCGCCATGGGCGCTGGCATCGGCGAGGAAGATACAGACCTCGACAAGCTGCGCTACCATAAAATTATCATCATGACAGACGCCGACGTGGACGGAGCGCACATCCGCACCTTGCTGCTGACCTTTTTCTTCAGGCAGTATCAGGAAATGGTGGAGCGCGGCTTTGTCTACATCGCCCAGCCGCCTTTGTACCGTGTGCACAATTCGCGCATGGAAAAGTTCATCAAGGACGACCCCGCGCTCAACGAATTTCTGCTCACCCGCGTGAGTGAAGACGTGACCGTGGTGGCTTCCAACGGCAAGGAATTCAGCGGCAAGGAACTCATCCGCCTCATGGAGCACATTGAAAAGGCCGAAGGACGCGTGAACGATGCCGAAATGTCCGGCACTCCGCGTGATCTCTTCATGGCCCTTGTTACCCATGAAAAGCAGATTGATGCCCAGAACCTTGAAAATCAGGACAGCGAGCTCACCGAATGGCTTAACGGTCACGGTTACATGCTCACCCTTGAGCGGGAAAAGAGCGAAGACGAAGAAGAACGCCTGTTTGCCGTGTTTGAAAATACCGGTGGGCACCACACCCGCAGGGGCATGGAATTCTTTTCTTCCCGCCTTTACAAGCAAGGCTGGCAGCTCTTTGACGAACTGCGCCAGCAGTGCGGCTCTTTTGCCTTTATCCTGCGCAAAAAGGACGGCGAAGTTGCCACAGAGGACTTGTTTACGCTCATGCGCATGGTGCTTGATGAAGCCCGCAGGGGCATCAACATCCAGCGTTACAAGGGTCTTGGTGAAATGAACCCCGACCAGCTCTGGGTGACCACCATGAATCCAGAAAATCGCGTTCTCCTGCAAGTTGCGGTGGAAGATGCCAATGAGGCTTCTGATGCTTTTGTGGAGCTTATGGGCGACCGTGTGGAACCGCGCCGCGATTTTATCGAGCGCAACGCCCTGGCCGTACAGGATCTGGATATTTAAAAGAAATCCGTGTGGAACTGTCCGGAGCGGATAGTTCCACACGCTTTTCTGTGAAGATATCAATAGCGTGAAGCGAAAAGCCGGATTTTCGACAAGGTTTTTCGCCGCATGACACGTAAAATGGGGATGCACCAGGGCTCAGGCCCTTTGTATCAGGAGGGCTTGCCCTTCACCCAAAAATAACAGCAGCGAGGCCCGCAGTGGCAGATATGCAGCAGCCGCAGATCAGCATTGAAACAGAACTCCGCAAATCGTATCTGGAGTATTCCCTTTCGGTCATTATCGGGCGCGCCATCCCGGACGCGCGCGATGGCCTTAAGCCGGTTCACAGGCGTATTCTTTTTGCGCAGTACGAGCTTGCCAACAACTACAACCGTCCGCACAAAAAATCCGCGCGTATCGTCGGTGACGTCATCGGTAAATATCACCCGCATGGCGACTCTGCCGTGTATGACGCGCTGGTGCGTATGGCGCAGGAATTTTCCATGCGCGATCCCCTGGTGGACGGGCAGGGCAACTTCGGCTCCATTGATGGTGATGCCGCTGCTGCCATGCGTTATACCGAAGTGCGCATGTCCAAGCTTGCCCAGGAGTTTTTGAACGACCTGGACAAGAACACCGTGGATTTTCGCCCCAACTACGACAACACCCTTCAGGAACCTACGGTCATGCCGAGCAAGGTTCCCAACCTGCTGCTCAACGGCAGCTCGGGCATTGCCGTGGGTATGGCCACCAATATTCCGCCCCACAACCTGGGTGAACTGTGCGATGCCCTGCAACTGCTGCTGGATAACCCGCAGTGCAGCATCGATGAACTCATGGATTATGTGAAAGGGCCGGACTTCCCCACCAGGGGTTTTGTCTACGCGGGCAAGGGCCTGTATGATGCCTACCACACTGGGCGCGGCACGGTTAAGGTGCGCGGCCGCATTGAAATTGAAGACCGCAAAAAAGGCGCGCAGAGCATCGTTATCCGCGAGATTCCCTTTGGGCTTAACAAAAGCTCGCTGGTGGAAAAAATCGCGGCTCTGGTCAATGACCGCAAGATTGACGGCATTACCGACCTGCGCGATGAATCCGACCGCAAGGGCATACGCATTGTTATTGACCTCAAGCGCGGCACCATCCCCGACATTGTGGTCAACGCCCTGTACAAGTTCACGCCGCTGGAAACGAGCTTTGGCATCAACATGCTGGCCGTGGTGGACAACCGCCCGCAGCTGCTGAACCTCAAGACGGCGCTTTCCTGCTTTGTGGATCACAGGCGTGAGGTGGTCATCCGCCGCACGCGTTACGATCTGGAAAAAGCCGAAGCCCGCGCGCACATTCTGGAAGGTCTGCGCATCGCCATCGACAATATCGATGAAGTGGTGGCCCTTATTCGCGCTTCCGCCAATCCGGAAGAAGCCCGTAATGCCCTGATGGAGCGCTTTGCGTTTTCAGAAGTGCAGGCCAAGGCCATTCTTGAAATGCGTTTGCAGCGCCTGACGGGTCTTCAGCGAGAAGAGCTGATGAACGAATACAAGGATCTGCTGCAGAAAATCGAATTCTACCGCTCCATTCTGGAAAATGCCGAAGTGCTGCGCAGCGAACTCAAGCGCGAGATCGCCGAAATCCGCGATAATTTCGCCACGCCCCGCCGTACGGAAGTGCTGCGTGAAGCCCTGACCGACATTGATATTGAAGATCTCATCCCTGACGAAGAAGTGGTCATTACGCTGTCGCGCCGTGGCTACATGAAGCGTACCGGGCTTGAGAATTATCAGCAGCAGAAACGCGGCGGCAAGGGCATTGCGGCCCTGCACACCTCGGATGACGACTACGTGCAGGAATTTTTGTCCACCACCAATCACCAGTATCTGTGCCTCTTTACCAACAAGGGGCGCATGCACCAGCTCAAGGTGCATCAGGTGCCGGAGGGCAGCCGCACGGCCAAGGGCGTGCATATCAACAACCTGTTGCCGCTTGAAGAAAACGAGTGGGTTACGACAGTTCTTGCCCTGCGCGAATTTGCTGAAGACAAGTTTTTCATGTTCATCACCAAGAGGGGCATGATCAAGCGTTCCTCCGCCTCGTTGTACGCCAAGTGCCGCAAGACAGGCCTCATGGCCGTGGGCCTGCGTGAGGATGATGAACTTGTGGTGGTGCGCCCCATCCGCGACAATAACCATATTGTTCTGGCTACGGCGGACGGTTTCTCCATCCGCTTTGCCTGCAACGATGTGCGTCCCATGGGCCGCGTGGCCACGGGCGTCAAGGGCATTGCCCTGCGCAGACAGGACTTTGTGGTGGCGGCGGTTATCGTCAAGGATATAGACCAGACCACCGAGATCATGTCCATTTCCGCCAATGGTTACGGCAAGCGCACCAGCGTTGATCTCTACCGCCTGCAATCGCGCGGCGGCAAGGGTATCATCAACTTCAAGGTGACGGCCAAGACCGGGCCTGTGATCGGCGCCATGCCTGTGCGCGACAACGATGGTCTTATCCTGCTGACCTCTTCCAACAAGATTGTGCGCATTGGCGTGGACGATGTGCGCAGCAAGGGCCGTGCCACCATGGGCGTTATGCTCGTGCGTCTTGATGAAGGCGGTCATGTGGTGGGCTTTGACCGAGTGGACGAAGGCGGGCAGACCGGCAGGGACGCCAGCGCCGAAATGGACGATGGCGATCTGACTGATGTCGTTTCCGCGCCTGTTGTTGCCGAGCCCGAAGGGCTTGCTGACGACAGTGCAGACGATGACGGCGAAGAATAACCACAGCTGATGAAAATATTGCGGCGGGTTTGCGGCAAGGGTTTGACCCTGTGTCTGTGCCTGGTTTTTGCTGGCTTTTTGTGCGCTTGCAAAGACCAGAGCATGGTGGGCGATGACCTTTCCGCAGCCCGCACCGCAGTTTCTTTGCGTGACTGGTCCCTTGCCGAAAGGCTGCTTGAGCGTTATCTGCGTGAGGCACGGGATGCTGATCTGCGTTGGGAAGCGTGGCAGCAGTTGCTGGTTGTGCTCAATGCCGCCGGGCAGGAACCTCGCGCCACCCTTGAATGCCTTGAAACCATGCTGGCGGAATTTGCAGATAATGACGCCAGAAGCGCTGTTATTTTGCGGCGTATGGGCGAGGTAAACGAGGGTTTGCGGCGTTATGGCCGTGCCGCGGACGCCTGGAATGCTTATATAGGTCTTGCAGGCCTGTCGGCGGAGCAGACTGTGGATGGTTACCGCAGGCTGGCGGCCATGCAGTTCAACCTGCGCCGGTTTGACGCAGGCGAAGATACCTTGCAGCAGTGTCTTGCTCTGCCCATGGCGGATCATGACAAAATAATGTGCATGTACGACCTTGCCGACCAGAATATGGCAAGGGAACGCTGGCAGGATGTGGCTGACCTTTGTCAACAGATACTGGACAGCGATCCGGACAAGATTCTGCGTGGTCTGGCGGGCTATTTGCTGGCTGATGCCCTTGAACAGCTCGGTAAGGGAAAAGAAGCCCTGAAAAACTTTGAACTGGCCCGCGACGATTATCCCAATCCGTCGGTCATTGATAATCGCATTGCGCATCTGCGCAAAAAACTGAAGAAGTAAGGCCTATGATCAAGCACGAATGCGGCGTATTCGGCATTTATGACCACGAGGAAGCGGCTCGTCTGGCTTATTTCGGTTTGTATGCACAGCAGCATCGCGGACAGGAAAGCGCGGGCATAGTTACCTTTGACACCGACGGCGTACACGAACACAAGGGTATGGGCCTTGTGCCCGATGTTTTTTCAGAGGGGCACCTCAAGGCTCTGACCGGCAGAACAGCCATAGGCCATGTGCGCTATTCCACCACCGGGCGTTCCTCCAGCAGCAATGCCCAGCCCTTCCTTGCCCATTTTAAGGGACGGGATGTGGCGCTTGCGCACAACGGCAATCTGGTCAATGCCGCGCAGCTGCGCGAAGATCTTGAGAACGAAGGTGCCATATTTTCCACCAGCAATGACACGGAAGTGTTCATGCATCTGCTGGTGCGCGCGCTCAGGCACAATGACCTGCCTGGCGCAGTCAAGGAAACCTGTGCCCGTGTTCGCGGCGCGTACTGCCTGCTGGTTATGGTAGACGGCGTTATGGTGGCGGTGCGTGATCCCCACGGCTTCCATCCTCTTGCTTTTGGCCGCATGAACGGCAGCCCCGTGTTCGCCTCTGAAACGTGCGCCTTTGATCTGCTTGAGGCCGACTTTGAACGCTCTGTGAAGCCGGGCGAAATGATCATTGTTGACGGAAACAGCGTGCGCAGCGACCATCTGATGGGGCCGCTGCCCGAAAAGCCCCGCCAGTGTATTTTTGAGCTGGTCTATTTTGCCCGGCCCGACTCCTATATTTTTGACGAGCAGGTCTATTTGTGCCGCAAAAAGATGGGCTGGAATCTGGCTGACGAATCTGCGCCGGAAGTGGATTATGTGATGCCCTTCCCGGATTCGGGCATTTATCCCGCCCTTGGTTTTGCCCAGCGCTCCGGCCTGCCCTATGAACATGCCATGATCCGCAACCACTATGTGGGGCGTACATTTATCCAGCCTTCGCAGAGCATGCGCAGCTTTGGCGTGCGGGTTAAGATCAACCCTGTGCGCGAAATGATTGAGGGCAAGCGCATCTGCATTATTGACGACAGCATTGTGCGCGGCACCACCATGATGACGCGCGTCAAAAAGCTCCGCGAGCTGGGCGCCAAAGAGGTTCACATCCGTATTTCCAGCCCGCCGGTCAAGTTTCCCTGCTTTTACGGCATAGATTTTTCTTCGCGCGGGGAGCTTATTGCAGCCCAGCACAGCCTGGCAGAAATAACCCGCAAGCTGGATGTTGATTCGCTGCATTATCTCAGCATAGCAGGGCTGCTCGGCTCCGTGAGCAAGCCGCAGCATTACTGCATGGCCTGCTTTACTGGCGAATATCCTGTGCCCTGTGACGATTGCGTCGGAAAATTCAGCCTTGAATCCCCTTGCGCCAGCAGGTAGACCATTTCTTTCGCGCCGTCTTGCACGTCAAGGCAGCCAGTTTTTTATGAGGAAGCCATGAGTATCGCACGTATCAAGGGTTTTGCGGATATGTTTCCGCCGGACAGCGACCAGTTCACACGCATTGAAAATACCGCGCGCCAGGTTTTTGGGCGCTACGGTTTTGTGGAGCTGCGCACGCCGCTGCTGGAGTTTACCGAGCTTTTTTGCCGTTCCATCGGTGAGGAAACCGATGTGGTGCAAAAGGAAATGTATACCTTTCCTGACCGCAAGGGCCGTTCGCTTACCCTGCGGCCTGAAGCCACGGCTGGCGTTATGCGCGCCTATATCGAGAGCGGGCTGACCAACCGCGAGCCTGTGAGCCGCCTGTTCACCACCGGCCCCATGTTCCGTTATGAACGCCCGCAAAAGGGCCGCATGCGCCAGTTTCACCAGATCAACTGCGAGTGCCTTGGCAGTCATAGCCCCATGGCTGATGCAGAACTGGTCAGCATGCTGCTGCGCTTTTTATCAGACCTTGGCCTCACGGACCTGACGCTCAAGATAAATTCCCTTGGCTGTTCGGAATGCCGCCCCAAGTTCAAGGCGGCCTTGCTCGAATACCTTGCCGGAGTTGATAAGGACGCCCTTTGTCCGGACTGCGCCCGCAGGGTGGAGACCAACCCCTTGCGCGTACTTGACTGCAAGCAGCCCGGCTGCCGCGCCATTACGGATAATGCCCCAAAACTTATTGATTATAATTGCCCTGAATGCCGCGCCCACTTTGATACGGTGCTGGAACTGCTGCAAGGTCAGGGGCTTGCCTTTGAGCTTGATCACAGGCTTGTGCGCGGTCTTGACTACTATTGCCGCACTACTTTTGAGGTGGTAAGCGGCAGTATTGGCGCGCAGGCAGCTGTGGCCGGCGGCGGCAGGTATGACGGCCTTGTGAAAAGTCTTGGCGGGCCGGATGTACCGGGGGTTGGCTTTGCCTGCGGCATGGAACGCCTTGCCCTCATGATGGGTGAGGGCAGTGGCCAGGCAACCGATTTTTATCTGGTTGCCATGGACGCGCTGAGCCGCGCTCAGGGCTGGCAGCTTGCCCAGAAGTTGCGTTACGCCGGACTGACTGGCGAGATGAATTTCAGTGAAGGCGGCTTTAAAAGCCTTATGCGTCAGGCTGGAAAGTCCGGCGCTGGGCATTGTCTGATTATTGGCCCTGATGAAGCCGCTCAGGGCACAGTGGTCGTTAAAAATCTTGAAAGCGGCGAGCAGTGCTCTGTGCCGCAGTCAGGCGTACTCCAATTTTTGCAAACGGGAACCAACAATGACTGAACAGATGCAGACGCAGGACGCGCAGCAGGATGTGCAGCGCGAACACCAGAAATTTGTCACTGAGCTTGGTGACTGGCAGCGCAGCCATTCCTGCGGTCAGTTGACCATTACCAATGATGGTGAAGATGTTTGCCTGATGGGTTGGGTGCAGTACCGCCGCGACCACGGCGGCCTGATTTTTGTCGACCTGCGCGACCGTGACGGCCTCACGCAGGTTGTTTTCAGCCCGGATATCGCTCCTTCTGCGCACGAAAACGCGCATATTCTGCGTTCGGAATATGTGCTTGCGGTCAAGGGCAAGGTGCGTCCGCGCCCCGAAGGCATGGTCAACGCCAATATGGTCACTGGCCAGATTGAAATTGTGGCCTATGAGTGGAAGCTGCTCAATACTTCCAAGACGCCGCCTTTCGCCATTGAAGACCGTAGCGATGCTGGTGAGAACCTGCGCCTTACCTGGCGTTATCTTGATCTGCGCCGTCCGCGCATGCAGGCCAATCTGCGTTTGCGCCACAAAGTTTCGCAGGCCGCCCGCTGTTTTCTGGACGACAACGGCTTTACGGAAGTGGAAACCCCGGTGCTTACCAAGTCCACCCCTGAAGGTGCGCGTGACTTTCTGGTGCCCAGCCGTTTGAACAACGGTGAATTTTACGCCTTGCCGCAGTCTCCCCAGCTGTTCAAGCAGCTGCTGATGGTTGCCGGTATGGAGCGTTACTTCCAGATCGTGCGCTGCTTCCGCGACGAAGACCTGCGCGCTGACCGTCAGCCCGAGTTTACCCAGGTTGACCTTGAAATGAGTTTTGCCGATGAAGAACAGGTCATGGGCATCGCCGAAGGCCTCATGGCCCGCGTGTTCAAGGACGTGATGGGCAAGGATCTGGCTCTTCCTTTCCCCCGCATGCCCTGGGACGAAGCCATGGCCCGTTATGGCGTGGACAAGCCCGACACCCGTTTTGGCCTTGAGCTTGTGGATATTACGGATATTGTGCGTGGCTCCGGCTTCAAGCTTTTTGCCACTGCGCAGCTGGTCAAGGGCATGAAAGTTCCCGGCGGTGAATCCATGACCCGCAAGGAAATTGATGCCTTTACCGAATTCGTCAAGATTTATGGCGCTCAGGGTCTGGCCTGGATCAAGATCAAGGCCGACGAGTGGCAGTCGCCCATCGCCAAGTTCCTTTCGGACGAAGAGCGCAAGGGCATTGCAGAAGCGCTTGATCTCCAGGTTGGCGACATTGTCTTTTTCCAGGCGGGCGAGGCTTCCATGGTCAACGCCGCCCTTGGCAACCTGCGTGTGCATCTTGCCAACCAATTGAAGCTGATTCCTGAAAACAGCTTCAATTTTCTGTGGGTTACGGACTTTCCGCTGTACGAATACGACGAGGAAGCCAAGCGTTATGTGGCCTGCCACCATCCCTTCACCTCGCCTGCGCCCGGCCATATGGAACTGATGGTTACTGACCCGGCCAAGGCCCGCGCCCGCGCCTATGATATGGTGCTCAATGGCTGCGAAGTGGGTGGCGGTTCCATCCGCATCCACTCCGGTGAAGTGCAGCGCCGTATGTTTGAGGCCCTTGGCTTTACGCCCGAGCAGGCCGAAGAGCAGTTCGGCTTCCTTATTCAGGCGCTTGATCTTGGTGCGCCGCCGCATGGCGGTTTGGCTTTTGGCCTTGACCGTCTGGTCATGCTGCTTTCCGGTTCGTCCAGCATCCGTGATGTCATTGCCTTCCCCAAGACGCAGAAGGCAACCTGCCTCATGACCAACGCGCCTTCCCCGGTGTCTTCGCGTCAGTTGCGGGATCTTGGCCTGCGCTTGCGTGAAGTGCCCGGCGCAGAGCAGAAAAAGGACGGCGCTACAGCCGACAAAGTGTAGGAGGCGGACGTCTGCATGATTCTTGATATTGTCACCTATCCTGACCCCAGGCTCAAAGTGGTTTGCGAACCTGTTGCCGAGGTGACGGACGACATTCGCCAGCTTGCTGCCGACATGCTTGAAACCATGTACGCTGCTCCTGGTGTTGGCCTTGCTGCGCCGCAGGTTGGGCGCAATATCCGTATGCTTGTGATGGATCCGGCCATGAAGGATGAGGAAAAGCAGCCCAGGGTACTGATTAACCCTGTGTTGACCCTCTCCGGCGAGGAAGTTCTGAGCGAACAGGAGGGCTGCCTTTCTGTTCCCATGAACTACAGGGCCGACGTCAAGCGCATGAGCAACGTGCATCTGCATGCATCGGATCTGGACGGCAATATCATTGATGAATATCTGGACGAATTCCCGGCCATCATTATCCAGCACGAATATGACCATCTGGACGGCATACTGTTTATCGACAGGATCAGCCGCCTGCGCCGCACCCTGTACGACAGCAAGGTGAAAAAATGGCTCAAACGAAAAAGTGCCGTATAGTCTTTATGGGAACGCCCGAGTTTGCCGCCGCCAGCCTGAAAAGGCTGGCGGCCTGGCCTCGTGGCGAAATAGTGGCGGTATACACCCAGCCGGACAGACCGGCAGGGCGCGGCCACAAACTTGCTGAATCTCCTGTAAAAAAGCTCGCCCTGCAGCTTGGTCTGCCTGTCATGCAGCCCGCCAGCCTGAAAGGTGCCGAGGCTCAGGCGGAGCTGGCGGCTTTCAATCCTGATCTGCTGGCTGTGGCGGCCTATGGCCTGATTTTACCGGATGCTGTCCTTGCCATGCCCACGCTTGATACCATCAACGTTCATGCTTCGCTTTTGCCTGGCCTGCGTGGTGCTGCCCCTATTCAGCGGGCAGTGATGGAAGGCTGGCATCCTGGCGCTCGTGCTGGCATTTCCATCATGCGCATTGTACGCAAGCTGGATGCGGGGCCGGTTTTCGCCACCGATGGCCTGCCCATCGGTGAGCATACGGCAGGTTCCCTGCATGATGCCCTTGCCGGCATTGGCGCAGAACTGCTTGTGCGCGTTTTTGACGATATCCTTGACGGCAAGGCCCATGCAGTGGAGCAGGACGATGCCCTCGCCACCCACGCTCCTAAAATTTCCAAGGAAGACGGTTTTATTGACTGGTCGCTTCCTGCCGTGCAGGTACATGCGCGGGTGCGGGGTGTTACCCCGTGGCCTGGTGCGCGTACTGTGCTGGAAACTGTGGACTCCGATGACAATCAACGCGACCCCCTTTCGCTCATTCTTGCACCGGGCAGGGTGGGGCAATCTGCACAAGGACAGGCCCCCGGCACATTGAGGATCGATGCTGACGGTTTGAGCATTGCCTGCGCGGATTGCTGGTATGTGCTGTCTACGGTCAAGCCTCAGGGCAAAAAAGAAATGTCCGCGCGCGATCTGCTCAACGGAGTGCTGCGCGGGTTGCCGAAGGGTGTTTGCGGTCTGGCTAGAGCTCCTGAACCAGGGGAGTAATGTTTTTTTTCCGCAATGGGTATTTTTGATGAGGCTCTTTTGAGCCTCGTTTTTTCTTTTTTTGACCTACTCATCGCGTTGCGAGCTTGCGCTTTTCATAAGGGCAGTTTTGTGCGATTTTGAGGCTCAAGACTGTTTTTTGCTTCTGACTCATCAAGCCGAGGTCACATGTTTCGTAAGTCGCCCTTTTCTTTGCCCCCAGAGCAGTATGGTGGTGCGCGAAAACGCGTTTTTATCGGGCTCATGCTGGCCTCGTGCCTTCTGCTGTGCCTCGGGGTTGCATTTTTTCTTATTTTGCCGTGGATTGGTTTTTTTTCTACGCAACACTGGCTGCCTACGCTGAGTATGGGTTTTGGTTTTGTTGTTATCATTGCCTTGTTATGGCTTTGCATTATTCTTATATTTCATATTTATACGGGTAAAACTTTGCCTGGTGTGGACAGTGTACGGCATGTCACCATTCGTCTGTTTTTTCCACTTATGGAATTGCTTGCAAAAGCAGTTGGTATTGACAGAGGAAGAGTGCGGCGCAGCTTTATCAAGGTGAACAACGAGCTGGTGCTTGCCAGTGGCTGTACGGCGCAGCCGCAGGAGCTTTTGCTGCTTTTACCGCATTGCGTTCAGCAGGCCTTGTGCCCGCAAAGGCTTGTACACAATCCGGATAATTGCCAGCGTTGCGGCAAATGCCCGGTTGGTGAGTTGCTTGCATTGAGGGACAAATATGGTGTGCGGCTTGCCATTGCCACTGGCGGCACCATTGCCCGCCGTATTGTGGTGCAAACGCGCCCGCGCTGCATTATTGCGGTTGCCTGCGAACGTGACCTTACATCCGGCATTCAGGACAGTTATCCTTTGCCTGTCTTTGGCGTTCTTAACCAGAGGCCGCATGGGCCGTGCGTTGATACGCTTGTGCCCATGAAGGCGCTGGAAGACGCCGTGCGGATTTTTCTTGGCCTTTCTCAACCCTTGCATCAGGACAGGGCATAACATGACTAAAATTCGTTTTGCCCAATCTGGCTCTGCTGTTGCGCCCTTGCCCGGCAAGATTCGCAAGCTTTCACCCACGGCCCGGCATTCCGCGCTGTGGGCTTTATTGTTGGTTGATTCCGGCATGACAGCCCAGCAGGCGCTTGCAACGGCATTTTCCTGTGCTTCATCAGTGGCTTGCAGCGCAGAATCTTTAGGCCTTGTCCCGGTTGAGCGCAATCTGTGCACAGAGCTTGTATACGGATACTTGCGAACGGAACTGCGCATTGCGTTTATTTTGTCCAGAGTGTTGCCGCGTCCGCAATCCTTGCCGCGCCCTTTGCTGCATGTGCTGGGCCTTGCGGTATACGGCCTGCTATTTCAGAATAAGGTGCCGGATCATGCCGCTGTTTTTAGCGCTGTAGAGACTGCACAAGCCTTGTACGGTCAAGGGCTGGCCCGTGTAGCCAACGGGGCCTTGCGTTCAGTACAGCGCCTTGCAGACGCCCCCATGCATGAGGATTTTTATTTGCCCAAGGGGGCGGAGACCGGATGCGCGGAGCACATGGGGCTTTTCTATTCATTGCCTTTGTGGATCATGGGGCACTGGTACAAGCACTACGGACGTGATGCCGCCTTGCAGCTTGCCCGCAGGTCTTTTGCCCGCCCATGGAGTGCGGTTCGCGTCAACGCGCAACATTCTTCTTCCGTGGTATTGCGTGAGGCTTTGCTTGCCAGTGGTGGCGTAGCGGTGGGGCAGTGGGGTGTTGCTTTTGCGCCGGGTGCGCAGCCGTCTGCTGTTTGTGGTCAGTCCTTGCACGACTTGCAACGTGAAGGTGCGCTTTCGTATCAATCCGCAGGTTCGCAGCTTGTTCTTGAAGAGCTTGGCCTCTATGGTTGGGACAAACCCGTTTGGGATGTTTGCGCTGGTTTTGGCGGCAAGACAGTTGCCCTGCTTGAACGGGGGATTGCTGTTCCTTTTGCCACAGACCGCAGTATGCAGCGTCTTTCGGCCCTGCCGGGCCAGTGCGAGCGGCTTGTCTTGTCTTGCCCATCAGTAGCTCTTGCCGATGCAGTCAAGCCGCCTCTCAAACGTTGGGATGGGCATCTGCTTGTGGATGCGCCTTGTTCCGGGCTTGGCGTGCTTGCCCGCAGGCCTGATATCCGCCGTAGGGCCCCACATGAGGCCACTGACCATGAGGGCTTGCAGCAATCCATTTTAGCGAGTTTAGCATCAGTGATGCGGTCGGGATGCCAGATGGCCTATATTACCTGTACACTGCGGCCCAATGAGAATGAAAAGCAGATTGAGCGTCTTGTGCGCGAATCAGACGGCTTGCAGGTACTCAGGCAGTGGCAGACACCACATGACCACCCTTGGCTTGAGGGCATGTATGGCACGCTGTTGTGTAAGGTTTGACCTCTTCAAAAAAGATAAACGCAATGCGGAATGCTCCGGTTGCGCTTATCTTTGGATTGGCATGGTATCTGTTCTGCTTGCATATTTTCCCGCTGTTTACTTAGCGGGATTTTCTGTAGATTCTTCTTCTGCCTCCGGCAGGGCCACTCCCAGTTTCTGCAACAGCTGTTCAAGTTCTTCCCGGCTGCCGTATGCAAACGCAATGCGGCCGCTGTTTTCATCGCCGCTTACCTGCGTTTTGCAGCCAATGCTGGAGCAAAGATTCATTTGCAGCGTCTTGAATTGCGGGCTTTTCTTTCTGGGGGCTTTGGCGCGAGGTTGCGGAGTTGTGTCTTCTTGTTCCCAGGGCAGGGCGTTGTGCCCACGCCAGAAGGCGGCTGCGTCTTCTGCTTCGCGCACGGTCAGCTTGTGGCTCAGGATGCGCTGGCGCAACGCTTCGGAAGCAATAGGCGCATCAATGCCCAGCAGGCAGCGCGCGTGCCCCGCGCTGAGCAATCCGGCCTGAATGTCGGCCCGTGCAGTTGCGCTCAGTTGCAGTAAGCGCAATGCGTTGGCGATTGCTGGGCGGCTTTTGCCAAGTCGACTTGCCAGTTCCTCCTGCGTTAGCTCAAGGGCATCCCGCAAGGCCTGGAGGGCTTCGGCTTCTTCAATGGGGTTGAGGTCTTCGCGCTGCAAGTTTTCAATAAGAGCAGCGGCCATGACCTCTTTATCGCTCAACTGGCGTACATACACGGGCACTTCTTTGAGTCCCGCCAGTTGCGCCGCCCGCCAGCGGCGCTCGCCCGCAACAATCTGATAGGTATTTTCCCCGCCCAGCGGGCGTACCAGCAGCGGCTGAATAATCCCCTGCGATTTGATGGAATCGGCCAGTTCCCGCAATGCGGCATCATCAAAGTGCCTGCGCGGCTGATTTGGGTTGGGGTGCAAGGCCGTAATCGGCATCAGGTTAACAGAGCTCTCCTGCCCTTGCGGTTCCTGCTTTGGCGCGGTTCCGCCAAACAGTGCGTCAAGCCCTCTGCCCAATCCCTTGCTGCTGCTCATTTTTATTCCTCCAGCATAAGCTGTGGTTGCGGCAATACAACCATTGTTCCGGACCCCAGTGGTGCAAGCCCGTTGCCATTGCGGATTGCCGTTTCAACAAACCGCTTGTGTGATTGCCTTCATTCAAAATTTGTATGTGCCAAACTTTTGCTGCACGTTGCAGGGTCTTTTTAAGGGGCGCAAGCTTATTGCGCAAAACACCCGCACTTCGTTGCAGTATCCTTGACATTTGCCCTTGGGGCGCGGCACCTTATGCGCTATTGTTTTCTGGCAGAAATCTGCCTGGCTGGTTTTGTTGCGCAATGGGCGGTATTTTGCCCTTGTGCGAGGCGTATCTTTTTGTTCCAAAGTTCGACTTTGGTTTGGCCCCGCTTTTTACTTCAAGGACTCGTTATGCAGGATAACCCGCAGCTTCAGTATATCACCGATATCAAGGGCAATATTTCTTCTGTGATTATTCCCTGGCCCCTCTGGGAAAAAATGGAGCCCAAGGTTCGCAGCATTTTGGCAGCCGATGCAAAGCCCCAAGAACTCGAACAGGCAGCCGGCCCGCTGGAAAGTTTTGAAGAACTCATGAAGTTTTGGGATTTCAAATATCCCTACAGCCCTTCAGTTACCTGCCCCCACTGTGCCGCCAGCACCGAGGATTGGCGCAATGATCCCGAAAGTCCGTTTATACTGACTAACGCGAATATTGGCGGCCTGCTTGTTTTTCATTGCCGTGCATGCGGAACCACAATCCGGCAGAAGCATTTTCACAAGCACGTTGCGGTAGAGCACACCACCCCTAAGGAATAAGCTTGCCCCTATTGCAGAACAGTATTTTTTTTGCTTGGTCTGCGCAGCACGATTTCTTTGGCCAAACCAAGGTATGCTTCTGCTCCCTTTGATTTAATATCGTAGTGGATGATGGATTTGCCGTGGCTGGGCGCTTCAGAAAGGCGTACGTTGCGGGGAATAACTGTTTCAAACAGGTGTTCGGGGAAGCAGCGGCGCACTTCGTTTTTAACTTCGCGAGTCAGGCGATTGCGCGTGTCGTACATGGTCAGCACTACACCCAGCAGGGAAAGATCGGGGTTGAGTCTTTTTTTCACCTGCTCGTAGGTTTGCAGCAGCTTGACGATGCCTTCAAGGGCAAAAAATTCGCATTGCAGGGGAATGAGCAGCTCGCGTGACGCGCAGAGGGCATTGAGTGTCAAAAGTCCCAGAGAAGGAGGGCAGTCGAGGATAATATATTCATAGTCGTTGCGCACGCTTTTGAGGCATTCGTCCAAAAAAAATTCGCGTGCCATTTTGTCCACCAGTTCCAGTTCAACTGCCACCAGGTTGGTGCTAGCGGGCAGAATATCCAAAAATGGTGATCGGCTTTTGGCTATATTTTCTTTCAACTTTTCAGGTTCATAAAAGGTATTGTACAGGTCGCCGTGCAGGTCTTCCTGGTGCAGGCCTATGCCGCTGGTGCTGTTTGCCTGCGGATCGCAATCAACGAGCAGAACTTTTTTTTCCATGACTGCAAGGGCAGCGGAAAGGTTGATGGCAGTGGTGGTTTTGCCCACCCCACCTTTTTGATTCGCAATGGAAATAATGCGCGCCATTGAGGCCTCCCAGTCATTTTGACTGATTTTAGAGGAACTGCTGCTTCAACCACCAGGCGATCCTGTTAGGAGCAGATGCGTCAACGAGCATGAAATTTCTGGCTTAGCCGCCTTTTCATGATTTACTTGAAGAAAAAACTTCGTGTTTCACATGAAACATGAGGGCGGCACTGAAAGCTGCAATGGGTTGTTTGTAAAAGAGAGTATTGAGAGCGTCAAGGCTTAAAGCATATTGAGCAACAAAACTTGCTCCGTAAAGCTAAAGCGCGTAAAAAATGGCACAATCTCTTGGCTGGAGAAAGTATGGAACTAGCAAAAGTGCTGTTGGTTGATGACGAATCAGATGTAACGCGAATACTCTCCAAGCGCCTTGGCCGCCGAGGGTATGAGTGCCAATCCGCTGCTAACGGGCAACTGGCTGTGGATGCCATGGAGCAGTTCCCCTTTGGCATTGTAATTATGGATGTAAAAATGCCGGTTATGGATGGCATGTCCGCCTTGCAGATTATCCATTCCCGGTGGCCTAAAACTCAGGTTATTTTGCTTTCTGGCCATGCGGATATGCAGCTCGCTGTTCAGGCCATGAGCGAGGGGGCATTTGGCTACCTGATGAAGCCTGTTGACATTGATGAACTGCTCTTTAAAATTGAAGATGCCGCTACCCAGATTCGCCTCGAGGCGGAGCAGGGCTAAGCGAGAGCGCAGAAAATAAGGATAGTGTATGGTTAGTAAAAAATTGATGGCGGCCTTTATATTGGCCTCAAGCATGGCTGCTGGGATTGTGCCCGGTATGAGCGCCGTTGCAAATGCTGTGGAAGTCACGGAAGAAAACCTGCCGAAGCTGCTTGAAAAACTGTTCCGGGAGCGGCCAGAACTGGTCATGGATGTGCTGCGCAGGCAAAGCGAATCTGTGCTCGATATCGCTCAGCAGGGGTCAAATCTGCGCCGTCAGCACAGCCTTGAGGCCCAGTGGGCGCAGGATATGAAAGTGACAAAAACGGTTAAAACAGAGGGCCGCCCGGTCATGGGATCACCCAAGGCCAAGGTGCGCATTGTGGCCTTTTCTGATTTTACCTGCCACTTTTGCCAGCAGGCCTCCAAAACTGTGGATGTCATTTTGCAGGAGTACGGCAAGGACGTGAGCCTTGTTTTCAAAAATATGCCTTTGGACGACAAAGGCCCGGCCAACATTGCCTCAGCATATTTTGTAGCCATATCCCAGCAGAGTGAGGAAAAGGCCTGGCAGTTCTACAAGGCCCTGTTTGCAGACAGGGACAAGCTCATTGCCGAGGGTGAAACCTTTTTGAAAAAGACTGCCGAAGGCCTTGGCGTGGACATGAAGCGCCTTGCCAAGGATGTACACAGCAAAAAGGTTACAGACATCATTGCCGAAGACCAGATGGATGCCCAAAAGCTCGGCATTGAAGGGACTCCGTATTTTCTTGTAAACAACCTTGTGGTTCGCGGAGCACTGCCGCTTGATCTCTTTAAGAGCGCTATTGATATGGCGCTGAAAAACAGCAAGTAGCGCATGACAATTCTGCCAGCTACAAAATCCGACTTGCCGCAAATTCTGGCCCTGCAAAGGGCCGCATTTGAAAGCGAAGCGAGGCTGGTAGAAAATTGGAATATCCCGCCACTCACGCAAACGCTTGAAGAACTGGTGGCGGAATGGCGCACTTGCGTAGTACTCAAGGCACTGGATGGGCAGACGCTGGCAGGAACGGTCAGGGCGCACCTTACAGAAGGTACAGCCCACATTGGTCGCCTTGCCGTATTGCCGCAATGGCAGGGCAGGGGATACGGCTCTGCACTGATGACGGCAATTTTGTCCGCAATAAAAGCCGCCCGGTATGAACTCTTCACCAGCGCAAAAAGTGAACGCAACTTGCGGTTATATGAAAAATTCGGTTTTGTTCCGTACAAAAAGGCCCAAACCGCAAGCGGGGTTGAACTGGTCTGGCTGGAAAAAATCAGCAAGCTCGGTAGTGAGTGACACGCCTCAACGTGATGTTCTGGCGGAGTATATCCGCAGAATAGACAGGCGGAGCGGCATGTAAATCAGTCGCGTTACGGTGCGGCAAAAGTGCAACCAGCTCCTGATTTCTATGTGTTTCGGAAACGTAAAAATGAACATGAGAAAGGCCGCGCAATTGCGCGGCCTTTCTGCTTGCTGTGGCAAAATTATTCTGACTGTCCTGAACCACCGCGATTGCGGATAACCTTGGTCATCCATGAGCGCAACTGATCAAGGTCGGCTTGTTGCGTTTTTTCGGACGAATCAAGCAAAACACGCAAGTTTGCAACCTCCTGGCGCAACTGTCCAACCTCTGGCGTATTGCTGCCGCCGGGGGCAGGGAGGCGCTGTACAACAAGTTGCAGCAAATGGGCAATGCCCTCAATGGCGTTTGTCTGGCGCTCCAGAATCTGAAGTGCAGCGGAAGGGAAAAAGTCATTGCTCGAAGGAACTTCAGCAATGGCTGTGGAAGAATCAGCATCTGTAACAGCAACGGCATTTCGCGGAAAGCGCGCGTTAAGCGCATCTTCAACCGCTGCTGCCGTGCGGGATTTTTGCATCTGCTCAAGCACGGCAGCAATTACTTCCAGCGTTTCACGGCGATAGCGGCGTCTGCGGCCGTCGCCAACACTGGGAATAAAATGGGCAAACCGTTTGCAGTAATAGCGGGTGGTGGATTCTGGCAAGGAAAAATGGCGCGAAATATCCGCAATACTCAACAGGCTTTCAGCAACTACAGCCTTGCGAGCCATGTCTCCTCCCGCGCCGGGCAAGGACGCCTCAAACGAGCTGCGAAGTGGGCTACCCGGCTATTTGAATCGGATAAAAGGAGTGGGCAGAAACGGAAATCAGCAACAAGGTGATTCCGATGTAATTCTTTTTGAAATACTCCAAACAAAATTTAATAGCAAGTCAGCAAACAGAAAAGGCGGTACAGACTGAGCCGTTACCGCCAATAAAATAAACAATTGCGTGATTACGCGGTGGCGCTGCTGCTGATCAGTGCACAACCCGCCTTACCGCGATAAGTTTGTTGCGCCAGTATGGTACGTCAAGGCTCTCAACCCTCACATTTTCGCCGCGTCTGGGGCTGTGGATAAAGGAATTGCCGCCAGCATATATGCCAGTGTGCAGCCCCCTTGGGCCGGAGCTGGTGCGAAAAACAAGGATGTCTCCCTGCCGGGCAGATGAAAGCGGAACCTGCTGCCCTGTGTGAGCCTGATCAGTTGTTATGCGCGGCACTTTTACGCCGTTCTGATTATATGCCCACCAGATCAAACCGGAGCAGTCAAAGCCCTTTTGCGGTGAGGCTCCGCCAGGTCTGTATTTTTTGCCCATTTGCGTATAGGCCGTTTTAACAACCTTGCGCGCGGATTCTGGTGCTGGGCCGCTATCGGGCGCGGATCTGAAAGCTCCGCAGCCTGTCAGAAGTACGGCGCATGCCAAGAGCAACGCAAAATTGCGCCATCTTCGCCAAGTGTTTGAGTGTATTGCTGCTTCCATGCTGCAACCTACTGTGTTTGCAAATAATTTTGCAAAAGTCAAAAATATAACACATATGTGCTGCACAGGATTAAGCAATTTGTGTGCCTGATTGGCAAGCTACGAGGATTATTTTTGGCAGACAAAAAAATAATAATGGGATAACAAACCGTAATAACAACAGTATTCATACTTTGAGAGATCAAAACAGCAAGGCCCCTGAAGAGGGGCCTTGCTGTTTTGAAAGTTATGCAGTGCCGCGTAATCGCCTGGCCTGCATGCAACTACGGGCTACTGGGCAGGCTTTGCCTCAGAAGTGATCCTTGTCTGATTGTCCCAAACCTGATCAGCCTTTGGCAAGGTGGGCAGCAGCTTGGTCCAGGGGTTCTTCTTGAGGAATTCGGGGTCCTGCTGGAGCTTGCGGCTCATTTCCAGAATGGGCGGCACAGTTTCCTTGATATCCTTGGAAAGCGCTTCAGCAATGCCAAAATCCGTAGCCTTGGTGGCAAGATCAACGGCCTTCTGGCTGCATTCCATAGAGGTCATGAGCGTATCAAGCGTCTTGGCGGGGTTGTGGAAACCAACGCTGTTTTCCGCAGAAACGTAATCCCAGAACAACTGCCCTTGCGCACCATTTCGCGCGCTTCGGTCATCAGGGCGTCGTAATCGGCTGCGCGCTTGCCTTCGTAGGCATTGGCAAGACGAACAGCTTCATGCGCCTTAACCGAGATTTCCTGCGCTTTCAGCAGCTGTTCAAAGGCCTTCTTCTGGGTGTATTCCACGCGGCCGCGCAGGTAGTCAGCGGTTTTGTCGGCGTGGCACTGACGGCAGGCGCGCAGTTCCGGATCCTTGAGGGGTGAGGTCATCCAGTGACTGGAAACCTTTTTGCCGCCTTCACGCATGTAGGGCATGTGGCAGTCGGCGCAGGCAACTCCGGCAGCGCCATGGGGGCCGTCCTGGAACATTTCATAGTCAGGATGCTGCATCTTGATCATGCCGACCTTGGAGGCCGCGTGCGTCCAGTCAACAAAAGGCCCGGGCTTGCCATCGGCGCCCTTGGGGCCGTGCCCTTTGTAGTACTGGTACATGTCTTCGGGGTTAAAGCCGTTGTCCCAGGGGAACACGGGCTTGGCGGCGGGGCCGTTGTCCTTGTGGGTGAAATAGTATTCCACATGGCACTGCGCGCATACAAGGCTGCGCTTCTGGTTGCGCGAAAGCTTGGCCCAGTCTTGCCCGCTACGCTTCAACCAGTCTTTGAGCGGCTCGGAGTAAGGGCGCAGTTCCATGGTCACAGGATCGTGGCAGTTGGCGCAACCAATGGTTTCATCCATTTCGTTGATCTTGTCTTTACTGCGGAATTCATTGACGTCTTTTGACCAGAAGGCATCGCCGTACTGCTTGACCCATTCCATCATCTTGGGGGTTTTGCAGTTCCAGCAGGTGGCGGGCAGGCCGCCCTTGCCGTCGGCGGCAAAGCGGTTGATACGGTCAATATTGAGAAAATCTTCAATGGCGTACGTGTGGCCGCGCGCTTCATTGTATTCGTACATGAAGGGATAACCCAGCCACAGATTCTTGAGATAGGGCTGCGCATGCTTGAAGCCCTTGGGCAGGGGATTGACGTTGTCGTTCTTGTGATAGGGGATGGAACCCTTGTATTCGGTCATGACCGAGGATTCGTTGTTCTTCATGTACGAGGCGTACTGCTGCGGAAAATCTTTCTGGAAAGCAGAAATACGGGTTTCACTTTCAGGTATGGAAGTTTTGTACTTCGGGGGCTTAAGGTCAGTGGAAACATCCTGACAGCCCGCGAGCAAAGCTATGCCAAGCAGGGCCACCACTCCCAGGGCCTTGTGTATGTTGCTCTTAGTCATTGGCTACCGTCCTTGTGCTTATAGGCATCATGCGCATGTGGGCCACACCCTTGTGGCAATCCACGCAGTAGGGTTTGGCGTCCATGCTGGCCACATTGACATTGGTCTGACTATGGCAGGCCATGCAGTTGGCATTGACAACATCCTTGGTGCGAACACTCAAAGGACGCGGAATGTCGTGGCCTGAAACATTGCCGATAACGTCGCGCAGGCCTTCCTGGGCCTTGAACGGCAGCTTGGCCAGCAGATTATGCGGGGCATGGCACTCATTGCAGGAAAGTTTGGCGTGTGATCCCATTTTCTGGGTCACGGCTGCTTCCTGCATTATGTGACAACTGGCGCAAAAAGGTCGCTGGTCAGTTGTCGTCATGGCGTACGCAAGCACACCCAAAAGCACCATTCCCGCCGCAACGCCGCCCAACAGCACCTTAAGCCATGGTCCATTGCGGGGTGTTCCCATAGAGCCTCCTTAACTCGCTCCTTGTGTGCCGCCCCCATGGCGGCATCCTGGTTATGAAAACAAGAAACGTACCAAAACCAGTAAATAAAATAAAAAAATAATTAGTAGATAAATAAGATAATTGCATGAAGTCAAAAGAAAAAGAGTGATTTCGGTCACAGAAAAATTCAGAAAAAAAAGACAGATTCAGAAATAAATGACAACACCACCGGAAGGGTGAGCATGCTGCGCGAATCATTTGTAAAGTCGAAAAAGATGCCGTGGCTGGTACTTGTTGCCAGCCTTGCCTGGCTTGGTCTTACTGGCTTTCTTTACAGCCAGGCAGTGCAGGTCAATGCTGAGCATAGCCTTGAGTTGGAGCATACACGACTTTCAACCATGGCGCAGCAATTAATGGACGCAAGAAACTGGAATGCCGCGCACGGCGGCGTATATGTTGAAAAAAGTGACAACGGTCAGCCAAACCCCTGGTTGCCAGAATCGGAACGCACAGTAACCACACAGGATGGGCGCACCCTGGTGCTGGTTAACCCGGCATACATGAGCCGCCAGCTGGCGGAGCGCAGCTCGCGCGAAGGGGTGACCATCAGCGTAATAAGCAGTGCGCCCCTGCGGCCTGAAAACATGGCGGATGTGTGGGAAAAATCAGCGCTTGCCCGCTGTGCGGAAGAAACCCCCGAAGTGTTTACGGCTCCACAACCAGGCAATGGTCAAAGCCTGCGCCTGTTGAGTGTGCTTATGGCCCAGCAAAGCTGTTTGCGGTGCCATACAAACAAAAAAGTGGGAGAAGTGCTCGGCGGCATCAGCGTGAGCCAGGACGCAAGCTCATTCCACAAAGGGCTGGAAAGGCAGCGCTACAACATGCGCTTGCTGTACGGGCTGCTTGCAGTCACGGGCGTGCTCGCCATTGGCGGCCTGACCTTCAACCTCACGCATCGGCGCTGGCTGGCGGAGGAAGCAAGCCGCATGAAAAGCTCGTTTATGGGGCACCTCAGCCACGACATGCGCACACCGCTGACAGCCATTGTAGGAATGAGCGAACTGGCGCAGCGCACTGACCTGCCTGAAAAGGAACGCAAAAAGGCCTTGGGCTATCTTGCACAAGCCGCAGAGGCCCTGCGGGAAATGGTGGGCGACATAACCGACCACGCAGCGCTGGAGCAGGGAACCCCTACGCTTGAAGCCGCGCCCTTTGATCTGCGGGAGAGCCTCGCAAGCTGTGTGAACTTGTACAGGCCCATTGCCGACAGCAAGGGGATTTCCCTGACCCTCGGCCTGGACGAAAAGCTACCGCGATGTACGGTGGGCGACAGCTTTCGCTTGCGGCAGGCCCTGGGCAACATTGTCAGTAATGCCGTCAAATTTACCGAGGCTGGTTCTGTTCGCGTTTATGCCACGGCCCTTGAATGTACCAGTGAACATCTGAAGCTGGCAATTTCTGTCACTGATACTGGCCCCGGCATGTCGCAGGAAGATCAGGCCAGGGTGTTTGAGAGTTTTCAGCGGGGGCGCGATACCGCCCGCACACCGGGAACCGGCCTCGGGCTGAACATCGCCCGCACCCTTGCACGGCTCATGGGCGGGGATGTGGATCTGGCTTCCCGTACAGGGCAGGGGGCCTGTTTTACGCTTTACGTGTTGCTTTCGCAGTGTTCGCAACCCTTACAAGCCAACCCCCGGGAGAATGCGGGCACGTCAGATGCGTCCAAGTCAGGGCAACCGTGTTGCGCAAAGCCCTTGCGGGTATGCAAAAAAGTGTTGGTGGCGGAGGATACCGCGTCCATTGCCTACGCCATGCAGCATATGTTGCGGAGCATGGGGGCAGAACCAGTAGCGGTTGAAACCGGCGAAAAGGCACTGGAACTGCTGCGTGATCCCAGGCAAGGGCTGTGGGACTTGCTTGTGCTCGACAGCCGGTTGCCCGGCATTGGTGGGTTGGATGTGCTGCGGGCTTTGCGGAATGGCGATACATTGTCCCCGGCAGAAACCCTCTCCGTTGTCTACACAGCGACAACAAGCGATTCGTTTTTGCGCAAATGCGAGGAGCTTGGCGCTGACGGCGTTTTTCTAAAGCCCTTGAGCTTTGAACAGTTGCGCCATGAACTGGAAAAACTGGTGACAGCAAAGTCGGCAGATTGCTCCGGCAGGCCAAAAACTGTTGCGCAGGTAAAAACCGCAATTGCGAACAGGCCAGAAACCGCCGTGACTGAGCATCAATCTGCTGACATACAATGCAAAAATGTTGTCTGGAACCGCAATGCAGCACTTGAAGCGCTGGATGGCGATGAAGACGTGCTGAAAAGCCTTGCCAACGTATTGGAACATGAACTTCACGAGCGTCTGCAAACCCTGGATGCCGCCATTGCAACGGGTGATTTTGAGCAGCTGCGGCGCACAGCCCATGCCTGCAAAAATTCGGCAGGCGTCATGAGGCTTGACCATCTGCGGGCGGTTGCAACAGCAACAGAAGACGCGCAATCAGAACGTATTTCGGAAGAAGCGCAAAAATTGCGCACCGCAATGCAGGAAGCAGCGCAGGTGCTCGCCGCAACCGTGGAGCAGGAGAAGACCGTCTGAGGTGCAGAATACCAGCACAAAAGGTATTGTCCGACAGACGCGGCAAGGCGTGCAGACAAAAAATCGGCGGAAGCGTGATCACAAGGGGAACAAGCTGATGGCCAAAGTGCTTGTGGTGGACGATGAAGGACTGATGCGCACAATGGTGCAGGTGGTCTGCAACCGTATGGGGCACGAAACCCTGCTGGCCGCTTCCATTCAGGAGGCGCTGCGCATGGTCAGCGAGCCTGTGGATGTAGTTTTGCTGGACGTATGGCTGCCGGACGGTAACGGGCTTGAATATCAGGCCGACTTTGCACACCTGCCCGGTGCGCCGGATGTGGTTGTCATCACCGGTAACGGCGACGGCGACAATGCCGAGGCCGCCTTGCGCTCCGGGGCGTGGGAATTCCTCACCAAACCCTTGCAGATGCGCGATATTGAGCAGTGTTTGCGGCAAATTCTGCAATTCAGGCAAAACCGTACCCCAGTATCAGAAGCTCTGGTTGTGGACAGCGGGCATATCCTTGGCAGTGGCCCCGGCATGAGCCGCGCCCTCAAGCTGTTGGCGCAGGCTGCAAAAAGCGAAGTAAACGTGCTTTTGCTGGGTGAAACCGGGGTAGGCAAGGAACTCTTTGCCCGGGCGCTCTTTCGCAACAGTGCAAGGGCAGCCAGGCCGTTTATAACGGTTGACTGCGCCTCGCTGCCAGAAACCCTGGTGGAAAGCCATTTGTTCGGCCACAGCCGCGGCGCGTTCACAGGTGCGGACAGGGCGCGCGAAGGGTTGCTGCTTGCGGCAGACAAAGGGACGCTGTTTCTGGATGAAGTGGGTGACCTGCCTCAGCCCATGCAGGGGGTTTTTTTGCGAGCCCTGGAACAGCGGCGTTTTCGCCCTGTGGGCGAGGTGCGCGAGGTCAGCAGCGATTTCAGGCTGGTGGCCGCCACCAATAAAAATCTGGAGCACATGGCCAAGGAAAACAGCTTCCGGGCAGATCTGCTCTACAGGCTGCAAGGCCTCACCATTGTGATTCCGCCGTTGCGCGAGCGGCTTGACGAAATCCCCGCGCTGGCACGGCAGGCCATTGCGCGCTTTTGCCTGGGCAACGACCAGCCGGAAAAAACCCTTTCCAACGAGGCGCTGGATGTGCTGCTGGAGTATGCCTGGCCCGGCAATGTGCGCGAACTGATCCATTGTCTTGAGCGGGCATGCCTCACGGCTGGCAAAAGCGACCTGATCCTGCCTGCGCATCTTCCCACGCGTATGCGCGTGGACTCCGTGCGGCGTCGCATGGGGCAGGGAACCGTGCCGCCGGTCAAAGAGAATGGTGGGTTGCACGGCAGTGACGGCGCGGGGATAACTGCCCAGGAAAACGGGTTTTTAGTAAATGACGCGCTGGGGCAAAAACCGCCGAGCCTGCGTGAATGGAAATCGCAGGCTGAAAAAGCCTACGTGCGGCAGGTTTGGGACATGTGCGCGGAAGACGTGCGAAAAGCCTCGGAAGTGGCAGGTATTTCACGTGGTCACTGGTATGAGCTGATGAAAAAAAACGGCCTGCAACAAGGTCTTCAGGCGTGCGGAGCCGAAGCGCGTCAAAAAAACGCGGCAAAGAGCCAGGGATGCTTGCGTCAGAAAATAAAAGGAGCTATAGGCGAGAAAAACCGGCATTGAAAGGCAATGTTAGAGCTTATGAACAAGAGTCCCATTACTGTCAGAGGTTATGTCGCGGCAGTGCCGCGCTCTGTGGATGCGCGCCAGGCCCGTGTCGCTGTTGTGCAGGATGATGTGGAATACCGCATTGTGCCGCGCGGCGCCGGGGTTGACCTGGATGACGAGGTCAGCGTGCCCGTGGAAGTATCAGGCATCATGGAAGAAGCGGACGGCGTGGTGTACCTCATCGTGCGCGGTTACAAGGTGCTTGAAGACGACTCCTGGCTGGAAGAATAAGCGGCTTTTCTGCGTCACATTGTGGCGCACTCTTGAGCAGTTTTGCCGGGTGTGGCGTTTGTCAGGCCGGACAGCCTGTTGCGCCCTTGTTTCCAGGCCGCTAGATATAGGGGCAAGGGTGGTGCAATGCTCCTATGCCCAACCTACAAGCCTGCTTGATCGCCTATCGAGCCACAGGCCGAAATCAATTCCGCAAAAGCACAAGCGCAACTGGCGCTTTTTTTTTGTGCCCTTCATCCTGCCATCGGTGGCGTAGATCGGGGGAGGAAATCAGAGCAGGCTGATCTGTTTCTGTTCCTTACGGGTGCGTGTTGCAAGGGTGCTGTGTCGGCAAAATTCGCATATCTGGCTCATGAAGGGCGAGGGCTGCAAATGCAGGGTGCGCCCATAAAGAGAGCGTTGTGCGCAATGGCTGAGAAAAAGCGCCCGCGCAGCACGCGTAAGCCCCACGTACAGCAAACGGCGCTCCTCGGCCTCGTCGGCCTCTCTTTGGGTGCTGCTGGTCGCGGCATCCGCAGCAGGGAACAAAAGTTCACGCCGCAAAGGCAAAAGACCGTCTTCAAGCCCCGGCAGAAAAACAGCCTGAAATTCAAGCCCCTTTGATGCGTGCAAGGTCAGAATCTGCACACTCTCGGCCTTGGCGCGTACAAGCTCGGCCTCCTGGAGCCATGCCAGCTGCTCAAAAAAGCCCGCCCAGTGCCCGCTCTGGTTCCACAGGCGGCACAGTTCGCGCCAAGGGCGGCTGCCGGTAAAGACTTCCCCTGCCCATGGCTGTTTGGCAAGCCAGGGGAGCATACGCTCCGGAGCAGGCAGGCTCTCTGCCGATGTCCAGTTTTGCGGCAAGGTATCCTGTTGACCCCGATCCTCGGTAGATACATGCGCAAAACCGCAATGAGCGCCTAGCAGGCTCAACAGGTGCGCGCAGGCGGCGTCTTGCCAGAATCCATCCTGTGAGGGCGCGGCGCATGGTATCCCCGCCTGTTCAAGGGCCGCACGCAGGGGGGGAATTTGCGCTTTCAGGCGCACAAGAACCGCAATGTCGCCCGGTGCCAGTGCTCCGGCCAGGCCGTGCAGGTCGTCCCCCTTGCTGTGATCCAGCAAGGTGTGGGCCGTTGCACCCAGCAGATGTCGAACCCGCTCTGCTACCCAGCGGGCCTCGGTGCGCTCATCGGGAGCGGAAAAGAGCCGCAGTTCAGCCGTGAGGGATTGCGCGGCCAGCAATGGGCCGCACTGCCCCTTGTGGAGCAGGAGGCTGCGGGCCATATCCAGTACGCTCTGGCTGGAACGGAAGCTCTGCCCAAGGCGGAAGACGTTCAGCCCCGGCCAGCAGGCGCGCAGACTGGCCTCGCTTTGGCCCGTAACGCCACGGAATCCATAAATGGCCTGATCCGGGTCGCCAATGCCGAAAAATCCATGCCCATCCGCAGGCAGCAAGGCGCGAACAATGGCAAGCTGCACAGCGGAAAGATCCTGCACTTCATCTACCAGCACATGCTGTGGACGCTCATTTTCGGGCAGGGTGCGGGCGTGCTCCAGCCACCAGTCCAGAAGGTCGGCGTAGTCCGCATAGCGCTGCCCCATATTTTTGCGCGCAACGTAGTTGGCAGCAGCTCGGGCCAGAGGGCTTTGAGCAGGCTCCTGCGCAAGAACGCCACCCTCACGCGCCAGAGCAAGGGCATCCCACAGTTTGCGCACGTCGCGCTTTTCCAGTTCCGGATTTGCCAGACGGAACAAATTGAGCGCGGCATCCTCGCCAAGCAACAGCGGGGGATTGTCCGCGCTGGCAGCGCGCAGGGCCGCCCAGGCCATGCCGTGCAGGGTGTCGCATTGCGGCAGCGCCGTTTGCGCGCCACCATCAAAGGCCTTGGACAGTCTTTCCCGCAGTTCATCCGCCGCGCGCCGCGTAAAGGTGACAGCCAGCACCCTGCGCATGTCCGCGCCCTGTTCCGCAAGCCATTGCAGGCGGCCCACCAGAACGCGGGTTTTGCCCGCGCCGGGGCCAGCAAGCACCAGCACGGGCGCTGGGCCCGCTGCAAGCGCCGTCTGCTGCTCGTCAGAATAGGCAAAGGCCTGCGCAGGCATGTCAGTTTTAGCTGCGGATTTTACCGCGGAAAAATTGCTTGTGGCTTCTGCGTTGGTATCACCCGCAAGGGGGAGGCTGGCCCGACGCACGCGCACGGATGCGGGCTGTGCGGCAGTTGCAGATTCAAGTGGTTCAGCCTTTTTGCGCCCTCGTTTGGCAGGAGCCTTTACGCCCGGCAGGGTGCCGCGCGCATCGGCCACTTCCTCAGGGGAGAAAACGCGCACGGTGCCGTATTCGCCGTCATAGCCGCCTTTGCGGTAGACCTGACCGCGCCTCATGCGGGCCACTGCTTCGCCCAGCGGCTCCCAGTGGGCGCGAATGTCTGCTTCCGGCAGACGGCAAAGGATATCCAGCTCCGGCCCCAGCTCGCGCAGGAGACTGCTGTAACGCTCCTGCACCCGGCGCGATGCCGGGCCAACGCCAAGGATTTCGCCCACGACTTCGGCCAGCGGAATCAGCGGGCGCACTTCCGGTTCGCGCGGGAGTTCCGGCGGGGTTTCCCTGTCTGCCAGTTCCAGCACCCGGTGCAATACGCCGACCGTGAGCGGCTTGCCGCAGACCGGGCAGATGTTGCCTAGAGCCAGCGATTCTTTAGGCTCCAGCACCACGTTGCAGGCGCGGTGCCCGTCAAGGTGGTATTTACCTTCATCAGGATAGAATTCCATGGTGCCGAGAAAGCGGCAGTCCAGATTGCACTGGTCTTCCCGCCGGGCAGAGGCGCGCAAAGCCGCAAACATGCCCGCATAGCTGGGGCGGCCCGCAAACAGATTGGCCTCGCGCCCAAGGTTGGCTCCGGAATGCGCGTCTGAATTGGACACAAGGGCGTAGCCGTCAAGCCTGCTGATCAGGCGGTTCATGGCTGGGTCAGACGAAAGGCCCGTTTCCAGCGCAAAAATGTGCTCCGAAAGATCGCCGTAGCAGTCTTCAAGCCTGTCAAAGCCTGATTTGGAGCCGAAAAGCGCAAACCATGGCGTCCACACATGGGCGGGAATCATCACCGATCCGGGCGCGCATTCCAGCATGATTTCAAGCAGGTCGCGCGAGTCCAGCCCCAGAATGGGGCGGCCATCGGCATTGAGGTTGCCGATCTGCGCCAGCCGCAACGAAAGGCGCTCCGCATCCTCAAGGGTGGGCACAAACACAAGGTTGTGCACCTTGCGCACCTTGCCGCCGCGTTTGTAGATCGAGCTGATTTCCGTTTGCAGCAAAAACAGCGGAGCGGTGGATTCCTGCATGCCCGGGCCAGCCTTGGCATCCATGAACTCAAGCGTTTCCGGCTCAACCGCCAGCCTGTAGAGGCCCGTGTGCTCGTCCAGCACGAGCTGTTCCGCCAGTTCCGCCCGCCACTGGGGGTGCGTAAAATCCCCGGTGCCCAGTACGTTGATGCCTTTGCAGCGCGCCCAGGCCGCCAGATGGCGGGGATTGAGGGCCTTGCTTGTGGCGCGCGAGAAACGGGAATGGATGTGCAGATCAGCTATAAAATTCATAATTCACCCTGTGGGGATGGAATCTGTGCGGGATTGATTACGGCAAAGCATGCGTCAGGCCAGCCAGGGGCAGAAGCGCAAGGCCTGTGCAGACCACCGAGGCCCGCCCGTGCCGCCACCCATGACGCTGCTGGTTCCACGGCTGACATTGATGGATGGCCCGGTGTGCAGCGTCAGCGGCGCTTCAATCAGGGTTTCGTGCGCGGCATTCTTACGGGCCAGAGCGAGAATCCGCAATGCGGGTTTTGTCCTGTGCGCCCTCACGGGCAGCAGGAGGCGCAGCCCAAGGCCCGCATCGTTCAAGGCCGTGCACAACAGCGGCAAGGCCTGTGCGTCATAAATGCAGCAAAAACAGCCCTGATGCCGCAGCAGGGCTGCCGTAGCGCGGCAGAATAGCTGGAGCACGTATTCCCGGCTTTCCTCGCCCTGTGCGCCACGCAGCGCCCGTTCGCGCATATGGCGGGGCGAGGGCCTCCCGGCTACTCCATAGGGCGGATTTGCCAGAACCAGATCAAACTTTCCGGCATGGCTGCCACCTGTTGCGCCTGCCTGTTCTGGCAAGAGCTTTCTGTCGGCCAGATCAGCTTCGACAAAGCGCAGCCTGTCTGTCAAGCCAAGGCGCGCGGCATTGGCTGTGGCGGCCTGCACGAGCGGCCCTTCCCTGTCCAGCCCCAGCCCGGTAATGCCAGCGCAACGCAAGGCCAGCCCCAGCAGGGCGGCTCCGCAGCCGCAGCCCAATTCTGCCGCAGTCAGATGCGCCTGGCGTGACGCGTTCAGGTTTTCCACATGCCGTGCGGCAAAGGCAGCCAGCAGGAGGGCGTCTGCGCCAAAGCGCAGGCTGCCTTCCGGCTGCTCAAGCCCGCGTGGAAAAAGCTGTCGGGCGTTGTAAAAAGGTTCATCCGTGTGCATTGGGGCTTCCTGCGCCGGAAAAAGGACCGCCGTCAGAAACCATATTCTGTCGGCGGCCCGCAAGTATGTGTCAGGATGCTGTGAATGCGGTCAGCCGCCCGGGGTTTGGGGCGGCATGCCCCTTACAGCAAATCCCCTTCCCAGTTGAACAGGCTTTTGCGCCGCATTTCGGGCACGGAGGCAGGCGGATTTTCCTGCATGTGCGCAAAGAAACCGTATCCCGCCGAGAGCAGTTCCTGCCTTTTGGCGGTGATATCAAGCGGCCAGCCAGGATAAATCCAGATGTTGCCGCCATATTGCCGCGCCCAGAAGGGTTCGCCCATGGGGCTGAGGAATGGCTCATTGGGTTTGACGCCCAAAAGACCGAAACGGCTGATGCCAACGGGCCAGTAACCGGAAAGCACCACGCCAAGGGGCAGAGGGCTTTGCGCGGGCAGGGCCAGCATATCCTCCTGCGCCAGTTCAGGGCTTACAAAAGCGCCCGAAAATCCCATACTGGCAAGTATGCCAAGGGCAGAGGCATTGGCCGCGTTGCAGAAAGGCCCGGCCAGCAGGTCGGCGTTTTCGTCAAGCTGTTCGGGGAACAATCCGCGTTGCCACGGAGCGTTGCACACAAAATGTCGCGCGCCGTCACGCCACAGCCGCCCGATGGAGCGACGGATGGTTTCTTCTTCATCAGGCCAGATAACCGGCGGCAGCCACCAGCACATGCGCGGGGTAACAGTGCGTGAAAGCTCGGCGCTGCGCGCCGAAAGCCAGAGGGCCTGCAACTGGCTGCGGCCAGTGCGGGTCTCCTTGCCATGGGGCACGCTTGAGCGCACGTACATGTCGGGCCGGGTTTTTGCCTTGATGGGCTTGGGCAGGCGGGGGTCGCTTTCCACAGCCTTGCTGGGGCGGGCGGGCATGGCCTCAAGGCGCGCCTGCCAGCTTTTGATGATGCGCATGAGTTCTGGTTCGCGCCGGTCAATAAGAAAGACAGGCGTGCCAGCCTTGGGCGTCTTGTGCTTGGGCAGGCGCATGGTAAGGCTGCCGCCCTTGGGAATACGCCGGGTTACGGGCAAAGTGGCATGCCAGCGCTCGTCTTCAACACCCACTCGCAGGTAATCCTGCGGCAGCAGTTCAAAGAAGGGCTTGAGCGTCACGCCGCCTTCAGGTTCAATGCGAATCTTGCCCGCCAGCAGGCCGGAACTGGTCTGACCGTCCGGCGTGGTGGGGATGGTGTGGTCCTTCTGCGGCAAAAAGCGCGCGCGCGTGGAGGGCCGGCCCAGCGACATTTGCAAGATTTCTTCCGCAGCCTTGCGGGCCTGGGCATCGCCGGGGTTGTCGCGCAGCATGCGGTAGGCCGTAACCACGTGATACACGTAATGCGGGCCTTTTTTGCGACCTTCGATCTTCCACGACACAAGGTGGGGGATGTTCAGCAGGGTTTTTGCCAGCACGTCCAGCGAAAGATCGAGGCAGGAGAACCAGCGTCCGTTGTGTTCCTTGCCGCGTATCTGCCCGCGTGAGCTTGGGCGGCGGGGCGCGTCAAAAGATTCGTTGCGCCGGTCGTCGGCCTTGCCACGCCCATCACGCCCGGTGCGGTTTTTGCGGGCAATGTCCATGCGCGACTGTTCCTGGCGCATGCGGTCCTGTTCCTCGCGTTCCGCATTGCGCACAAGAGCAATGGCAGCGGGGCCGCCCTGACGGTACACGCGGCGGCAGGGCTGCACGCAGCGGCCCCGCAGGCCGCTTTTGCCGCCCATGTAGCTCGACCAGTAGCAACGGCCCGAAACGCAGTAGCACAGCGCGCCGTGCACAAAACATTCAAGGTCAAGGCCTTCGGGGCAGGCCTCGCCCATGGTGCGGATTTCATCTATGGAAAGCTCACGCGGCAGGATAACACGGTTGGCGCCGAGTCTTTTGGCCTGCAAAAGGCTTTCAGGATGGGTGAGGTTGGCAAGGGTGGAAAGATAAAGCCCGCCCTCAAAACCAGCCTGGCGCGCCAGATCCAGCATAGCCAGATCCTGCACGATCAGCCCGTCGGGCCTGACCTGACGGGCAAGGCGCGCCGCCAGCCGATAGGCCTGAGCTGGCTCGTTGGGCTTGACCAGGGTATTCATGGCCACGTAAACGCGGGCGTTTTCCGCATGGGCAAGGTCTGTCAGGCGCGAAAGTTCCGTCAGGCCAAAGTTTTCTGCCTGCATGCGGGCAGAAAAATGTTTGAGGCCCAGATAGATGGCGTCTGCCCCGGCGGCAAGGGCGGCCAGGAATGAAGGCGCGTCGCCCGCCGGAGCCAGAATTTCGGGCCGGGCGGGCGTGGGGGCGGATATGTTCAGATGATCCGCAGAAGTGGAGAAAGTGTCGTTCATATTTTATAATACTCTTTGTACCAGGCCACAAAGCGGGCTATACCCTCGCTGAGGGGCGTGGAAGGGGCAAAGCCGGTGGCGGCGGTGAGGTCGTCAATATTGGCCCAGGTGGATTCAACATCGCCCGGCTGCATGGGCAGAAGTTCCTTGCGGGCCTTCATGTCAAGGGCGTCTTCAAGGGTGCTGATGAAATCGTTGAGTTCCACCGTATTGTTGTTGCCTATGTTGTAGATGCGCCAGGGTGCGGAGCTGCTGGCGGGGTTGGGATTTGCGGGGTCAAAGTCCGGGTCGGGCTGCGGGGCCAGCGGCAGCAGACGCACCACGCCTTCGATGATGTCGTCGATATAGGTAAAATCGCGGCGCATGCGCCCTTCGTTGAACACCTTGATGGGTTCGCCGCGCACAATGGCGGTGGTGAACAGGTGCAGGGCCATGTCCGGTCTGCCCCAGGGGCCGTATACCGTAAAGAAGCGCAATCCCGTGCAGGGGATGCGGAACAGGTGGCTGTAGGAATGGGCCATCAGTTCGTTGCTTTTCTTGGTGGCGGCGTACAGGCTGACCGGGTGGTCCACATTATGGTGCACACTGTAGGGCCGTGCCGTGTTCATGCCATACACTGAAGAAGACGAGGCAAAAAGCAGATGTCCCACCTTGTTCTGGCGGCAACCTTCAAGAATATGCCCAAAGCCCAGCAGGTTGGCATTGAGGTACGATTCCGGGTTCTGGAGGCTGTAGCGCACGCCAGCCTGAGCCGCAAGGTTGACAACATGGGTAAATCCTTCGCGGGCAAACAGGGCGGCCATTGCCGGGCCATCGGCCATGTCCAGAAGTTCAAAGCGGAAGCGCTGCGCCTCCGGCATGGCGGCAAGTTGGCCCAGACGGTCTTTTTTTAGTTGCACATCGTAATAGTCGTTGCAATTATCAACGCCCACCACGCTGTGCCCATCGGCCAGAAGCCGTTGGGAAAGATGGTATCCAATAAAGCCCGCTGCGCCTGTTACCAGAACATGCATGAGAACCTCCCAGTGTGCATGCAGGCAAAGTAAGCCAGATGCGCGTTCTGGGCAAGAGCGCCGCGCCACGACGAAATCCTTGTTTCGGGGTATGGGGGCTTGCGGGAAAAAGCGCCGCATCGTATGTTTTGGGAACCGAGGTAACGAATGCAGAAAGCAGAGAATAAAGGATCCGAAGCGCAAGGCAAGTCCGCATCTTCTGCGGATAAAAGCCGCCGTCAGGATCGCGCCGCCTGGTACGCTGGCCCGTACAAGGATGCGCTTATATACCTTATGGTCGCCATCTTTTTTGTAGAGATGATTGTTGGCGGCATTTCTTTTTTTTACGGCGTCATGCATGCCGCGCCGGATGTTCCCGGCGGCCCGCCGCTGGCGCGCTTTCCCTGGTTTGGCTGGGCCGTGGCCGCGGTGCTGGCCCCTGTGGGGCTGATGCTCATTGTGCACCTCTCCGGTACCTGGGTTTCGCGCTATCTGGGGCGCGAGGACAACATACAGGGCGGGCAGGGTGCAGGGCAGGCTGCTGACGATGAACAGGTTCCCGAACGGTTGCGCCGTTTTTATGCCATAATCCGTAATGCGCCCACGGTGGTTTTGCTGCTGGGCATCATGCTGCTGGGTGCGGGACTGTTTTTTGTGGACGGGGCTTTCTCTGCCCTGATGCGCCTTGGCGGCGCGCTGACCGAATATATCCCCTGGATTGCGGGCAGTCTGGCTGCCCTTATTGCCGTGTGCTATCTGGTGCACCGCTGGTTTGTGTACCGGCATCACCGCATGCAGCAGGAATATGAGTACCGGCGCGAAGTGCTGGAACGCACGGGCATCGTGCTGGTGGACAAGGGCTGCATACCCTTGCCGCAAAATGAGGTGCAGCGTCTGGCTCTTGGCGGTCATGTGGTGGAGGCGCAGGCCTTGCCCCCGGCCCTTGACGCCGAAGCTGCATCGGGTGATGGCGCAGCTAACGGGAATGGATCAGCAGGGCATGATGACGATGTGACCGATGCGGAAATTATCAGCCCCGACACGGCAAATCCGTCTGAAGATGAGGCTGACACGACATCTGCGGACAGCGCAGCCAGCCCCGCTGATGCGTCAAAGCCCGCGGATGCCTCCGCAGCCGATGAGGCTGAAAAGCCCCGCAGACAAGGTTAATTGCTGATATGGCACCATATTGTTCAGCACGAATGCGGCGGAAGCATGAGCATACCCATACCAGGTAAACCTGTTCGAGGTTCCCGCAGCGGCGTGCCGCTCATGGCGCTGTTTGACCTGCTGGGCAAACGGTGGGCCATGGGAGTTATCTGGCAACTGCGCAAGGGGCCAGCCACATTCCGGGCCTTGCAGGAGGCCTGCGAATCCATATCCCCGGCGGTACTCAACAGCCGTTTGAAAGAACTGCGCGAGGCAAAACTCGTGTGCACCACCAATGACGGTTATGCCCTGACAGACATGGGTGTGGAGTTGAGCCTCCTGCTGGAGCCATTTGGAGCCTGGGCCATCACCTGGGCTATGGAAGTGGCCCCGGAGGAAGCCGAACGCTGGAGCGAACTGCTCAGCAAAAGGCTCGCGTAGCCTCCTCCGGGGATTCCTGCATAATCGGGCCGCGACTATTGCTGCGCAGCCTTGATGGCCTTGAGCGTCCGGCCTCCCAGACCGATGGCATCGGTTGCGTATTCCTCAACAAATACCACGAACTTTTCCTGCGGAACGGACGTTGCCGCCACTGCGGCTGCGGTCAGGCCTTCAATCAGGTTCTTCTTCACTTCTTCCGTTGTGCTGTGCAGGGCTATGGTGATGACGGGCATGGTTTGCTCCTTGTCGTTTGATCTTTTGGCTTGCGCTCCACGTATTTTGCGAAGCTGCAAGCGAGGGTGAGTGTTCTTGCGCGCGCTATGGAATAAATAGCGAGCTATGAAAAAAATAGCAAGAATTGCCCAAGTTCAAACCTTCAAAGACGGCAGCATGTGCCCGTGTGATTGATTCCCCAGCGTTTAGCCGCCAAAAACTGATGGGCATTCCCTGAACGTGTTCATGTTCAGGGAATGCCCATTTTCAATAACCAGACAGTATTCAGGCTATTGCTGACAAGAGCCGCTACCAGGTGCTTTATCTAAAGAGCCGCAACCTGCGTGAGGCCGCGCCGCGCAAGGGCCATGTCCGCCAGTGCGTTGATGCAGGCCGCCGCCACAGCGGAGCCGCCCTTACGGCCCAGCAAGGTAAAGTGGGGCCAGGGGCTTTGTCGCAGAAGTTCCTTTGACTGCGCCGCGTTCACAAAACCCACAGGCATGCCCACTATAAGGGCAGGCGGCTGCGCGCCCTGCGCAAGCACGTCCAGAAGCCCCAGCAGGGCCGTGGGCGCATTGCCGATGACCACAATGTTGCCGCCCATATTCTGCGCAATGCTCTCAAGCCCGGCGCGGGAGCGTGTGGTGCCCCGGCTGGCGGCAAGCTCCGCAAGGCCGGGCAGTGCCATGAGAGGCGTCACCGTTACCCCTAGCGGTTCAAGGCGGCGCATGGGCAGGCCAGCGGCAGCCATGCGGGTGTCGGTATACACGGTGCAGCCCGCGAGCAGGGCGCTCACGCCAGCTTCAAGGCTCTGGGCATTCAGCCGCAGGTCGTTCACGATATCCGTATCGCCAAGGGTGTGGACACAGCGGCGAGCCACTTGCCAGAGCGGGCCATCAAAGGTTCGCGGTTCAGGAATTTCCGCATCTATGATGGCGAAAGAGCGGCTTTCGATTTCGGCTGGGGTGCAGGCCGGGTCAAGATCAACACTGATTTTATCTGTGGGGTTGTGAACCATAAAATCCTCAGGGGCGTGTGTCTGAAAAGTAGGCGGCGCAGGTGCGCAGCCATCCGCGCCAGAAGCGGCGGGAGCCTTCGGGATAGCAGTGCAGCCATGATCCGGCGACAGATCCGAGGCGGCAGCCTTCATCCCGCAAAAAACGGCCCTGGCTGTCATAGAGCTTCCACAGGGGACGGCATGGGGTGGGCAGGGGTGTTTCTTCTTCCTGCGCATAGTGAAATTCGTGTCCGCGCACCCACATGGGCCGGGGGGCAAGCTGGTTGAGCGCGGGCCAGCCATGCGCGGCCTGTGCGGCCCGATAGCCTAGAGCAGCCTTGCTTGCGCCAAGTGCGCAGTTGCGCGGCAAGAGGCCGCTCATGGCGTGGCCTTGCCCTGCCATCTGCACGGACTGCATGAGATAGATATAGCCCCCGCACTCGCCGTACATGGGCATGCCCTGTGCAGCCAGCCCGTGCAGGGCTGCGCGCATGGCCGTGTTGGCCGCGAGCCGGGGGGCATGCAGTTCCGGGTAGCCGCCGGGAAAGTACAGGCCAGAACATTCGGCTGGCGGCGCGGCATCCCGCAGGGGAGAAAAAGCGACAACGTGCGCCCCAAACTCGTGCAGCACGGCAGGCAGATCCGCATAACAAAAGCTGAAAGCCTCGTCCCATGCCAGGCCCACAACAGGCCTGCGTTTGCGGTGGGGGCGAGGTGGGCGCTGCGTTTGTGCGTCTGAAAGGGGAAAAAATTTGTCTGACGGCGGTTCATGTGCCTCGGATAATCGCGCTTGCCGTGCAACTTCCGGCATTGACGCCCCGGACTTGTCTGCATCGACTGCCCTTTGTGACGTCTGCACTCCCGCCAGTTTGAGCATGCGGTTCAGGTCGCAGTGCTGCTCAACCCATTGGGTCAGCGCTTGCCTGTCCACCGCAGGCAGGGCCTCGCGCGCTTCCACTAGCCCCAGATGGCGGGAGGGAAGTTCCGGCGGGCCCTGACGGGGCAGCAGGCCCAAGAGGGGCACGCCAGCGCTCTTTGCCAAGGGCGTCAATGACTGGCGCAGCAGGTCGGCGTGGCGGGCGCTGCCCACATGGGTGCACACCATGCCAAGAAAACGGACAGGCAGACCGCCTGCCCATGCGGGACGGTGATGCAGGAAGCCCTCTGCCAGCGCGGCAATGGACTGCCCCATACCGCCTGCGTTGAGTACCAGCAGTACGGGCAGACCCAGCAGGGAGGCCAGATGCGCAGTGCTGCCCGCTCCACGGTGTCCTCCGTCAAAGAGGCCCATGGCCCCTTCCACCACCAGCAGGTCTGGCTTGGCGGAAGAATTTGTTCCGGCCTTTGCGTCGTCCGCGTCCCCATGCTGGGAACAACTTGCGGACATGCGTTCAAAAACGCGGCCCAACCCTTTGGGGATGCGCCCTGCGGGCAGGGGTTGTTCAGCAGGGGACGGCGCGGCTTCCCGGCACATCCATGTGTCCAGATTGGCTGCGGGCTGGCCTGTCAGCGCCGCATGAAAGGCAGCATCAATATAGTCCGGCCCGGTCTTGGCCGCGCGGGCCAAGAGCCCGCGAGCGTGCAGGGCGCAGAGCAAGGAGAGGGTAAAGGTCGTTTTGCCCGCATTACTGCCCGTGCCGCCTATGACAAGGCCGGGTATGCTCGGCTGCGGCTTGGGCATGCTTACGCTCCGTAGGGTGTCGGCAGGGATTGCCTTGCGGCAGATACTGTCAGCGTTGTCGCAGGGCCTCGGCAATGATGGCCGCGTCTGCCTCTGGCCGGGCTTTGAGTTGCAGCTCGGGGTTACCGCCGGAGCAGGCAAAACCCTCTGGCCCCAGTTCCACAAAACCGGCGGAAACAACGCGGCTGTAAGGCAGCTGTTCGCGCATGTCGCTGTGGTCTACACGGCGCGGAAAGATGAAAGGCACTTCCTGACCAGAAAAGTCTTCAACGATGAGGTACTTCACAGGGGCCTCCTTAGCGCGCGTCGGGCGCGGCGGGCTTGGCATTGCGGCGGTTTTGCAGATACTGCCGCACGGCCTTGTTGTGGTCATTGAGGTTGGTGGAAAAAACATGCTCGCCACCATCGAATTTCGCCACAAAGTACAGATAGTTGTGCGCCTCGGGGCGGACAGCTGCGGCAAGGGCCGCTGCGCCGAACGAGCAGATGGGGCCTGGCGTCAGGCCGGGGCGCTGATAAGTGTTGTATAGGTTATTGGGATCGTCCAGATCGCGGCGGCGCAGGTTGCCGTCAAAGTTGGGTCCAAGGCCGTAAATCACTGTGGGGTCGGCCTGGAGCAGCATGCCCTTGTTAATGCGGTTCTGGTAGACCCCGGCCACGCGGGCGCGCTCTGCGTCAATGCCTGTTTCCTTTTCCACAATGGAAGCAAGGATAACCCATGTTTTGAGCTGTTCTGTCTGGCTCGGCCCCGGTTTTTTGCCGTCGGGCCACACGCTGGCGGTCTTGCGCCAGAAGTTGTCCACCATGCGTCCGGCAACGGCCTTGGCCTGTGCCAGATCGACAACGTCATTCTTTTTGAGCAGATACGTATCCGGCATCAAAAAGCCCTCAGCCGTAGCAAAAGGAATGCCGTAATGACGCAAAAAGTCCGGGTCGGTCACGACCTTGCGAAAGTCGTCAAAAACCACAAGTCCGGCTTCCTCCAGCACCTTGCCCGTCTGCCACCATGTGAGGCCTTCCGGCACAGTGACGCGGTACAGCACGGGGTGTCCGTTGACCAGCTCGTCCAGCACCTTTTCCGGCAGCCAGCCCGTATTGAGGGCGAATCTGCCAGCCTGGAGGCGGTTTTCCCATTTTTTATAGCGGGCCAGCAGGTCAAGCTTGCGGGCGTCGGTCACAACCCCCTGCTTGACCAGCCCTGCGCTTACCTGCGCCAGACGCGCCCCGGCTGGAACGTCAAAAAAAACATCGCGGCCTGGGGTTTCCGGTGCGGTGGTGAGGAAGGTGTGAGCCTCGTAAGCCACCCATCCTCCGCCTGCGAGGGCCAGCAAAAGCAGCAGGCCCAGCGCGCGCAACAATGTTTTCATGCGGGTCTCCGGTCTTGGGGCGCAAGCGAAAGAAAGGAAGAAAGAATGCGCACAGCGGCCTGCTGGTCAAGCACTGCCTTGCGTTTGCGCATTTTCAGACCGGCCTCGCGCAGGTCGGCCCAGGCTTCCTCGGAACTCAGCGCCTCAATCATAAAGAAAAAAGGCAGCGGCACCCGGCGCTTGAGGCGCTCGGTTACGTTGCGTATCTGGCGCGTGGTCATGGTTTCTTCCCCATCAAGGGTCAGGGGCAAACCTACCACCACCGCTTCTGCCCCGGCTTCGGCAATGCGCTCGGCAAGGGCGGCCAGAAAGGCCTTGCGGTCGGTAAAATCCTCAAGCCGCAAGGTAGCCAGCGGAAAGGCCAGCCGGCCCTCAGGGTCGGATGCGGCAAGGCCCGTGCGGGCCAGACCGTAATCAACGGCAACGAATTTCACTGCAAGCCTCGTTGTGCGCGGCGCGTTTGCCAGCGGGTACGGCCATCCCTAAAAAAATGCATTCTCAAAGGCAAGGTGGTCTAAATGATACCCAGCAGCGACAGCAGGCCAAGGGCGCTGCCGCTGACCAGCGGGCCAAGCACAAGCCCAAGCGCCCCGGTGAACAGCAACAACAAAAGAATGACAAATCCGTAACGCTCCACACTCAGGTAACGATATGCGGCGTTTGGGGGCAGAAAATAGGCTACAACCTTGCTGCCGTCCAACGGAGGAATGGGCATCAGATTGAGCCAGCCCAACCCGAAATTAATGATTACGCCCGTCTGTATGGTCTTGAGCGCAAAGACGTAACTTGTGCTGTCCATCCATTGCTGCGGCGGAAAAATATGCAGCACCGCCCACAGCAAAAGGCCAAAAAGCCCTGCCAGCAGAAAGTTTGTGAGCGGCCCGGCAAGAGCCACCAGCATCATGTCTTTTGCGGGATTGCGGAAGTAGCGGGGATTGAACGGAACAGGCTTGGCCCAGCCAAAAACAAAGCTTCCGGAAAGGCTGGTGAGCACAAAGGCCAGCAGCCCCATGGGGTCAATGTGCGGCAGGGGATTCAGGGTCAGCCGCCCCATGTATTTGGCGGTGGGGTCGCCGCAGCGGTAGGCCACCCATCCGTGGGCCACTTCATGCAGAATGATGCCCAGAAGAGCGGGGACAGCGGCTACTGCCAGGGTGCTCAGCACCTGGGAAAGGTCTAGGTTCAGCATATGTTGCGGGTACCATTTTCCTCTTGGCGCGGCAAGGTCGGGCCTAGCCCGAAGAGGCTACCTTGCGCACCAGCAGATCGTCGTCAGGCCAGATGTGGCGGTCAGGCGTAAGCAGCTGACCGTTGCGGGCCACAAGGGCTGTTTCCTCGGCAAGGCCAAGGGCTGCAAGCAGCTGGCGCGAAGTCTTGGGCCGGGGCATGGAAAGGTATTTTTCTTCCGGCTGCACCAGTACGGTCACGCGCGCGCCCGTGTGTTCCGGCTTGACCACCTGAACGTGCACGGCGGGGGCTGCTGCGGCCTCGGTTGCCTGGGTATCGTTAGCCGGGGTGGCGGTGTCAGTCATGCAATACTCCTAGAGGTATTCTTCGAGCAGCGCGCAGGTGTGGCAAACCAGCGGCGCACAGGTTTTGATGAAAAGATTGTTCTGTTTGACAGCTGCCATGCCCTCGGGCGTGGTAATGTCATGCCCCAGAACGCCGCAGCACTGCAAGCTGCCGTGAGCCTTGGCAAAAGCTTCGGTAAAGGCGTCGCGCCGGGCGTAAAAGGCGTCCTTTTGCGGGCGCGGGCATGGGCCGCTCGGGCCGTACATCATGCCTATGACCATGAGCGAGCCGGAAACGCAGCCGCATACCTCGGCCTTGCCCATGCCTGAGCCGAAGGCCGAGGCAATGCGCAGGGCTATTGCTTCCGTCAGGCCAAGCCTGTCTGCAAAGTGGGCCAGCACCTGCTGCGCGCAGATAATGCCCATGTTGAAGTCTTCTTGCACTTCTTCAAGTTCAGGAGGGGTGCTCATGCTTTGTCCTTATGTGCAGAAGTAGTAAGCGAGGGTCACAACGGTCATACTGGCGGCCCGCAGCCCCTGATTGGCGAGGATAAGCCGCATGGCCAGCGCCGGGCGGAAAAAGCCCGCATAGGATGGCAGCTGGTGCCGTATGGCCCGCATGGGTGTGGAAAGGATATTGCCCACCATGAGGGCCAGCACCACATCGCGCGGCGAAAGCCCGCCAGTTTGCAGCACGCTGCCCGCAGCGCCAAGGGCCGCGCCAAGCTCCGCCGCCAGGTGCAGCACAATGATGCCCATGGCCTGCGGCTTCAAAAACGAGAGCCAGCCCATGTGATCGGCGAGCCATGCCTCTGCCAGCGCAAAATAGCCGTAGCGCTGCATGCAGAACATAAGCACGTAAATGGGCGCCGTGAAGTACACCAGCTTGGGAAGACGCCGCAAAAAGCGCCGCCAGGCCTTGTTCAGGGCCTCGCGCCACGATGTGCCCGCCTGCTTGATGTTCTGACAGGCAATACAGCCCGGCGGTGGCGGCGGCAGCAGCCAGCGTGAAAGCACAACGGTAAAGCCCGTGCGTCCTGCGGCGGCGATAAATGTAAGCCCCACGTACACCAGGGCAGGAGTGCCCAGTACCGGCCAGGTGAGCAGAAAAATGGTGGGCGTGTGCACTAGGTAGGCTGGCAGGCTGTTGAACAGGTTTGCCAGCATAAGCTCGTTGCTCGAAAGCTCGCCCAGATTATGGCTGTCAGAGAGGAGGCCGTTGGCAGCGGCGGGGGACACAAAGGCCAGCGAAAAACTCGCACCCGCAACTTCGCGCAGATGGGCGGTCTGGGCCAGGGGCGCGGCAAGCCGGGCAAGATGGCGCGTCCAGCGCAGGGCCTCCAGAAGGTTTGCCACAAGCAGGCCCACCGCCAGCCCCAGCAGCAGACGCAGCAAGGGCCAGCCCAGGGAATGCCAGAGGCTTGCGAGTGTGAGTGCGGTATCTGGGGAGGTTGCTGTCATGCTGGTTGGCTTGGCGCTGCCGGAAGCTGAAATGAGGAACAGTCAAGGATTTGCGCGCCCCTGCGGGAATGCCCGCAAGGGTAAAACTAGGATTCGCCGTGGCTAGGGATTATAGCCCGTGTCGGGGGGCAGATCCCTGCGGCCAGCTTCTGCGCGGGCCAGAACGTCGCAACGTTCGTTCTCAGGGTGCCCGGCATGGCCTTTCAGCCAGCGCATGCGCACCTTGTGGGTGGAAAGCAGGGGCAGCAGGCGCTTCCACAGATCCACATTGAGGGCGGGCTTTTTGTCGCTCTTGATCCAGCCCTTTTTCTGCCAGCCCCAGACCCAACGCTTTTCAATGCTGTCGCATACGTATTTTGAGTCGGAGTAGAGCTCGACTTCGCAGGGGTTTTGCAACTGGCTCAGGGCTTCCACAACCGCCAGGATTTCCATGCGGTTGTTGGTGGTCAGCTTGTAGCCTCCGGCAAATTCCTTGCGGTAGTCCTGATCGTCAAGTTTGAGTACGGCGGCCCAGCCGCCGGGGCCGGGATTGCCCAGACATGAGCCGTCAGTATGAATGGTCACTTTCTGCATTGTAGTCCTTTACGCGGGTTCCTGCCGAAGCTGTTCGGCGAGGGGCAAGCATACACGGCAAAGCCTTGCTGGGCAATGCGCCTCTTGAGGCAGGTGAGGGCGGATTCCACCCGGCAGAAAGATCCCTGGATAGATTGCGGCAGAAATGAGGATGGAGGGCGCGGGGGAGGAGATGGCCCCCCCGTAAAATTTCGAGGCAAGAATTTTCAGGAAAATCCTTGCAGAGCAGTTAACTCATTTCATTCGTAAAATGTTCTAACCATGTTCGTTGCCCGCGCGCATCAGACAGTGCAGCAGCACGTCAGCGCCTGCCGCGCAGTCTTCCCACGAGGTGTTTTCTACCTCGGCATGGCTGCGTCCGCCCATACTGGGCACAAATATCATGGCTCCCGGCGCAACCTGGGCAATATAGATCATGTCGTGCGATGCTCCGGAGACCATGTCCAGGCAGGGCAGGCCAAGGTTGGTCGCGGCCTCGCGCACCATTCCGCGCAGGCGCTGGTCAAAGGGCACGCGCGAAACCTGCCAGATGCGCTCGGGCGTTACCTCACACCCCGCCAGTTGCGCAGCTTCGGCCAGCGCGGCCTCGATGCGTAGGCACACATTATCTGTGGCGGATTCGTCCCAGCCGCGGACGTCGATGGTGAACTGCACATCCCCGGCAATGACGTTGCGCGAGTTAGGCGAAGCATGCACTTCGCCTACAGTGGCAACCACCTGGCCGGAACTGCGGGCGATCTCAAAGATGCGCGCCGCCATGAGCGAAAAGGCGTATATGGCATCGTGCCTGCTGGTCATGGGCGTTGGCCCGGCATGGTTGGGCACGCCCTGCACGCGCACATTGTACCAGCGCAGGCACACAATGCCCTGTGGTATGCCGATGGGGATGCTTTTCTCTTCCAGCACAGGCCCCTGTTCTATGTGCAGTTCAAAGGCCGCATGCACAGGGCGGGGGAAATAACTGGAATCGCCCCGGAAGCCGATGCGTGTGAGCTCCCCGCCAAGGGTAAGGCCTTGCTGGTCTTTGAGGGCGTACATATCTTGTTGCGCCAGCTTGCCAGCCCATACTCCGGAGCCGGAGCAGCCGGGGGTGAAGCGGGAACCTTCCTCATTGGTCCAGTCGGCCACCACCAGATCGCGCAGCAGGGTCACGCCCGCATCGCGCAGGGTGTTCACAACTTCCACGCCAGCCACAACGCCCAGCATGCCGTCAAAACGTCCGCCGAGCGGCTGGGAATCGCCGTGAGAACCTGTCATCACCGGGGGCAGGCTTCTGTCCTTGCCCGGCAGCACGGCAAAGATGTTGCCCATGCCGTCCACATGGATTTCACAGCCCAGCTCCTTCAGCCATGCGCTGAGTTGCTGCCGGGCGTCTTTGTCCGCATCGGACAGGGCCAGCCGGGTGACGCCGCCGCCCGCAGATGCCCCGAATGCAGATATTGCTTCCATGCGGTTTTGCAGCCGCGCTTTGTCTACACGCACAGATTTCATGCCTTCTCCCTTGGTTCTGGCTCTATTCATTCGGCGGGGGCACGGGCTGACAGCCCGTGCCCGCAGGCACATCCCGCCAGCGGCGGAAAAAGCCTATGACATGCCGAATTTGTCGCGGAACAGCTTGCCTGTGCGCTCCATGTCCGAATCGGCCCAGGTGCGGCGCATGCGGTTGAGAGTGGGCATGCCCAGATTGAATTCATTCAGCCAGTTACGGGCAAAGATGCCTTTTCCCGTTTCTTCAAAAATCTGCTGGATGGCGTCTTCGTTGATGACGCGCGGGCCGGATGTGCGCACGGCAAATTCACAGGTGCGGCTGGCCCGCCGCGTGAGGTATTCTTCCACGCCCACTTCATCAATATCGTCAATGATGGAGCGGATGGAGCGCACGGCCTTGGCATAGGCGAAGGAAGCCGGATAGCCGTTATCGGTCATGACCTTGTAGATGGAGCGCATGAGCTGGATGGCCCCGCCGTAGAGCACCTGTTCTTCAAAATTGTCGCCCTCGGTTTCGTGCTGGAACGAGAGCTTGATGGTGCCCACGCGGGTGCTGCCCACGCCCTTGGCAATGGCAAGAGCAGTGGCGGCGGCATGGCCGCTGACGTCCTGATCAACGGCCACCGCGCCGTAGATGCCCGAACCTTCCTTGAACTTGCGGCGCACCACCGGGCCGGGGCCGTTGGGCACAAACAGGATGACATCCACGTCCTTGGGCGGTTTGATGGTGCCGTAGAGGATGGCAAAACCGTGCGCAAAGCTGAGGGTCTGGCCGGGGCGCAGGTGGGCGTGGATGGAAGAATAGTACACGGCGGGCTGGGCCGGGTCTTGCAGCAGAATATGAACGATATCCGCTTGTTTGACGGCTTCCTCTATGTTGTACACGGCAAATCCGTCGGCCTCGGCGTCCTTCCAGCTATTGTGCACGGTTCTGTCGCCAACGCCCACAATCACGTTGATGCCGCTGTCGCGCAGGCTTTTGCCCTGAGCCTTGCCCTGGCTGCCGTAGCCGATGATGGCAATGGTCTTGCCGTGCAGCACGGAAATATCAACGTCTTCGTCCCGGTAAATTTCGCCAAACTGTGACATGGTATATCCTTGTTGAAAAAGCGGGAGGCTAGAGGGCCACATCGCGGTTGCAGTCTTTGGAGTAAATGTACGTGAGCCTTCCCCGGCCCGTGGCGTACACGGCCTGCGGGGTGTAGGGGCCAAAGAAAATGAAGTCTTCCTTCTGCACCTGAATCCACTCGGCCCCCAGCAGATAGATGCCTTCGCCTTCCAGCAGGTAGGCCCCGTGCTCCTGCACATGGGTTTCCACAAATGGATGGCAGCCTGCGGGGTCAAAGCTGAGGGTGTGCATGTTCATGTCAAAGCCCAGATGGGTGGGCAGCAGATCGCGGATAAACACGTTGGTCATGTCTTCGTAGATACGCTCTTCCATTGTTGCGGTATTGCCGAATACGGCTTCGACCTCGTGGCCGGGCAGGGCAATGTAGCGCTGTTTGTAGAGCAGGAAGCGCACCGGGGCATTGGTGGTGTTGGTAAATTCAAGGCCTTTTCCCGCAGGGGCAAACACGTAGCCGCCGGGGGCCAGAGCGTGCTTCTGCTCGCAGGTGGCTGCGGTCAGCGCGCCAGAGCCATCCATGACATATAAAAAGGCCTCCACGCCCGGCTCCTGCGCAAAGGGGGCAACGGTGCCCCCGCCGGGCAGGGCGGTGCCCACATACTGCACAAAACTCGCGCCCAGTTTGGGGGAGGCAATGATGGACATGTTGCAGTCCTCAATGCCGGGTATGACGTTACGCACCCGACCCTCCGGCGGAATGACCGCATATTCGCCGGGCCGGATGACCGCCCGTGTTTTCAGCAAACCCTCTGGATAAGCCATGTTTCCTCCTTGAGCAGATTTAGTTTTGTTTGCCCAGGCCGGGCACAGCGCGCCGGTCTCCGCAACGGGCGTTCGCATGGGCGGATGCCGGAGCAATTTTTGATAAATTGCCCATAATGCTCAGTTTACCGTCTGGATGAACGAAGCCAGTTCCGGAGTGCCGGGCTTGGCAAAAAGCGCCTTGGGGGCCCCGGCCTCGTGAACCTTGCCCTGGTGCATGAACACCAGTTTGTTGCCTACTTCGCGCGCAAAGCGCATTTCGTGAGTGACCATGATCAGGGTCATGCCTTCCGCCGCAAGCTTGCGCACGACCTCAAGCACCTCGCCCACCAGCTCGGGATCAAGAGCGGAGGTTATTTCATCGCACAGCAACATCTTGGGGCGCATGGCAAGCGCACGGGCAATGGCCACCCGCTGCTGCTGCCCGCCAGACAACTGATCGGGAAAGGCGTTGAATTTGTCGGCAAGGCCCACCCGGGCGAGCATTTCTGCGGCAAGCTCCCGCACTTCGGCCTCGGGCTCTTTTTTGACAATGCGCGGGGCCAGCATGACGTTTTCCCCCGCCGTAAGGTGGGGAAAGAGGTTGAACTGCTGAAAGACCATGCCCACCTTGAGCCGCAGGGGGCGCAAATCGTTTTCCAGCCCCCGGACGCGGTCGCCGTCAATCTTCACAAAACCCGCATCAAAGGATTCCAACCCGTTGAGAATGCGCAGAAACGTGCTCTTGCCAGATCCGCTGCGGCCAATGACGGCCACAACGTCGCCTTCTTCCACCGTGAGGTTGACCCCACGCAGCACCTTGGTTTCACCGAACTGCTTGTGCAGTTCATCAACGACGACCAGCGACATGGAGCCTCCTTTCGATGCAGCGGGCAAAGGCCGAAAGCGGATAGCACATGAGAAAATAACCCGCAGCCACAAGGCCGTAGACCAGCAGCGGCCTGAAGGTTGCGTTGGCAATCATGGTCCCGGTTTTGGTTATTTCCACAAGGCCGATGATCGAGGCCACGGCTGTTCCTTTGACGACCTGTACTGAAAAGCCCACAGTCGGGGGGATGGCTATGCGCAAGGCCTGGGGCAGAATGACGTGACGCAGCTGCTCGTAACGGTTCATGGCAAGGCACGCCGATGCCTCCCACTGACCCTTGGGCAGCGCCTCAACGCATCCGCGCCAGATTTCAGCAAGGTACGCGCTGGTAAAGAACGTAAGGCCCAGCGTTGCGGCGGCCAGGGGCGAAATATCCACGCCAAACAGGGCCAGCCCGAAAAAGATGAGAAAAAACTGCATAAGCAGCGGCGTATCCTGAAAAAACTCAATGTACGTCACGGCTAGGGCGCGCAGCTGTGCCTTGGGCGAAATGCGTACAAACAGCACAATAAGGCCCATGAATCCGCCAAGAGCGAAAGCGATGACGGATAAAACGATTGTCCAGCCCGCGCCCGTCAGCAGATGGCGCACCATGTCCCAGATAGAGAAGCTGATCATGCGCGCCCCCTGCGGATGCAGTGTTTGCCAAAGGCATGCAGGCTCTTGCGCACGGCGATGGCCAGAGCAAGGTACATGAGCGTGCTGGCGAGGTAGACCTCAAAGGCACGGAACGTACGGCTCTGGATCAGGTTTGCCTCAAAGGTCAGTTCCTCGGCGGCGATCTGCGAGCATACCGAAGACCCCAGCATGACAATGACAATCTGGCTGCACAGGGCGGGCCACACTGTCTTGAGCGCCGGGCGCAGAATCACGTGGCGCAGGCACTGCCAGCGGCTCATGGCCAGGGAGTCTGCGGCTTCAATCAGGCCTCTGGGCACAGCCGCCACACCAGCACGGATGATCTCGGTCGAATATGCGCCAAGGTTGACGACCATTGCCAGCACGGAGGCTTCCCATCCGTTCAGCCGTACCCCAAGGGCGGGCAGGCCGAAGTATATGAAGTACAATTGCACAATAAAGGGCGTGTTGCGGACGCATTCCACATAGGCGGTAAAAAACGGGTGCAAAAAGGGCAACCGCCACTCGCGCGAAACCGCTCCCAAAATGCCCACGGCAAGGCCCACCGTGGCGCTGACCGCCGTGAGGGCCAGCGTCAGCGCTGCCCCCTGAACCAGCAATGGCCAGTTTGCCGCAATGGGCTCGAAGGTAAACTGATAGGCCATGGCTGTTCCCCTAACTGGAGGTCGCTCTATGGCGACCGCCCCATACGTCCTGGTTGCTGCGGCAAAGTCGCTATTTTGCAGCTTTGCGAGGTTGCCGCATCCGGATCTTGCCGTTATAACCTTGTGGTCTTACCGGTAAAGAGCTGGCAAGCACGGTGCTCCTCGCTGTCCTTTTTGGCAAGCCACCAGAAAATCTTTAAAAATCCTGCGGCAGGGAGGTGTGCAGCCATGTTCGCGCAATGGCTTCAAGCTGCCCGTCCTTCTTTGCCTGGATGATGATGTCGTCCACAGCCTTTTGCAGTTCCGGCTCGTTTTTGTTCAGCCCGATGTAACAGGGCGAGTTCTTGATGAGGAATTTGACTCCCAGATGTTTGGCCGGGTTCTGCCCGTTGATGGAAGCCGCCACAACGTTGCCTGTGGCAACCATCTGCACCTGGCCGGAAAGATATGCGGCGATGGTTGAACTGTTGTCCTCAAAACGGCGGATTTCTGTTGATGCGGGCGCAATCTTGGTCAGTTCCATGTCCTCAACCGCGCCACGGGTCACCGCAATTGTCTTGCCCGTCAGATCTTCTGCCGTGGCGACCTTGAGATCGGCGGGGCCAAATACGCCGTTAAAGAAAGGCGCGTAGGGAACTGAAAAGTCGATGGCTTTTTCGCGTTCGGCGTTTTTGCCCAGCGAGGAGATGACCAGATCAACCTTGCCAGTGGTAAGGTAGGGAATGCGGTTTGTGCTGGTAACTGGCACAAGCTTCACCTTGACGCCCAGGCTTTTTGCAATAAGCCGGGCAGTATCAATGTCGTAACCCACAGGCTGCATATCTGCGCCCACAGAACCAAAGGGGGGGAAGTCCTGCGGAACAGCAATGGAGATAACGCCTGATTTTTTTATTGTTTCAAGCGTGTTATCAGTTTTTTGGGCGTAAAGGGATTGCGGCAAAGCTGCGGTCAGCAGCAAGACGGCCAGTATGAAACCAAGGCGGCTGAAAAAAAATTGCATGACGTCCCCCGAAGAAAGTGTTTGAGTAAACCCGAACTATCAACATTTTGGTCAAATTCTGGTAAGACCAGTAAAAAATGATTGCTCGTTTCCTACAAATTTGTCAACATAGGTTGACGAGAAATGTTACTTCTACAAATTGGTGGAAACTATGTGTGCTAAATTACAGGAAAATTTAGATAAAATTACAAAATTGTGGAAATCTAGCTCAGAAGAAGCCGCTGAAAGAATTTTGTCAATGATTTTAGATAATAACTGGCAAGAAGGGCATAAATTGCCCCCACAACGCGCGCTTGCAGAAACCCTGGGGGTCAGCCGGCCCACGGTACGCGAGGCTCTGGTTATTCTGGAGACCATGGGCAAGGTGACCATTCAGCCCGGCAAGGGCGTATTCCTTGTGACACGCGCACAGGAGAGCCTGCCTGCGGCACCTGTCACGCGGTTTGACCGGTCATTTATTACGGGCAAAGAAACGCAGATTTTTCAGTTCAGGCACGCCATAGAACCGGCCATTGCCGCCCTTGTGGCCCTGAACGCTACGCAGGCCCAGCTTGACGACATGGCAGCCATGCTGGACGACATGAAGCAGGCCAGCGTGCGCGGTGACGTGCAGCTTTTTGCCCAACTGGATTTCGCCTTTCATACCCAGATGATTGAAGCGGCAAACAATCCTTTTTTCATTGAGGCCATGCGCCCGTTTTTTGATCTGTTTTCTGAAAGCCAGCGGTTGCCTTTTTCCAATCAGGAAGGGCTGGTGGACACCATGCGTGAACATGCGGTACTGCTGGAACATCTCCGGTCGCGGAACTCGCATGGGGCGCGTTTGGCCATGGAAGAGCACGTTGTCGCCACTGCCGCCAGAGCAGGAGTGCGTATTTCTTCTTGGTGAGGGGGGTGAGCTTTGCGGCGCTCGCGGGGCATTGAAGGAGTTGTGGAGAATCCCCCTCAAACACGGCCCAAAAAAGGCGGCCCTGCTACGCAAGGCCGCCCTGTGACTGGCATGCAGTCAGAACTAGGAATTCTTGAGGTGGGTTATGATGCGGGACAGGTTCTGGGCCTGTGCCGCCAGCTCGGAAACAGCCTTGCTGGCTTCGCCCATTGCCTGCGATGTCTCAGATGCGATGGTGTTGACGTGTTCCACGGAGCGCGCGATTTCTTCAGAAGAAGCGGACTGCTCTTCGCTGGCGGTGGCGATACTGCGCACCTGATCAGCTGTCTGCTCCGCAAGGCTGAGAATTTCCGCAAGCGCGGCACCGCATTTTTCGGCAAGATCGGCAGCAAGGTTTACCTTGCCAACCGCCTGGTCCATGCGGCGCACACCTTCTTTGGAACTTTCCTGAATGGCCTGAATGGCCTTGCCCACATCCTGGGTGGAAGACATGGTCTTTTCTGCCAGTTTGCGCACTTCGTCTGCCACAACGGCAAAGCCACGGCCCGCCTCACCAGCGCGCGCAGCTTCAATTGCCGCGTTCAGGGCCAGCAGGTTTGTCTGGTCGGCGATGTCCGAGATAACAGTCATAATTTCGTTGATGGCCTGTGCGTGGACAGAAAGAGTGTCCATGTTGGTTTTGAGCCCTATTGTTTCGGCCTGAACCTCGTCCATGGCTCGCCGACACTTTGTGGTTACATCATCGCCTTCCTTGGCCTTGCTCTGTGTGGATGCGGACAGGTTTGCACCGGCTCCGGCGTTCTTGGCAACTTCAATGACCGTAGCATTCATTTCTTCCACTGCGGTGGCGGTGTCCGCAATGCGGTGGGCCTGCTGCTCAGCGCCGTGCGAAGATTGCTCGATCTGGGCGGAAAGTTCTTCAGAGGCTGATGCGATGACGTTGACCACGCCTTCAAGCTGGGTGGCGGCGTCAAGCAGACCTTCCTTACGGGCCGTTTCTGCCCGCGCAGTGGCTTCTTCTGCCACAATCTGGGCCTTGCGGGCCTGTTCTGCCGCTTCCTGAGCCTTGCTGGATTCTTCCTTGGCGTGGTCAATGTGGCTCTTGAGGGCCGCCACCATGGCTACAATGGATTCGTACACGCCAGCCTTGGGGCTGCCATCGTCAATGTTGTAGTCGCCGTCCACAACCCGCAGGGCAATAGTGTTCAGTTCGCCGGGGTCTTTGCCCAGCTGCTTGTGGGTGCCGCGCAGGATGACAACCGCAGTGGCGGTTCCTGCCAGAATAGAGGCCACCAGCAGGCAGATAACCAGAAGCTTGGCCGAGGCGTACAAGTCATCGCAGCCTTTGCTGGCGGCCAGGCTGCCTTCCGTATTTATGCGGACAAGTTCAGTTAGGCTGTTGTTGCACTTTTCAAAAACAGCGCGTGTTTCACCCCGGGTGAGGCTTCGCGCTTCATCTATTTGTCCTTGATCTGCAAGACGAACAATTTGTTTGGAAGTATCCAGATATTTCTCCCATTCGCGCAGAAATGCCTCATAAACCTTTCTTTCTTCAGACGAAGCAATGAGGGGCACATACTTGGATTTATTCGTCTCAATGCTCTTTAAATAAATGTCCATGCGCGTCTGGTAGTGCGCCCTGTCCTGCGCTTCAGGACTGTTGGCAAGCTGTACCTGTGCCAGCCGAAAGCCAGCCATGTCTATATTGAGATTCAAGGCGTACCGTGTGGACGGAAGCCAGTTTTGATTGATGTCTGTTGAGCCGTCATTGATTTTTGACATCTGCACAAGGCTGAAAAGCCCAAGGGCAATTGTCAGAGCCATTAAAAAACCTGCCATTAGGGATAACTTGACACTCAACTTCATGATGCTTCTCCACTGTGATAAGATCTGTTTAGGCTGTTTGCTCAATCTTTTGTTAAAATTTTAATAAAATGGAGTGCAGAATTGGTTTTGTATAGAAATTTCTGCTACCGTTTTAGTATGATCGACTTCATATTCTTTTTGCATAGGTGTATATTGATTAAGTATAAAAATACCTAAATATATAAAAATGAAAAAATGATATTATATTAAATCATAAAAAAGAATTATAAAATATTATAATAATAAAAAGATCGTAATTACTATTTTTATATAAAATAACAAAGTAAAATTTTTTTTTATAACAACATTATTTACAAAATAAAATAACTATTATGAGAAATAGTTATGTATCATTAAAGTAAATGAATAGGCAGATAATAATTTAATCCCTATTTTATTCGGTTATGAAAATAATATTAAAGTGCAATAAAAAAATAATGTTGTTGTATTATTTGACCCCAAAGCACGAAACAACAGGGCTGCTTCCACCTGATATAGATGGTAATATACTCCCATATCTAGTCAAGAAAATTCCGTTATAGTAATAGAATGGAAAAATATCCTTATTTAAATGAAGCAGTTGCGAATATTCTGAAGGAAAAGCGTGAAGCTCTTGGCATGAGCAAGCGCAAGTTGTCTGAGCTTGCGATGATAGAAAGGGCTTACATTACCGGATTGGAAAATGGCAAATGGAATGTGACATTGAATGTTTTGTTTTTTTTAAGTGAGGCGCTTGAAATAAGGCCTGATGTATTTATTCAACTAGTTATGAATGAGGTTGAAAACCTGAAAAAAAGGGATGCGTTATGATAATATCCTCCCCTTTTTTCAGGGCAGTGCAACAAAAAAAGCCGGAGCAATGCTCCGGCTTTTTAGTAATATCCGCTGAACTGATTAGTAGCGGTAGTGGCTAGGCTTGTACGGCCCTTCAACCTTCACGCCGATATACTCGGCCTGCTCGGAGGTAAGCGTGGTAAGCTTGACGCCAAGGCGGGCAAGGTGCAGGCGGGCCACTTCTTCGTCCAGTTCCTTGGGCAGGGTGTAAACCTTGTTTTCCAGCGGCTCGGAGGCAAGCTTGAGCTGGGCAAGGGTCTGGTTGGTGAAGCTGTTGGACATGACAAAGCTGGCGTGTCCGGTGGCGCAGCCAAGGTTAACCAGACGGCCCTCGGCCAGCACAATGATGCTGCGGCCGGACTTGAGCGTCCACTTGTCCACCTGCGGCTTGATGTTCAGGCAGGTTATGCCGGGGGTGTTTTCCAGGTAGGACATTTCGATTTCGCTGTCGAAGTGGCCGATGTTGCACACAATGGCCTCGTCTTTCATGGCTTCCATGTGGGCGCCGGTGATGACATGGTAGTTGCCGGTGCAGGTCACATAGATATCGCCCTGAGGAAGGGCGTTTTCAACCGTGGTGACTTCAAATCCTTCCATAGCGGCCTGAAGGGCGCAGATGGGGTCGATTTCCGTCACCAGCACGCGCGCGCCAAAGCCGCGCATGGACTGGGCGCAGCCCTTGCCCACATCGCCGTAGCCCACGACCACAACCACCTTGCCTGCCACCATGATGTCGGTAGCGCGCTTGATGCCGTCAGCCAGGGATTCGCGGCAGCCGTACAGGTTGTCGAACTTGGACTTTGTGACCGAGTCGTTGACGTTGATGGCCGGGAACAGCAGGGTTCCGGCGGCTTCGAGCTGGTAGAGGCGGTGAACGCCGGTGGTGGTTTCTTCCGAAACGCCCTTTACCTTGGCGGCAACCTTGTGCCAGTGCTGCGGGTCTTCCTTGAGGCGCAGCTTGAGGCGGTCAAGAATGCACTGAAATTCCTTGTTGTCGGTCTTCTGGTCAAGGATGGAGGGGTCGCTTTCCGCCTCAAAACCCTTGTGGATCAGCAGGGTGGCGTCGCCGCCGTCGTCCACGATAAGATCGGGGCCGCTGCCGTCAGGCCAGGTGAGGGCCATTTCCGTGCACCACCAGTAGTCTTCAAGGGTTTCGCCCTTCCAGGCAAAGACCTTGGCCATGCCGCTTTCCGCAATGGCGGCGGCGGCGTGATCCTGGGTGGAAAAGATGTTGCACGAAGCCCAGCGGATGTCTGCGCCAAGGGCGTGCAGGGTCTTGATGAGCATGGCCGTCTGAATGGTCATGTGCAGGGAGCCGGTGACCTTGAGGCCCTTGAGGGGCTGGGTGGGACCGTATTTTTTGATGCATTCCATGAGGCCGGGCGTTTCGCGCTCGGAAAGCTGCATTTCTTTTTTGCCAAAGTCAGCCAAAGATATGTCGGCCACTTTGTAGTCAAGGGTCAGGTCAAGAGGCTTAATCATTGTTTTCTCCTATCCGCAATTTTGTTGTTGTCGGTGAAATTTGGGGAAATATGAGCCGCTGGGCTAGGTTGTCAGCGGGCTTCGGCGCTGAGCAGAAGCATGGTCATGTTTCTGTTCACCTGCATGTGCTTGCAGTGCAAAACCGCAAAGCCAGCCGCAGCCAGATCAAGGCCAAGCTGCTGTTCGTCAAAGCCAAGCCAGCGGTCGCCGTAGCGGGAGCGCATGGTTTCATCGGCATGGCGTTGAAAATCGGCCACAAAAAACCTGCCGCCCACCGCCATGATGCGCCGGATCTCGCGCAGGCCTTCAGCCGGATCTGAAAGGTGGTGCAGCACAAGGTTGATGCAGGCAAAATCCGCCTCGTGGTCGCGCAGCGGCAGGTGGCTCAGTTCGCCAATGCGCAGTGAAACGCGGCCCTCGGCCAGATCCTCCGGCGTAAAGCGGCGGCGGCAGATCTCAAGCATGCGGGCCGAGCCGTCCACACCAATGACCCCTTGCGCCTTGGGCAGCATACGCGTGAGCACAGCGCCCGTGCCGCAGCCGAGGTCTACTGCGGTGCCGCAGCCGTCAGGCATGGCATCGCAAACTGCCTCGGCCAGATCAAAGCTGCCAAGAACCTCGCGGTTCAGCTCGTCCCAGTCTTCCGCAATGGCGTTAAAGAACTGGCGGGTTTTGAGCGCGCGTTCTTCAAGAATCTGGGCGGCCATATTGAGGTCTGCCCGCATGGCGGCATCCGGGTGGACAAAGGGCGTGATGGCGCGCAAAAAATCAAGCTCTTCGCCCGCGCGAGGCGTGGCATAAAAAACCCACAGGCCATCACGGCGCGAGGTGAGCAGCCCGGCCTCGGTAAGAATCTTGAGGTGCCGCGAAACACGCGATTGCCCCATATCAAGGATACTGACCAGCTCGTTGACCGAGAGTTCGTAATGCAGCAGAATGTGAACCAGCCGGAGGCGGGTTTCGTCCGACAGCGCTTTGAAAAATAAAAGTGCCATTATCTGTCCAGTTTCAGTAAATCAAATTTGATTGATGTAAGTATCAATATATCAGCATATAGTCAATATGTTCAAAACAGGCATAGCCAGAAGTCCGCGCCCAGCAACACCCGAATCCCAGCCAGGATCAGGGTCATCGCCTGTTTTCGAGGAAGGATAATGGCCGTATTCCGCAAACGACAGAAAGACTCTCAGCCCGTACACGCCATGGAGGTCATGACCTCCGTGATGGCGGGGCTCGGCGCGGCCCCCGGCCAGGGAGAAACGCGAGCGCGGTTACAACAGCTCTGGCTCAACTGGGGCATGGTCATGGGGCCTGATCTTACGCCTTTGGCGCGGCCCATGGGGCATCATCGGGATGTTCTGCTTATCGGGGCAGAGGATGCCATGCTGGCGCAGGAGCTGCACCTTATGGCGGGCGAAATGCTGGAGAGGGTCAATGCCTTTATGGAACAGCCTTTTTTCAGCGCCATAAAGGTCAGCCTGCTCATGGGCAAGACCGGGCTGGACAAGGCCGCAACACGGAAAACAGCAAGTGCGGATAAGCCAGCGCCCCGGTTGCGAGCACCAGAGCCTCTGCGCGCTGATGGCGTATATCTGGAGGCAATGGATCCTGCATCGCCGGTGGCGCGAGCCTATGCGCGCTTTATCCGGCGGCGGCGCACACGCTGAGCAGCCGACGGTAAGACCCGCCAGAGCCGCAACCGCAATGCGTGTTGAGAGCAACGAGCGCTCCGGACAGAAAAGCTACCTGTGAGTGCCCTTGCCTTCTACCCTCGGTTTTATTCATGGCAAGCGCGGTATTCCATTTTCTTTAGGGTAAACCGCAAAAGAAAACATATCTTTTTTAAGCATATATATCGGTGTGTTATAAATTTTAATTGCACTTTGTGCATGCGATTTTGTTGTTCGCTTGCTGCGCTTTATTGACAACGCTTCTGGTGCAGTGCTAGTTTTCCCCAACGTTAACTGGGGATTTTTGTGGCCATTGTTTGATGGTCTGAGCCTGCGGAGGGAATGAATGGACGTGCAGAAAACCATGGAAGACATTTGCCTGAAACAGGACAACGGCTGCGACTTTGCTTTTTGCGGTCGTCTTTTTTCGGAATGTTCCTGGTATGACGAATCGCTTGGCACACTTACCCGCCAAAAGCTGTATGTGACCGAAAGCAATGAACAGATCTATTACATTGTTCGTTCCAGCGGTCAGGAGCGCAGCCGTCACGCCTACAAGCTGTTCATGCGCGGCGATGTGTGCGTGATCCATAACGGCGTGACCGAAATGGCCCTCCAGTTTGACATGCTCATGCTGGCAGTGCGTGGCCTGTGCGGCCTTGATTCTGGCGCGACCCCTTCGCTCTCCATGGTTGAAGAGATGCTCAAGGCAGCCAATGCCTGATTTTTCCATATAGCCGCAGTCACCGCGTATGCGTTGGCGGCAGCAACCTCCACATGAAACGGCCCTCTTTGCGAGGGCTTTTTCATTTTCTGCTTTCCAGATGTCTTGGGCCACACCCTGCGAGTGACCGCAGTATCCATAAACGTGTGCTGCGGGGGGCTTGGCAATGCCTTGTCCGGTCTTAGGGGGGGCTGAAGTCTGGCTCTGCATTGGTGCCCGACCCCAAATCACGGCGGGGCCGGGCACTGTGTGTCATCAATACAGGCCCAGCAGCTTGGGCATAAAGGTGGAGAGTTCCGGGAATGCGGTTATGACAGCCAGAGCAAGCAGGGCAGCGCCAATGAGCGGCAGGGCCGCTTTGCTGATCTGCTCCATGGTCAGGCCGCTGATCTTGGCCCCTACGTACAGATTAACCGCAACAGGCGGCGTAACCTGCCCCACGGCAAGGTTGGTGGTCATCATGATGCCGAACCACACAGGGTCCCACTGAAAATGCGTCATAATGGGCAGCATGAAGGGCAGAAAAACATAGTAGATGGAAATGGCGTCCAGCAACATGCCCGCAAGCAGCAGGATGATGTTGATCATGAACAGGACAATCCAGGGATTTTCCGAAACGCCCAGCAGAACGCCAGAACATTTTTCTACAAGCCCCACGGTTGATCCCACCCAGGAGTACAGGCCTGCGCAGGTAACCACAATCATGACAACGGCCGTGGCCTTGACGGTTTCAGTGAGAATTTCAACCATCACCGAAAGGCTGTTGATGGTGCGGTAAATAAAGACGCCCACAAAGAGGCCGTAAAAGATGGCAACCGCAGCGGCCTCGGTGGGGGTAAACACGCCGCCGTAAATCCCGCCCAGAATAACCACCGGGGTCATGATGCCCCAAAAGGCCTCGCGCAGAGCCTTGCTGACAGGCTGTTGCCGCTCCTTGCCCTTGTACCCGTGCTTGCGGGATATGAGCAGCACCGCGCCCATAATGAATACGGCGACCACAACGCCGGGGATAAAACCAGCCGCAAAGAGCGCAGGCACAGAAACATCCGCAACACCGCCATAAACGATAAAGGCAATGCTTGGCGGGATGACGATGGCAAGCCCGGAGGTAACGGAAACCGTTGCGGTGGCAAAGGCTTTATCGTAGCCAGCCTTGGCCATGCCGGGAATAAGAATAAGACCCAGCGCAGCAACCGTTGCAGGGCCGGAGCCGCTCACAGCGCCCCAGAAGGTGGCAACCGCAACCGTTGCGACTGCCAGCCCGCCTGTCATGGAGCCGACCAGCGCTTCCATAAGCGCCACAATGCGGGCGGCAATGCCTGCGCGCTCCATGATGTAGCCCGCCAGAATAAAGAAGGGGATGGCCAGCAGGGGAAACTTGGCTATTCCTGCAAAAAAATTGTAGGAAAGCATGTTAAGTCCCATATCCCACTTCCACACCACAGCGAGGGCGGAAAAGCCCAGCGCCAGGGCAATGGGCACCCGCAGCAACAGGGGGATGATGAAAAGCGCCAGCAGCCAGAATGCGGGATCGTGTAACAGGGAATCCATAGTCCCGCCTCCTAAAAGTTGTTGGCGCGCTGGTCTTCAACGGCCCTTTGCGCAATGCGGAAAATGATCAGCAGGGAAAACGCGGGCGTGGCAATGGTGTACCACCACACCGGAATCCCCAAAGCTTCGGAAGTAGCCTCAAGGTCAATTTCGTCCAGCACTTCGGTGAGCCCTGTCCAGAACAGAGCGCCAAAAAAGCATACCGCCAGCAGCACGGAGCCCCAGTAGCATGCGCGGCGAAAACGCAAGGGCAGTGCATTGTACAGGGCGGTCATGCCCAGGTGTCCGCCTTCGCGGAATGCCCGGGCTGTTCCCAGCATGGTTATCCAGACGAAAAAATTGATGGTCAGTTCTTCTGTCCAGGCAAAAGAAAAAGAGGTGCAGTAGCGCACTACCACGTTGATAAAAGCAATGGCCGCCATAGCAGCCAGCATGAACGATCCCAGGTAGTCCTCAAACCGTCTGTCCAGCAAACTCCACATGTTCTTGCCCATCCCTGAAAAAAGCCCCCTCCTGAGCCGCTGGCTGCAAAAGGGGGCTATTGTTATGCTATTTCGCAGCCGCCATGTCCTGCTCTGCCGCTTTGACAAGATCGGCCCCGATCTTTGCAGTCCACTCATCGCGCACGGCCTGTGTGGCCTTGAAGAACTGGGCAGTCTGCTCCGGGCTAAGGCGTGTCACGGTCATGCCATGCTGCTCAAGGCAGGCATAAGGATCGGTAATTTCCGGGAGCTTGCCGATTTTTTCAAGGTAGGCCTTGGATTGTCCGTCATCCATGCCCAGGCGGGAGAGCGCCTTGCCGTACAGCTCCATCTCCTTGGCGCAGGCCAGCAGAATCTGCTGGTCTTCAGGCGAAAAGCTCTTCCACACGCCGGGGTTTACGCCCAGCATCAGGGGGTCGATGACGTAGTGCCAATCACAGAGGAATTTATGATAGTCCCATATTTTCAGGGGGATGTTGATGCCGTTGGTGGGATTTTCCTGCCCGTCCACAACACCCTGCTGAAAGCCCGTGGTGGCTTCGGCCCAGTTCATGTTGACCGGGTTCGCGCCCAGAGCACGAAACGTATCAATAAAGATCGGGCTGCCCACCACGCGAATTTTCAGGCCCTGCATATCTTCAGACTTGGTGATGGGGCCTTTGCTTGTGGTCATTTCGCGGAAGCCGTTTTCGCCCCATCCGAGGATTTTGACGCCCTTGCTTTCAACGGCGGCGATCAGCATTGTACCAGACTTGCCGGAGGTAACGGCGTCTATGGCTTTGTAGCGGTCGGGCTGCACAGCCATGAGAAATGGCAGGGCTGTGAGGTTCAGTTCCTTGATCTGCGGCGACCAGTTGATCGGCGATGCCAGGGCAAAGTCAATGGCACCATTGCGCAGCATGAGAAATTCGGAAGTCTGCTTGCCTGCCAGCAACTGGCTGGAGGGGTAGACCTTGATATTGATGCGCCCGTTGGTGCGCTCGTGCACCAGTTCCGCAAAGCGGGCTGCCGTGAGGCCCCACCCGGATGTTGCGCCGGGTACCACGCTGAGTTTGTATTCCGCCTTGTAGGCCGCCGCAGCCGCCTGTTGCGGCAATGCGGTCAACACGCCGCCCGCCAGCAGGCAGACGAACACAACGCCCCATGTCCAACGCAAAAAGCCCTTCATAAAACGGACTCCTCATCAAAAAGGTGAACGAAAAGGCCTTGCTCGCAAAGAATTGCGCGCAAAGAACAAGAAAGCCGCGCCGCTTGGAGCGCGGCAGCTTTGTCGTGAAAACGAGATCCTTAAGGCAGCCTTGTGGGCCGATGGACGCCGGCAGGTGTTGCAGCGGGGCTTGTGGCCGGGCGTTGCCGCTGCAATGTACCCTCGGTAAAAAAAGATCACGTGCAAGGTTTTGGTAATGATGCCAGACTTATGCTTGGGGGTCGAGATTTTTTTAAGCGGCAGCATCATGCTCAATGGGCATATTCAGGGCGTGGGGCAATCGTGTTGAAAGCGGGCAGCAAGTCATCTATCATCCACAAAGAATGAAAATACGCATGGCAGTTGCCGCGAGCGCCTGGCATGCACAATGTTAAAAGCCAGCGAGGCAGGCATGAGCAATACTATTACGCCCGGCATGAACGGCACGGCAGAAACCACTGTTACCGAGGCCATGCTGGCAAGCACGGTGGGCAGCGGCAAGGTCAGCGTGTTTTCCACGGCCATGATGGTAGCCTGGATGGAAGGCACCGCCGTGGATGTGGTGCAGCCATACCTGGAAGAAGGGCAGACGACCGTAGGAACCGGCATCAGCGTCAGCCATGTGGCAGCGACGCCGCAGGGTATGAAGGTGCGCTTTACCGCAGAGGTAACCGTAGTTTCCCCAAATGGCAAAGGCCTGAGTTTCAGGGTGGCTGCCTATGACGAAACTGGGCTGATCGGCGAGGGCACCCACGAGCGCGTGGTTGTGAACAAAGATAAATTTGAGAGCAGAACCAGGGACAAGGCAAAAGCCTGACAAACGACCCTCCCTGCGGGATTTCGGCGGCACTGGCATATGGGCTTTTGCCTAAAAACACAGTAAACTACTCGTGTCTATGCAACCCTTAAGGAGTAGTTATGGGCAACCTTACCTTTGTCGGCATATCGGGCAGTCTGCGCAAGGCTTCGCGCAATACCGGGCTTTTGCGGTGCTGCGCAGCGCATCTTCCTCAGAATGTAAGCCTTGAAATTGCAGATATTTCCGCTCTGCCGTTTTACAATGCGGATATTGAAAAAACCGCTGTGGTGCAGCGCCTCATTGATCTGGTGAGCGCAGCGGACGGGCTGGTTCTGGCCTGCCCAGAATACAACTATTCTCTTGCTCCCGCGCTGAAAAACGCGCTGGACTGGCTCTCGCGCGAACCCGACCTCGCGCCCCTTACAGGCAAAACCGCCTGCATCGTGGGCGCTGGCGGCGGCATGGGCACATCGCGGGCGCAGTATCATCTGCGCCAGGTATGCGTGTATCTGAATCTGCACGTGCTGAACAAGCCTGAGCTTTTTTCCAACGCTTTCACGCCTGCCTTTGCTGATAACGGCGATGTGCAGGATGAAGGCCTTGCGGGTCAGGCAACGGCCCTCATGCAGGCCATGACCGACTGGACGCTGCGGCTGAAGTAGCCCCCGTATCTGCCAGCCCCGTGGACAGGCCGCTGCTTCGGCAGTGGCTTTCTGCGGGGCTGCGCGTTGGCAAGGAAACGGAAATGGCTGCCAGTCAGGAAAAAGACGCACAACACTTCAGGTACAACAACCGCAGGGGTGAGCGCATGCCGGGCATGAGTCTGCTGCTGGACGCGTATGCCCTGGTGGATTGCGGCGTAGCGGAATCCATCGCGCTCCAGAAGGAGCTGCCAGCCTGCGGGCCGTGCCTTGGGCAAAATAGCCTGATCAAGCCGACGCAAGCTGACCGCCAAACCACGCCAGCCCAAACTCGCCAACCAGCTCAGGCTGGTCAGACCAGCCTTGATCGGCTCCTGCGCTTGCGCGCATTTGCAACGTTCGGCTGGTCAGGGTTTTGACAAATCAAGCCGGTGCATGGGGCCGTTGTTCAGGCTCACAAAAAGGCCCAGCGGGGCATTGACTGCCTGGCTCACGGGCACTGCCAGATACTCGCCGACTTTCCAGCCTTCAGCCTTGAAGTGGATTTGTTCGCCTGCCAATGCGGTCAGTATTTGCTGATAGGCGGAGCCTCCGGCAGCGCTGCCTGCAAGCACCCGCAGATCCAGAATATGGGATGCCGCCAGCCCTTGCAGAAATATGGGCATAAGCCTGCGCCAGTCCGTTCTGTTGAGCCGCAAAACCGCAATGCGCTCAATCTTTGAAATATCCTGCCCGTGAAGCACCAGCCACAGATCACTGAACGTGGTGGTAGCCGCTGTGGGTGGTACGTTTGACGGCGCGCCATTGGCGCGCACCAGCCACGCCGCGTCAATTCCCGCATCTTGCAAGGCCTGCGGCAAGCCCAGCGTTACGGGCTTTTGCGCGGCCATGTCCGCAGGTGCCTCCAGCGCCGCCACGGCTGCGGAGGCCACGGGCGGCGCGCTGTATACGCCGCCAAGGCCCAGCATCCAGGCTGCCCAGAGGTTGGGCCATGTTTCAGGTTGCGCTGGCAAGGCCTCATCCATCTGTACAGGAAAGACCATCGCCGGAATACTGCGCTGCACCACAGGCAGGGGCAGGTTCGTGTCAATGGCCCGTTTGCGCGCGCCAGGGCGGTAGATTTCGCCAAGCAGGCCGAAGCGCGGCGGCGCATCCTTTGGCTGGGCGGCATCACCCAAGGCATGCAACGTGTCGTAGCGTTCCTGCAATTGCAGCCCAAGGTGGAGCATGCTGCCGTTGGCGGCATTGGTCATGGTGTTGCGCCAGTTGGAACTGCTGGCAAGCAGAGCCAGCAGGGGAATAAGCAGCGCAGCCATGAGCGCCCGTTGGGGCAGCCGCGCCAAGGCGCGTTCCACAGAAGGGAACGCGTTCAGCAAGCCCCAGAGGGCAAAGCCCCAGGCATAGGCTGAAAAAATGGTCAGACCTGCGGGCAGTTTGCCAGTGGAGCTGATGGTCACATCGCTGAGGGCATGCAGCACGGTAAGCAGGGCTGACAGCCCCAGATACGCGGCTATGGCCAAAACTGCCATTAGCAGGCCGGAACGCGCAGTCCCCTTGCCCACGATGGAGCATTGCCCGCGCATGCCGCGCAACACAAGCACCAGCAGCAGAACAGCCCACGGCCACAGGCCGTCAAAAAACCAAAAGGCCACCTGCCGCCATTCGTCAAAAGCTGCGGCAAGCTGGCGCAGCTGTATGTCTGTGCCGATATGGCGGGCAGCCCTGCGCACCTGATTGCCCGGAGCAAGAAAGGAAAACAGCAAAGCCCCGAAAACCCATATCCACAGAACGCTTAAATGGCGCAGACGGGTGCGGGCGTTTTGCGTGCCATCGGGTTCCGTCTCTCTGCTTGCAAAGCGATCCGCAAGAGCCAGCAGCACAGCAACCGTGCATGCCGTCAAAGCCGCCAGCGCCGAATGTTCAAACACTCCCACAGTCAGTACACCCACCATGATGGCCTGACGCCGCGCCTTGCGGGCCTCGGTTGTCGGAGCGGCCCACAGGCGGCACAGCATCCACAGAAAGACAAGGGTCGTGGCTTGCAAAAGGCCCATGGTGAGCGCATCTGTCAGCAGGTAGAAGTTGGGCAGGCTCTGATGACCGGCAAGCACCACAAGCACGCCCAGCAGCCCGCAAAAAGCGGCCCCGCCGTGCCGGACGCTTACCACCCGCGCAAGGCCGAACAGGCCAAGGCCGAACAGCGCCGCCACGCCGGCGCACACAAGCCCGTAAAGGGGGCGGATTTCGCCCGCCTTGCCAAGAAAAACCGCCAGAAAGTGGTAGGTGTAGCGTCCGCTCCAGGTCAGCCATTCGCGGGCAATTTCATACAGCCCGCCGGGCAGATCAAAGGGGAACATGGCTCTGGTGACTTCATCAAAGTCATCCCCGCGCGGAAACAGAAAGCCAAAGGCATAGGCAAAGGGCAGCAGCACCACCACCAGCGCCACCCACCATCCCCAACCGGGAGCAGGCAAGGTAAAAGTATCCGCCTTAAATTCAGGGGCCGGGGATTTACCGCTGTGTGCGGGGCAGGAATCGGCAGGGTGCGCCATATGCTGACAGACCTTGTGTTTGCGCGGGAGGCCCCGTAACCGGAACCCCCCGCGCTGTATTTTGGGAATGTATGCTGGCCTCACCAGAGGCAAGAGGCCGAGTCTGCATGTGCAAGCCGCCTGATGATAAGGCAGTTATTTTACGTCAATAACGCGCACTTCGCCGCGCATTTCGTTGACTTTTTTGCGGAAGGTCTGGCGGCGGTCTTCGCCATCCACCTGCCCGGCCAGCCATTCTACCACGTGCATGACAGGGCGTTTGTCGCGCATGTTGATGAGGCAGCGGCCAATACCGATCTTGCACGAGGGGCAACCCACAATCACGGGGCCGTCGTTGCCCTGTTCAAAGGCTTCGCCAAGGCGCAACTGTTTGCGCGAACGCAGCAGGTTGTAGATGTCGGGCGAGGTCATGGCGCCCATGCCCGACTCGCCGCAGCAGCCGGGGTTGAGCGCAATCTTGGCACCGCTGAAGTCGCCCAGCGCCTTGATAATCTGCTTTTGTCCCTTGATCTTGTGCACATCGGCCCATTCGCAGTGGCACGCGCCGTGGTACAGAACCGTTGAGCCTTCCGGCAGGGGAGACTTGAGCTTGTCCTTGTCCAGCAGGGGCAGGGTAAGCTGCCCCACATCGCGCAGGGTCAACTGCGGGAACTGCGTTTCCATGTGCAGGCGTTCAAGACCGTCACGGCACGAGCCGCAGGCTGTGACCATATGCTTGCAGTCAAAGCCCAGCTTGGCAAGATTGCGCAGCATGGAGGCCAGATACTGCCGGTTCTGGGCCATGTTGTCTTCAAAGGCCGTATCCATGCCCGCAGCCAGCAAGGGGAAGCCGCAGCACATGTGCCGGGGCGGCACGGCTACGGCAAAGCCGGCCTTGAGCAGAAGCATGATGGACGAAACGCCGATGCGGTCATAGAACAGCGCGCCGCCGCAACCGGGGAAGTACAAGACGCAGGGCATGCCCGGCGTTGGCTCGGCAGGCGCAAAAATGGAACCCCTGTGCAGTTTGAGGGTTTCATACAGATTTGTGTAGCCCATCTTGGGGCCGCGACCAGAAAAGAGCGGGCTTTTCAGACGGCGCTTCCATATTTCTGGCACAAAACCAAGGAACTTGTTCTGCATCTTCTGCCCGAGCGAGGCCATTTTGGCCGCCTTGGGCACACGGTGCTGAATATCGCGCGAGAGCCACTCAAGGGCATGTCCCTTGATGGGGTGGCCGCCAGCGCCTTCGTGTTCCAGCAGGGCGCGCAGGGTAAGGGCCACCTCGCCCGAGGGAATCTTGACCGGGCAGTTGGCCATGCAGCGGCCACAGGCGGTGCAGTGCTCCACAATATCGCGCAGGGCCTTGTGCAGGCTTTCCTCGATGCGGCCCTTGTTGACCTGGCTGTAGTACACGGCCTCCAGCAGCATGCCCAGCACCATGTTCTTGTTGCGGGGGTGGTACTGCATGGAGCGCTCGGGATAGCACATGGAGCATACCTGCTTGCACTTGCCGCAACGTGTGCAAACCTGAATGGAGGTGAGCAGGCTGATGAGCTTTTCCTTGTCGGGCAGGCCGCTTTCGCGAATATCGCGGATCAGGCGGTTGAACGAGAAGGTAAAGGGGCGCACCGGCAGTTCGCGAAAGACCAGCTTGGCCGGATTCATCACATCGCGGGGATCCACGCGCTCCTTGAAAGCGCGCAGGGCGTCCATCTTGTCTTTGCCGAAAAAGGCGATTTTGGTGATGCCTATGCCGTGCTCGCCCGAAACCTCGCCGCCCATTTCCTGACATTCGGCCATGATGCGGGCTGCGGTTTCTTCCGCTTCTTCAAGCATGTGGGCATCGTTGGAGTTCACGGGAATGTTCACATGGCAGTTGCCGTCGCCTGCGTGCATGTGGCTGGCAACCACAATGCGGCTGGCATCCATGTATTCCCTGATTTTGTCGATCTTTTTGGCAAGATGGGGGTATTTTTCCTTGAGCTTGGCAAGAAAGTCTTCTGAGCGGGCGGCCAGTTCCATATCCGAAATTTCGGTGGCGGCAACATCGCCCGAGGCAGCCTTGGAGGCCTGCGAAAACTCGCGGTTAAAGTCCTTGTCTTCCATGGGGAAGCCCGGCAGACGACCCACTTCCTGCAAGGCGTAACGGTAGGAGGCCGCCGTGCATTCCAGGTTGATCTGCTCGAGGAACAGCGCAAAGTCGGGGATGCGGTCCATGGGGATGACCACGTCTTCGTTCATCTTGAAGCCGGAGGTGCGCTTGGCAATGGCCGAGAGCTTGTGGCGGTCTTCCCAGAAGCGTTCGCCTTCCTTGTCATCAGCGGCAACGATGATGTCCACGTTGTCCTGCTGTTCCACAACGCCCACGATGTCGCCCACGCATTTGTCGAGCAGGTAGGGATCGTCGCCATCCACCTGCAGGATGATAACCGAAATGGGCGAGCCCTCGTATTTCTCGGACTTGCGCTTGTATTCAATGGCCTGCACGTACTTGGCGTTGAATTCTTCCATGGCCGAGAGGTGGGCGTAGTCGCCTTCCTGCCGGATGCGGTTGCGCAGGGCCACCAGCTCGCGCACCACGATGGCGGCGGGGTGCATGGAGCGGCCAAAGAATTCAAGCACCATGACTCGGCTGTACTTGGGCTTGGGGTGAACGATAAAGCAGGCTTCGGTAATAATGCCGTCCACGCCTTCTTTCTGCATGCCCGGCAGGCCGCCCAAAACCTTGTTGGTCACGTCCTTGCCAAGGCCCGGCAGACGGATTTCGTCGCCGCGCAGGTGCACCACGTTGCGCACGCCGCCGCTTACGTCCTTGACCACAAAGACGGCGGTTTCGTCAGGCAGGATCTTGTGGCGGGGGTGGTTTTCACGCTCAACGGTGATGATTTCACCTGTGGGCGTGACCATGCGCCACCACAACAGGTTATCCAGCGTGGTGCCATATTCAAAGGCGCTGGGGCCGCCCGCGTTTTCAGAAACGTTGCCGCCGATGGTCGAGGCCTGCTTGGAGGCCGGATCAACGGAAAACAGCGCGCCCGCGGTATCCACAGCGTTGATGACGGCCTGGGTGATGGCCCCTGCCTGACAGGTTACAGTCATGGCTTCAAGGTCAACAGGCCCGATGCGCGTCAGCCGCGTAAGGCTGACAATAACCGTGCGCTTGCGCGCGGGCACAGCGCCGCCGGTCATGCCGGAGCCGCCGCCGCGCGGAATGAGCGCAAACTTCATGTCGTTGGCAAGCTTTACAAGCTCGGCCACCTGCTCGGTATTGTCCGGTTCAACCACCAGCAGGGGCAGTTCCATGCGCAAGTCGGTGGCGTCTGTTGCCGATTCCACCATGGCGGCGGGATTGGTCAGAATGCATTCATCGGGCAAAACGCCGTGCAGGGCGTCCACCAGCTTGGCGCGGAAGGCGGTTTCGGCCTCGTGGGCCGACCAGAACATGGTGAGGCCTTCGCTGATGGCTGTGGCGTAATAGTGCGCCAGGGAGACCGATTCCTTGTCATAGCTTTCGCGCACGCTGGTGCGCACGGTTTCCGCATTGATAAAGGGGTTGTAGGCCACCAGAAAAAGTTCTTCGGCTATGGCGATGGCCAGGTTGCGTACAGATTCGGGCCATTCTGCAAAGTCATCAATGTTGATGCGCAGAATCCTGTTCACCACATAGTCGGGAGAAATGGAGATATGCGGACCCTTGTGGGGCATGACGTTCTACCTCGTAAAGCTCGATGAAGCTCTTGCGGCGTTGCCGCCGGTCAAATCCGTGAAGACAGGCGGGGCATGCTCAATCCACCTCCTGTTTTCCCGCGCATTGGCGAGTCGCCCAATAGCCGACCATGCCGAACCGATGCCCGTTGTGATGCGGGGTCGGGCGGCATGGCAGTTTGGAAAAAACTCGCGCTCTCGGCAGGCCGCAGGCCGCCGACACTGTTCAAACCCATCGGGCAAGCCGAAGGTCTGCAACGCGGGGGAAGCCTTTTCTCTACGTTCTATATTGATGGAAGGCAAGTGCACAGGGCATTGGCTCACGCATGCTACCCATGATTCCGTCTGCCATAACAGGATTAGTAGTCTTTGACATTTGGCAAGCTGTAGATATTCTTCTTCCAGACGGGGCCTTTCTGGGCCTTCGGGTATTCATCTATGGAGTTATCCGCATGTTTATCATAAAATTACAGCCAATTACGGATGTTTTTGACTGGCTGCACTCAGCCTGGGAGCGTGCGGCCACCCAGCGCCGCGTGGCCCTGTGCATCCTCTGGGTATATCTGCTCGCCCTGCTTGGGGTGGAACTCAAGCGCATGGGCATTCTGCCCCCGTGGCTGGCCGCGATTACGCCGCACAGCCATTTTTACGCCATCCATCTGGCCTTTACCCTGATTCTGGGGCTTGAGGTCATGAGCCTGATTCTGGCGATCCCAAGTTCCCTTTCGCAATCCATGGGCAAGCAGTTTGAGATACTTACCCTTATTCTGCTGCGCAACGCCTTTAAAGAACTGGCGCATTTGCCGGAGCCGGTCAGCGTGGTTGACGACCTGCTGCCGGTTATCAGCATCGCTGTTTCCGGGGCAGGGGCTCTGGCCGTGTATATGTGCCTTGGGATGTACAAGCGCATTGCCCGGCAGCACCTGCATTTTATCGCCACCGCAGATCTGCGCATGCGCTACGTCATGAGCAAAAAAATGTTGGCCTTGGCCCTGTTTGTAATATTTTTGTTCATCGGCTCCCGAGATTTCATGCATTTTGTCAAAACCGGCGAAGACCTCAAGTTTTTTGAAACACTCTATACCGTTCTGATTTTTGCAGATATCGCCATGGTGCTCATCGCACAGCGGTATATGCCTGCCTTTCATGCGGTATTCCGTAATTCGGGTTTTGTCATAGGCACCCTGCTCATGCGGCTGGCCCTTTCCGCAAGCCCGGTGTGGAGCCCTGCCATCGGTCTTTTCGCCGCGCTCTTTGTGCTGGCCGTGACCTGGGGCACCAATTACTTTACGCCGCTCCGGCATCAGGGCTACTGCGTGCGTGAGGTGGAATCCACCGATTAGAGCCTTTTTACAGGGAAAGCCAGCACGCGGAATTGATTCGCCGTGCTGGCTTTTTATGACGCAGAATTGTTCCCGCAACCGTGCAACGCTGAACAGCGCAGGCAATCCTGCTGGCAATGTTCGCAGCCCCCGGTTGATGAAGTTAACGACAAGCTGCACCGTTGGCTTTAAATGAAAACACCCCGCATCAGGCGATGCGGGGTGTTGCTTTTGGAAGGGGGGAACAGCCTGGGTTTAGTAGGCGTGCTCGTCCTTGAGATCCTCGTCCGTCACAGGGGCGGAGAAGGTCTTGTAGAGCCAGAACTGGTACGCAAGCACGATGGGCACCATGACCAGAGCCACGCCCAGCATGATCTTGAGCGTCAGCTGGCTGGAAGCGCCGTTAAAGGCCGTGACCGTGGCGGCAGGATCAATGGAAGATATGATCATGCCGGGGAACATGCCCGCCACGCCAAAGAAGGTAACGCCAAGAATGAACACGGCGCTGCACCCCCAGGCCAGCCACAGCTTGCCCGCACCCAGCATGACGCGCGCACCCACAAGGCCCGCCAGCGCCAGCAAGGGCAGAACAAACAGAACAGGCATGGCCAGAAAGTTTGCGTACAGCTTGGTGTACATGGCGGTGAGAACCAGAAAAACCACCAGCAGCAACAGCATGACAGGCCACAGGAAGGTGGCCGATGCCACTGCGCGGGTTTGCAGGCTGCCTGTGCTCTTGATGGCCAGCCACAGGGAGCCGTGCAGCAGGAACATACACAAAAAGAACACGCCGCCCGCAAGGCCGTAAATGCTCAGCAGGGCAAGCAGATTGCCGTGGTACACGCCCTTGGCGTCAATGGGAATGCCCATGAACAGATTGGCGAAAGCCACGCCCAGAAGCACGCAGGGGATAAGGTTGGCAAGAAAGTGCACACCGTCCCACAGGGCGCGCCAGCTGTCGTGTTCCACCTTGTTGCGGAACTCGAAGGAAACAGCCCTGAAAATAAGGGCGAACAGCAGCAGAAGCAGCGGAGCGTACAGCGCGCTGAACATGACCGCATAGGCCTTGGGGAAAGCCGCAAAGGTCACGCCGCCAGCGGAAATAAGCCACACTTCGTTGCCGTCCCAGAAGGGCCCGGCAGCATTGTACATGATGCGGCGCTCAGACTCGTTTTTGCCCAAAAAGGGCAGCAACGCGCCAAGGCCCAGATCAAAACCGTCCAGAATAAAGTACACGGCCCACAACAATGCCCACAGCACAAACCAGATGGTTTCCAACATGGCTATACCTCCTGGGCGTCAGGGCCCTTGATGGCGTATTTACGCAGCAAGTAAATGTCCAGAAGGCCAAGCAGGGAATACACCACTATGAAGGCACCCAGCGAAATGGCGACATTCTCGGCTGGAACTGGCGAAACCGCGTCGGAAGTGCGCATGAGACCATAAACAATCCAGGGCTGGCGGCCAATTTCGGCCACGGCCCAACCCAGCATGATGGCAACGTAGGGCAGGGGGATGTTCCACACCAGCGCCTTGAGCAGCAGGGGGCAGGGGTCGTCCTTCTTGCGTTGCAAGAAGGCGCCCACGGCCAGCAGCACAAACAGGCCTGCCATGGCGATCATGCCGCGAAAGCTCAGGAAGGTAGGCATAACCGGGGGGCGGTCTTCCTTGGCAAAGTCCTTGAGGCCCTTCACTTCAGCGTTGGTGTCGCCGTAGGCAATCCAGCTCAGCAGACCGGGAATGCCAATGGCCTGAACCTTGTTTCCTTCATTGGCCTCGTCAGGCCATGCCAGCAGATAGAAAGGCACGTTGCGCCCGGTTTCCCAGTGGGATTCCAGCGCGGCCAGTTTGGCAGGCTGCACCTGGGCAACAGTCTTGCCCTGCTGGTCGCCAGAAAGGCCCAGCAGCAATACAAGAATCAGGGTGAAAGGCGCGGCCATCCTGAAAGATGCCCTGAAAAAGTCCACCTGGCTTTTGCGCAGCAAATGCCAGGCCGAAACGCCCAGCACAAAAAAGCCGCCCAGCGCCCACGATGCAAGCACCGTATGCGCGTACATGCCCCAGGCGTAGCCATTGGTTACCACCTGCCAGAAGTTGGCAAGCTCAGCTCGGCCAGCAGCCTCATTGATGGTATAGCCCATCGGGTTCTGCATAAAGCCGTTGGCAAGAATGATCCACAGGGCGGAAAGGTTGCCCGCAAATGCCACAATGTAAATTGAGGCAAGATGCATTTTTTTGCCAACGCGGTTCCAGCCGAAGTGCCACACTGCAAGGAACGTGGATTCCAGAAAAAAAGCCACCGTGGCTTCAATAGCCAGCAGGGAGCCAAAAATATCGCCCACGTATTCCGAGTAGCGGGACCAGTTGGTGCCGAACTGGAACTCAAGCGTGATGCCCGTCACCACGCCCAGGGTAAAGTTGATGAGAAAAAGTTTTCCCCAAAATTTGGCTTGTTTTTTCCAGAATTCGTCACCGGTACGCACATAGCGGGTTTCCATCCAGGCGAGAATGACGGAAAGACCGAGCGTAAGCGGTACGAATATGAAATGGAAAAAAACGGCCACAGCGAATTGCAAACGCGAAAGCATTACAACGTCCATGTAGGCCCTCCTTGAATATCCTTCAGGCGAGATAGCTTTTTTCCCACCAAATGGCAAGTAGTTACGAATATCATTTTGCCCGTATGAGTATGAATCCTGCGGGCTTGATGTTTTATCCCCCTTTTATATGAAATATTGAATTGGAATGTCCGAGCGTGCCTGTCAGCCTGTTTTACAGGGTGCTGGACGCGCGACTTTCCCTGCGTTGCCAACTGCCGCGCGGAAAAATGCCGTAAAATTTGGCAAATCCCCCTTGAAATTTCAGTGGGGGATATTATTTTCATTTATATATTTTTTCAGGAGGTTTGTCATGGCAGAGGCTGGTAAGAATTCCCGCCAATTCCGCGCTGAGGTGCGCAAAGTCCTGCATATCCTCACCAATTCGCTCTATACAAATCGCGAAATTTTTTTGAGGGAACTTGTTTCCAACGCCTCGGACGCGTTGGATAAATTGCGCTATCGCATGAGCAGGGGCGAAAGCCCCCGTCTTGCTGATATCCCCCTTGAAATCCGCATCAGCCTGGACAAGGACTCCAAGGTTCTGACCATTGCAGATACCGGCGTTGGCATGACCGCAGAAGAGCTGGCTGAAAACCTTGGCACCATTGCCAGATCCGGCTCCGAGCAGTTTTTGGCCGATATTGCGGCTGAAAATGCCGGCAGCGACGCGGCAAAGGCCGAAGCCGGGGAGGAGGGAGAAACCTCCGGTCCTGCTGATGCCGCCAACATTATCGGCCGTTTTGGCGTGGGCTTTTATTCCGTCTTTATGGTGGCCAGCAAGGTGGAGGTCACTTCGCGTCCGGCTTTTGGCGATGATGCCGAGGCCAGCGTGTGGGTCAGTGATGGGCTTGGCACCTTTACCGTTGAACCCGCAACCGGGGATGAACCCGCTCGCGGAACGGTCATCAAGGCATGGCTCAAGGACGATGCCGCAGAATTTGCAGAGAAGTTCCGCGTTGAGTCGGTTATCCGCAAGCATTCGGCCTTTGTTCCCTTCCCTGTCCTCGTGGACGGCGAACGGGTCAACACCCAGCCTGCGCTGTGGCGCGAGCCAAAGTTTTCGGTCACCAAGGAACAGTACGATTCCTTTTACAAAGCCCTGACCTATGACGCCAGGGAGCCGTTGGACACCCTGCATCTTTCTGTGGATGCGCCTGTGCAGTTTAATGCCCTTCTGTTCACGCCCGATTCGGCGCAGGATTTTTTTGGTGCCGACCGCGAATTCTGGGGGCTTGATCTGTATGCCCGCCGTGTGCTCATCCAGCACCGCAACAAAGAGCTGGTGCCTGAATATCTGGCCTTCCTCAAAGGCGTGGTCGATACGGAAGACCTGCCCCTGAACATCTCGCGCGAGACGCTTCAGGAAAATGTGGTGCTGCGCAAGATCAATCAGGTGCTGGTCAAACAGACCCTGAACCATCTTGAAAAGCTGGCAAAGGACGATGCGGAAAAATACAGCCGCTTCTGGAAGCTGCACGGCAAGGTTTTCAAGCTGGGTTACCACGACTATGCCAACCGCGAACGCATCAGCGCATTGCTGCGTTTTAATTCCTCGTCCCTTGCGGATGCGGAGGCCCTCACCAGCCTTGATGAATACATGGCCCGCGCTCCAGAAGGGCAAAAGACCATCTGGTATGTGGCAGCGCCCAACCGTGAGGCCGCCCGGCTCAATCCGCACATGGAGCGCTTCCGCCGCAAGGGCATTGAAGTGCTGTGGCTGTATGAGCCTGTGGATGAATTTGTCATGGACGGCCTTGCCAAATACAAGGACTGGGAATTCAAGTCGGTGGAAACAGCGGCGGATGACGCCCTGAAAGACTTTACCGACAAGGAGCAGCCGGAACACGAAGCCGCAGCGCCGCTTTCTGACGATGATTCGGCAAGTTTTGACGCCCTGCTTGGCAAGATGAAGGAAATCCTGGGTGACAAAGTGACGGACGTGCGTGTTTCTCACCGTCTGGCAGACAGCCCCGCAGTGCTGGTTTCGCCCGATGGCGGCCTGTCGTCCTCCATGGAAAAGCTGCTCAAGGTCATGCAGAAGGATGATTCCATCCCCGTGAAGGTGCTGGAGGTCAACCGCGATCATCCGCTGCTGCGCAGCATGCTGCGCATGTTCAAGGCTGACGCGGACGACAGGATTCTGGCCGACATGACTGGCTGCCTGTTTGACGCCAGCCTGCTGCTGGACGGCTACCTCAAGGATCCTCAGGCATTGGCGGCCCGCACGGGCAAGCTGCTTGAAGAGGCTGCCGCCTGGTACACGGAAGTACGTAAGATATAGCTCAGGCCGGGATGCCCAAAAGCATCCCCGTCAGTGAAATAGAGAAACGGCCCTTGTGTATTTTCACCGGGGCCGTTTCTGTTGCAACTTGCTGGCTGAATGTGGGGTTAGTACACAACGCTGTACGACATGACCTCTGGGCGATGGAAGAAAAATTCCCCCCGCCGGTTCATGGCGCGGCTCTGTTCGTCAATGCCCGGCTTGAGGGGGCGCGTATCGCCGTAACTCACAGCGCGCATGCGCGTGGGCTTGATGCCCTTTTCGGCAAGAAAATGCACCATGGCCGATGCGCGCGCTCCGGAAAGCTCCCACGCGGAGGCATATGGCGGTCTGGCCTCGGTGGAGTCAGCGTGCCCGCGCACCACAAGGTAAAGATTGTACTCGTTCATGAGTTTCAGCACCGCTTCCAGCACCTTGGTGCCTTCGGGCAGCAGGTCAACGCTGCCGGGCCGGAACATGACGTCCGAATTGACGCGCAACTGCACGCCCACGTCATCCGCGCTGATGCCCGAGGAATTTTGCGGCACGGCATCTGCCATGAGCATCTGCTTGATTTTTTGCGCAATGGCGTAGTGCGACTTTTCAACCTCGTTGATTTTGAGGTCGCGCGCATCAATTTTATCCGTGTTCTGGATGAACGGATTGTTTGATATGGGAGATGTGGAGCTGGAGTCGAAATTGCGCTCGCCGCTGAAGTACGCGGCGAGACCCGCCTTGGTGTCGGGCGGCACCATGCTGAGGATCCACAACAGAAGGAAGAAGGCCATCATGGCCGTAACAAAGTCGGCATACGCCACTTTCCATGCGCCGCCGCCCATAGGCTTTCTCCTTCGTAGTAATCTGCTCCGGGCCTTACGCTTTTGCTGACGGCATAAAAATCAGCCGTCCGCGCCCTTGATGTGCAAACCATAGCAGGTTTTTACAGAAGGGCAAAATATCTGCGTCCGCACTCCCCAGTTAGGAGGGGGCCAGCCCGTTTGCCCCGGCTTAGCCGCTCTTGAGCCGCTCTTCCATTTCGGCAAACGAGGGACGGAAGGGGTAAGGTATGGCCCTGCGCCCATATTCCACGGCGATCAGCGGAGTTGATCCGCGAATGGCGGCAGCCACGGCTTCCTTGATGGCGTTAAAATAAAAATGTTCTTCGGCCACGTAGTTTTCAAGCTTTGCGCCCATGGGGCCAAAGAGGCCGTAGCAGGCAAGAATACCAAAAAACGTGCCGACAAGTGCTGCTGCGATGTAGTGGCCAAGAACTTCCGGCGGTTCGTTGATTTTGCCCATGGCCAAAACCACGCCCAGCACGCAGGCCACAATACCCATGCCCGGCAGCGATTCGGCCATGTGCGACACGGCGTGGGCGGGCAAAATACCTTCTTCGCGCATGGTCTCGATATCCACATCCATGAGGCTGTCGATATCTGCGGGGTCGCCGGTGGTCAGGTACACGCGCAGCGTGTCGCCCACAAAGTTCACCAGCACGGCATCTTTGGAAATATTGGGATATTTGCTGAAAATTGGGCTGGATTCGGGTTTTTCAACGTCGCTTTCAATACTGATTACGCCCTCGCGGTGCATTTTGGAAAAGAGCGCATACAGCAGGGCGAGGGTCTCAAGGTAATGATTTTTGCTGGAACCTGGGTCGGCAAACAGGTGTTTGAGGCTTTTGACAACCAAGCCAAAGGTGTACTTGGTCTGCGAACCAAAAAAAGCCCCAAGGCCGCAACCCAAAATAATGATGAACTCGGCGGGCTGAAAAAGAACGCCCCAGTCGCCGTGAGCCATGGTGTAGCCCGTGCCGACTGAAGCCGCAACAATGACCAGTCCTATAAGTAAGTACATACTGCCGCCTGTTCGCTCTATGCCTTACTGGGCAAAGAAAACCCGTAAAGCTCGTGTGTTGCCTGGCTGGCGGAATTTTGACCACTCCGCTCACCAATCGCGCCCTTACAGCGCGTTCAGGCCTTCTTTAATGCTTAACGCCCGTGATGCTAATAGCTTTAGCCCATGACGCCGAAAAGGCAAGCCCCAGGCAAAATACCTTTATCCGTGAATCGGAGCTGTTTGCCTTGCCATTTGCCCTTCGCACGTATCTTTGTCCGGGCCGTCGCCATGCCTGTTAGCGGCCCAGAATGCCGCGAACCAGCCCTTCGGCGCCCTTTGCCGCGTCCTTGGTGGTGCTTCCGGCTTCCTTGCCCGTTTTCAGCAATGTGCCCGGCAGATTTTTTGCCATATCAAGGGCAAAACGCGGGTCAACACCGTACGAAATGTCACTCAAAGGCCCCTTGGCCGTCACAGGAATCGTCAGCCCCATGGTTTTGATGTCCAGGGCCGCCTCCAGATACTGTTTGGGCAGACTGATGCGCGCCTTGCCCGCAGCGTTGAGAGTGGCGGAAGTAACGGTGATGGGGCTTGCGTTGATTTCGCCATCGCGGGCGGTAAAGGGCGCACGGGCCAGATCAAAGCGGTCGGGCAGCGGCCCGCCCTTGCCGGTGAGCGAAGGGATGCTCTTGGAAAGCTCTGCCATGGCCGGAACATGCAGGCGGCGTATCTCAAGCTGCCCGCGTCCGCCAAGAGTCTGGCGAATATCGTTGGCGTCCGCGCACCTCATGGTCATATCCGCATCCAGCGAGGCCTGCCCGTCGGCCTGCCTGCCCTTCCCAAGGGCAACCAGCAGCGGGCCAAGCTCCACATCGGCGGCTTGCGCCTTGAGAGCGCAAGTTTCAGTCGCCATATCCATGTTGCCGGTGGACTTGATAAGCCCGCCGCTGCCAAGGCTGGCGGTTAAGGAGGTCAGGGCGTAGCGTCCTTTTTCTCCCTTGATGGCCAGCGCAATGTCTTTTACCTGCAATCCGCCCTTGGTAATGCCAGCCACCTTGGCGCGGATGTCCAGCCCCGGCATGCGCCGTGCCGCTTCCGCATCCGGCTTGGCTCGCTTGCCGCTGGCCGATGCTCCGTCGTGCCCCGCAGGCTTGGTTTCCGTCGCATTTTTGCCGGGTTCTGCCTGGGGCAAATAAGGATCAAGATTGAGCATACCGGTCTGCACGTCAGCAGTCACAAGCATGGGGGCGTTTTCGGGCAGGTCAAGGCGCAGACCGCCGCGCAAGGAAAGATCGTCAAGTTGCAGAAGCATCTGGCTGAGATTCAGGGCATTGGCGGTATAGCGCACCATTGTTCTGAAACGCAGATCGTCCTTGGCTGGGGGAGTCGCCAGTTTGTGGCCTGCCAGCGCGGCAAGTTTGTGGGGCGAGCCTTCCATCTCAAGAGCGCCGTTGAACGCCAGAGGAGCCAGCCCGCCTTCGCCGGATGCGCTCACCCGCGCCTGGGGCGTATTGAGCAAGGCCTTGCTCAACTGGAGGTGCAGATCGCTCAGCCGCAACGACCCTTCACAGGTGAACTGCAACGGCCCGGCTTCCTTGGGCAGCGCTCCGGTGAGCGGTGTGACAGTCAGCGCAGTCTGCCGGAAAAGCAGCTGAGGCGGGGCGTAGCGCAGGCGGGAAGAAAATGCCAGCGTGCCCGAGATGTTGTTTGCGCCAGATTTGGCGGCGGGGGCAGCAGGCTCGGCGGTGTTGTCGCCAAAAATAAAGGCAAAGTCGCACTGCACCACGGCTTCTTGCCCGGTGCGCAGATTTTCTACAGAAAAGTTTACATCATCAACGCGCAGTGTTTTGCCATTTGCGGTTGTGTAGGTCGCAACACCTTGACGCAGTACAAGGCGTTTCAGCTCAATGGGAAGGGCTGGCGGGGTCGCAGCGGCAGGTTTGGTTTCAACGGCGGGTTTTTCCGCGTCCGGTTTGGCAGCGGCAACGGCCTTGCCTTCGCGGACTTCAAGCACGGGGCTGTTCAGCCGTACTTCACGCACGACAACATTGCCCGTAAGCAGGGGGCTCAGCTCCAGTTGGGCCATGCCGCTTTTGACGGAGATGACCACGCCCTGCCCATCGCTGGCGCTGCCCCAGTGCGCCTGTCCAAAATTGACGCCGGGGGGGAAAAAGGAAATTCCGGGCGGGCTGTCAAACGTTAAAGGCTGCCCAGTGGCTTTGGCCGTGGCATCAGCTATCTGCCGCACCACAAAGCCAGCGTCAACCCTGCTGAGCAGGACAGCCGCCGCCACTGCCAGAACCGTGGCGCCACCCAGAATCCATAAAAATACACGCTTCATTGAAACTCCGCAGGTATTTGCGGCCCTGGCGGCCGCGTAAACCGCCGTGCCCTTCAGGGCTGCGGCGGGTAATTGTATGACCACCATTTCTTTTATACGAAAAGCTGGCAAGCAGTGCAAGGCGAAGAACGTTCTGTGCAGGCAGACTCTGTACCTTGGCGGCCTGCACGGGCGTATCGGTTGCGGTAGTTTCCCGCAATCCATATATTGCCGGAAAGATATCATAAAAAGACACAGCACTGAACGGACATTGCCGCAAGTGCAGGGAGGATTACCACGCATGGCGGCCAGATCGGTTCATACGGCGCAATCGGGGACGGGGCGCTCTTTGCCTCCGGCTCTCATGATTCAGGGGACATGCTCAAACGCGGGCAAAAGCCTGATTACGGCGGCCGTATGCCGTCTGCTGGCCCGCAGGGGGCTGCGTGTTGCACCTTTCAAGGCGCAGAACATGGCGCTCAATTCCTTTGTAACCAGCGACGGCAAGGAAATGGGCCGCGCTCAGGTCTTGCAGGCCGCCGCCTGCGGCCTCGCGCCAGACGTGCGCATGAACCCCGTGCTGCTCAAGCCCACGTCCAACGTGGGTTCTCAGGTTATTGTACTGGGCGAAGCCGTGGGCCACATGCGCGTGGGCGAGTATCTCGCCTATAAGCCGGAAGCTTGGAATACCGTGCGCCGCGCCTACCGGAGTCTGGCCGCAGATATGGACGTGATGGTGCTTGAAGGGGCGGGCAGCCCGGCCGAGATCAACCTCAAGGCCCACGACATTGTAAATATGCGCATGGCCCGTTATGCCGGGGCGTATGTGGCCCTGGTGGCGGATATCGACCGCGGCGGGGCCTTTGCGGCCCTGGCGGGCACCATGGCTCTGCTCACCCGCGCCGAAAGGGGGCGGATAGGGGGCTTTATTCTCAACAAGTTCCGGGGCGACGCCAGCCTGCTGGATCCCGCCCTGGCCATGCTCCAGAAACGCACGGGCAAACCCTTTTGGGGGGTTGTGCCCATGCTGGAAAACCTGCGCCTGCCCGAAGAGGACTCCGTAAGTTTCAAGGAAGGTCTGACCCCTGGCCTGCGCATGGGGCAAAATTCTGGCGGGCCAGGCTTGCTGGATATTGTGGTGCCCGATCTGCCGCATTTGAGTAATGCCACGGATCTTGACGCCCTGCGGGACGAACCGGGGGTGCAGGTGCGCATTGTGCGCCATGCGGATCAGTGGGGCGCACCGCATGTGGTCATTTTGCCGGGCAGCCGCAATACCGTGGGTGATCTGCGCTTTTTGCGGAGCACCGGACTGGCCGGGCTGGTTCAGGAATTTGCCCGTCAGTGCCTGGAGCGCGGCACTGGCGCACTGGTGGGCATCTGTGGGGGATTGCAGATGCTTGGAGCCGAAATAGCCGACCCTCTGCTGATTGAAGAAGGCGGATGCGAGCCGGGGCTTGGCCTGCTGCCTCTCAGTACAAGGCTGCTGGCTGCCAAACGCCTGTGTCGCACCGCCGGATGGGCGGATGCCTGTGTGACCGGGGCAGAACGCCAGACCGTGACAGGCTATGAAATCCATCACGGCGAGACCTCCTCCCTGCACGGAGGATTGCCGGATATAGCTGGCGAACCAGCCACGGGCGATGCCGCGTCTGCCGTCATGCGGGTTGTGATGACCGACTCCGGGGGGAGCGCCCTGGGCTGGGGCCGGTGCGATGCGCGGGGTTACGCCCGCGTGTGGGGCAGTTATCTGCACGGCCTTTTTGACGAGGATTCCTTTCGCCATGCATTTTTGCGCCGCCTGCGGCGTGAGGCTGGTTTGCCGCCAGCGCAGGAGACAGCCTACAGTCTCGGCCCTGAGCTGGACAGGCTGGCCGATGCTGTGGAAGCAGCGCTGGACATGCCAGCCATACTCAACTTGCTGCAACAGGCTTGAGCAGAAAAAATCATACTGTCGGTTTTTGGGCCAGGGCGTTGCGGCTTATTCCCCGCCATTGGCTCAGCAGTACGCCAAGCACGATAAGCAAGGCCCCGCCATATTGCGCTGGGGGGAGCTTCTCGCCCAGCAGGGCGACGCCGAAGAGCAGGGCAAAAACAGGTATGAGATTGGTGTAGGCGGCGGCGCGACCAGCAGAAAGGCGCTTAACGCCAAAATTGTACAGGCCGTATCCTGCAAAGGTCACAATGCCGCCCAGATAGAACACGCAGGCCCATGGAACCCAGGCTGGAAAATCCCTGCCAAGGCTGATGAGCGTATCTGATTCCGGCACCACAAGAGCCAGCAGACAAAAAAAGATCATGCCCACAAAGGCCTGAACAGCGGTGATGCACAGGGCGCTGTACACTGTTGAAAGGTGGCGGGCCAGCACGGTATATCCGGCGGCGCAGCACATGGCGATACCCTCAAGAATGTTGCCCATCAGGGGATTGGCTGCTTTTTCGTCCGGAACCGCGGCAAGGGTGAGCCACGTGACGCCGCAAACAGCCAGCAAAAAACCCAGCCACATACGCAGGCCCGCGTGTTCGCGCAGGGCGACAAAGGCTGCTGCCGCCACCAGAAGCGGCAGCAGGGATGTTATCATGCCCGCCTGCGAAGCCGTGGTCAGGCGCAGCGCATGGGTTTCAAACAGAAAAAAGAGGCAGGGTTCGCACAGGGCCATGAGCGTCAGCGTTCCCAGATTGCCGTGTTCCTTGAGTTCGCGCCAGAGGCGCGGCCACAGGGGCAAAAAAACAATGCAGGCCACAAGCATGCGCCCGGCCATGGTTTGCAGGGGGGTCAGGGCTGTCAGGGCGATGCGCAGCACGACAAAGGTGGAGCCCCAAAAGGCCATGGCTGTCAGCAAGGCCGCGTGAGGCAATAAATTCCGGGCGGTGGGGGACATGAGGATTTTCAGTTTCTCCAGAATGGTCGCGGATGATTTTTGCGGCAGCCTATGGTAAGAATGCCAATACTTCAAGGTATGAGGCCATCCGGCAATCGCACGGGGGTGCCTGCCTGTCCGGGTTCAAGCTTGACGAAAGGCACTGTCCGCTGCCTGCGGGAGCAAGAAGCATGAGCATCAGAACCATCATCAAAACTTCCAACCTCGCGCAGTTGCTGCTTCTTCTTCTGCTTGGGCTTTGCCTGGTCTCTCTGGGGCGTGGCCTGAATGAGGGCCGGAGGGTAATCGAAAACTATTACAGGCTTGATTCCCTCCTGGTGGATGTGGAAACCAATACCCGCCAGAGTTACGAAGAAGCCCACGCCTTTATTTTTACGGGCAATCCAGAGCGTTATGCCAAGTGGCAGATGCTGAATCAGGATCGCGTCCACGAGACGCAGGACGCCGCCGGGCACGAGGGAACCTTTGAGCATATTGCCCGCAATCTCAATGTGACGGGAAGTCTGCAAGGGCAGGTTCAGACGCTTCTTGCCCAGCGCAGGCACCTCGACAGTCTGCTTGATACCGCCGTGAACATGGCTGTGGGCAATAGCGGGCCGCCCCTGTGGGACAGGGACGGGCTTGATCTGAAAGGCGCGCAGAGCTGGGTGGACAGGGTCAATCTGGACAGTGAAGCGCAGCAGGTTCTTTTCAGCGCGCAGGCTCTGCGCGAAGTGCAGTACCGCAGCTTTCTGGAGCAGGTGAGCAAGCAGGAGTCTCCGCTTATCCAGATGGTCTGGGCCATGTTTTTTGCCTTGCTGGCCCTGGGGGCCAGCGCGGTTGCCAATATCTATATTTTCCAGAAGAGGGTCGCCAAGCCGCTGGGCGAGGTCAGCCAGTATGCGGAAGACGTGGCGGCGGGCGAGGATCCCGAACCCTTGAAGCTCAAGTACCGGGATGAACTGGCCGTCATGTTCGCCTCCCTGCAACGCATGAAGGGAACGCTGTTCTCCCGTATCCGCGAACTGAAAGAAGCCGAAAGGCGTGCTCGCAAAAGCAAGCAGCAGGCCGTGCTTGCCCGTGCACAGGCCTTGTCGTCACTGGAACTCGCCCAAAGGGCCTCACACGTGCAGGAAGATTTTTTACGCCGTATGAGCCACGAAATCCGCACGCCCCTCAATGCCATCATCGGCATGAGCTATCTAAGCCTGCAAGCGGGCCTCAGTGGCGTGCAGCGCGATTATCTATCCCAGATCAACAAGTCGGGCAGCCTGCTGCTGGACATGGTCAACAGGATTCTTGATTTTTCAAGTGCAAACGAGGGCTTGCTGCGCCGGGAAAACCGGGCATTTCAGTTGCCCCGCCTGCTGGAGCTGTTGCGGCAAAGCGTGGCGGGCAGCGCCCTTGAAAAACAGTTGGAGCTAATGTTTACACTTGATCCGGCTGTGCCGGTGGTTGTGGAAGGTGACGAACGGCATCTGGAAGAAGTGTTGCGCATCCTGCTGGACAATGCGGTCAAGTATACCCGCACTGGCTCCGTAGAATGCAGTGTGCAGCTTGCCCACGGCGGTCTGGAAGATGGCGGATGCCGTCTGCTCTTTGTGGTGGCCGACAGCGGCCCCGGCATGGATGCTGTTCTTAAGGACAAGCTTTTTGAGCCCTTTGCTCTGGGCGATGAGTCGCTGACGCGATCAAACAGCGGCCTTGGCCTTGGGCTTGCGCTGGCCCGGCAACTGGTCAACCTCATGGGCGGCGAGCTTTCTGTGGCAAGCGCACCCGGCAAGGGGAGCCGCTTTTTCTTTGAATTGGGCTTCGGCTGGGTCCAACAGGGCGAAGCCATTACGGAAACAACCTCTGCGCAGGAAGAAGCCGCCGCCGTTGTGGACAGTGCCCTTGGCGTTGCGACCACGTCGCACCGTACGGTGCTTGTGGTGGAAGATAATGATATCAACGCCCAGATCGCCAGCGAGCTGCTGACCCAGGCCGGGCTTGACGTGCGTGTGGCCTCCAACGGTCTTGCGGCTGTTGAAGAAGTGCGCGGCGGCGGCATTGACCTTGTGCTCATGGATGTGCAGATGCCCGTAATGGACGGCCTTCAAGCCACCATGCGAATCCGCGCGCTGGGTTTTTCACCTGCGGGCCTGCCCATTCTTGCCATGACTGCCCATGCCGATGCCGCTTCCCGTCTGGAAGGCAAGAACGTGGGCATGAACGACTATCTCACCAAGCCGGTTGATCCTGCCGCCCTGTATGCCGCTCTTCAAACGTGGCTTCCGGGCGGATTGCAGTCCAATCCGCTGGCCGCGGATGTTGGCCCGGATGTTATTTCTGCCGCAGCAGACGGGGAAAACCGTGTTCAGGAGGGCGAGGAACGGCTTTCGCTGGACGTTATGCGCGATCCTGCCCAAGCCTCTTCAGTGCCGGAGGGGCAGGCGGTCAATGTGGAGGCTGGCCTTGCAACCGTAGGCGGCAACCGCGAATTGTACCGTGAACTGCTGCTGCGTTTTGTGGATCACTACGGCGAAAGCGCCAGAGAGCTGCGCGGGCTGCTTGCCTGCGGCGATCTGCGTGGCGCGGCCCGTCTGGCGCATACAGTTAAGGGCGTTGCCGCCAACCTTGGTGTGGAGCGGGTATGCCGCCTTACGCGGCACATGGAAAACTCTTTGCCCCTTATTCCGCCGAGCGAAGAACTGATGGACGAGTTTGAAGCGTGCATGAACGAGGTGCTGCTGCGTGTGCGCTGTCTTGAAGGCGATGGGAGCATGGCCACAGCTGGCACCATGCACCTGGAAGGGGAGCACCGGGACAACCTGCTGGCTCTGCTTGCCGAACTGCCCGAACTGACGGAAACGGACTGGGGCAATGCGGAAAGCGCCCTTGAACGGTTTATGCCTCTTGTGAACGGCACCCCTTATGCAGAAGATCTGACCGCCATTCTTGCCTCGGTAAAAGACTTTGACAATGCGGCACTCCAGGGTCAGGCGGCAGCCCTGCAACGGCGTTTGCGCGGAGAAAGCCTGTGAAGACCGTTTTTTGCCTTGACGACAAGATCAAGTACCTGACCCTGCTCAAGGTGGCGGTGCGGTCGTTGCGCGCAGTTCAGGGCAAGGACGCCCCCTGCCTCTGCGTCTACGCCGGAAATGATGCGGCCTTGCTGGCAGAACTTGCTGCGGAAAATATCCCTGTTGCGCGCTATACGCCGCGCCTTGACCCAAGCGGTTTCACGCCTCTGGGACAGGCCTGCGCCGGATGCTTTCTCAAGCTTGAGCTGGCCCTTGTGCCCGAGCTTGCCCAGGACGACCGTGTGCTTTACTGCGATACGGATGTGCTTTTTTATCGTCCTCTGGACGAACTTTTTGCACAACATCCGCCCTACGTGGGTATGGCAAGGGAATACACAGCTCCATTTTATCACCAGCACCAGCAGCTTTTTTATGAATACAGGGGCGAACGGTATACCGTCCCCATGCCTTTTCCCATCTGGACATATTCCAGCGGAGTGGCGCTGTTCAATCTTGAGCGGCTGCGCAAGCGCGACCTGATAGGACACTTCATGGCTTTTTGCCGGGAAAACGAATCGCGTATCGGCAACCTTGATCAGTCGCTGGTGAATTATTTTTTTGGCAAGCGCATTACGCGGCTGGATGATTGCTGGAACAGCCCCCCCTATAGAGAGGAATGCAGGGATGAAGCGCGGATAGTGCATTTTCACGGCCCCAAGCCATGGGCATATAAACGAACCAACCTGCCTGACCTGTGCATCAATCACTATGACTACATGCGGGGAATCTGGATGGAATACCTGAATCCCCAGGAACGCACACTGGTGGAAAGCTGGGCGTAACCCGGCCCGAAAGTATTGTTTTTGTCACCCACTCTGAAGTATTCTCAGCTCTGTCCGATAAGGTTGAAACCGGGGCCTGAACGCTCCAGTTAGCGGGGTCGATCCCGGCGCAGATTGCAGCGGATTGCATATGACGGATTGCCGCAAAAGCGGCGATTCATGGGCGGAAAACGCCCGCTTATACCATGGAGGCCATCCCATGACGGATACAATGGACGCGGCGCAGGCGACTAGGCAGGACGTGCTGCAAGGTTCCGGGCAGGAACATGAGGGCGATCTGCTCCAACTGGTGACGTTCCGCATTGGCGAAGAAGAGTTCGGGGTGGACATCCTTTCCGTTCAGGAAATCATCCGTCTCATGCAGATCACCATGGTACCCCATGCCGCAGCCTTTATTGAAGGCGTCATCAATCTGCGCGGCAAGGTTATTCCGGTCGTCAACATGCGTACGCGCTTCAGCATGCCCGCCCTGGAGCACGATGGCAACACGCGCATTGTTGTAATGGAATTTAACCAGAAGATAGTGGGTTTTCTGGTGGACGGCGTGTCCGAAGTGCTGCGCATTCCCGCCTCCACTGTGGAGCCCGCGCCACCGGTGGTTTGCGGTATCGGCTCCGAGTATATCCGGGGCGTGGGCAAGCTTGAAGACCGCCTGCTCATTCTGCTTGACCTCGACACGTTATTGAGCGACATGAACGCCGATGCGGGTTAGCATGGCGGCCAGGCGCGCACTACTGATTCCGTGCGGACGGCGGACTTTTTAAAGCCCGGCGTCCTGCGGTGTTTTGAGTGAACGACGCGCAGCCTGAAGCCTTCGCCAGCCGGAGCGGCACAGCCGCTACGGTTATGCCGCCGCAGCAGGAGGCCTTATGTCCATGCGTCTTTCCCGCTCCATTGTGGGTGAAGCTGAAGCCCGCGCCGTAAGCCGTGTTATTACTGAAGACGGCTACCTCGGCATGGGCAACGAAGTGCGTCTTTTTGAAGAAGAAGTCGCCCGCTACCTCGGCGTTAAGCCCAGTCAGGTTATTTCCGTAAATACAGGTACTGCGGCCCTGCATCTGGCTGTGGATGGCGTTGCCGCCCAGTGCCGCGTAGACGGCAAGCCGGAAGTTCTGGTTCCTTCCCTTACCTTTGTGGCGTCTTTTCAGGCCATTACCGCCGCGGGCTGCAAGCCTGTGGCCTGCGACGTGCTGCCCGAAACCGGCACCATCGACCTTGCCGATGCCGAACGCCGCCTGACCCCCCGCACCATTGCCATCATGCCCGTGCACTATGCCAGCAATCCCTGGCATATTGACGCCATATACGATTTTGCCCGTGCAAAGGGCTTGCGCGTGGTGGAAGACGCCGCCCACGCCTTTGGCTGCAAAAGCAGGGGACGCATGATCGGCAGCTTTGGCGACATGGTCTGCTTCAGCTTTGACGGCATCAAGAATATCACCTGCGGTGAGGGCGGCTGCCTGGTGGCCTTTGATGAGGCCGCCGGAAATCTGGCCTCTGACGCCCGGCTGCTTTCTGTAGCCAACGATGCAAAACAGCGGTTTGCCGGGGCGCGTTCGTGGGATCCCGATGTGACCCGTCAGGGCTGGCGCTATCACATGAGCAATATCATGGCCGCCATCGGGCGGGTACAGCTTGGGCGGCTTGAATCGGAATTTATTCCGGCACGCCGAATGCTTACAGCCATTTATGAACAGCGCCTCGCCAACGTGGAGGGCCTTGCCCTGCTGGCCACTGATCCGCAGGACTTTGTGGTGCGCCATATCATGCCCGTGCGTGTGTTGGGTGGCCGCAAAGATGCCGTTAAGGAATTTATGGCGGCACGCGATATCCCCACCGGCGTGCATTACAAACCCAACCACCTGCTTAGCTGCTTTGGCGGGGGCGCGGAGTCGCTGCCCGTGACGGAACAGCTCTATGGCGAACTTGTGACCCTGCCCCTGCACCCCGGCCTCAGCGCCGAAGATGTGGAGAGCGTGTGCGACGCGCTTGTTGCCGCACTCAAGTAGCGCTCGCCAGTGCGCAGGAGATTTGCCGTGGTTAGCGGCTGGCAGGCTGTGCCGGGCTTCAGATGGCTGGTGGATCTGGTGCGCGGGCTTTTGGCCCGGCGCTGGGTGCGCTTTGGCATTGTGGGCGGCGCGGCTTCCGTAAGCTACTTTCTGCTGGGGCTGTTGTTCGTCAACGTGGCAGGTTTGCCCACGCTGGCGGGCAACGCCCTGGCCTATACGCTCAGTTTTATTGTTTCCTATCTTGGGCAATGCCTGTGGACGTTCCGCGCCGCGGATTCCGCCGCAGGCATTGCCAGCCACCGCACCATGCTGCCGCGCTTTGCGGCTACCCAGGCTGTGGGTCTGTGCTGCAATTCGGCCATTGTCTGGCTGCTGGTGCGGCTTGGAATTCCTTATGCCTGGGCCATGCCCGTTGCTGTTCTGACCGTGCCTCTCATGGTTTATGCGCTGTGCAAGGTCTGGGTATTCAGAACGCAGGCTTCATTCGCTGCCGCCGGGGCAGGGCAAAGCCCGGCGCAACAGACATCCACCCCCCCCACCGCGCGCAATGAGGATAAAGCATGAACGCCCCCGCAGTTTCGGTCATCATGAATTGCCTGAACAGTTCCCGCGATCTGCGCGAAGCCATGGACAGCCTCATGGCCCAGACATTCACGGATTTTGAGGTTGTTTTCTGGGACAACTGCTCAACGGACGAAAGCCCCGCCATTGCCAAAAGCTATGGCGAAAAGGTGCGCTACTTCCGGGGAGAGAGCATTGTGCCTCTGGGCGAGGGGCGCAATCTGGCCCTGGCGCAGGCCCGTGGGCGGTATCTGGCCTTTCTTGACTGCGATGACGTGTGGCGGCCTACCAAGCTGGAACGCCAGGTGGCCCTGTTTGAAGCCAATCCGCGTGTGGGTCTGGTGTGCACGGACACGGAAATTTTTGACGGCAAGCGTGTGTTCAAGAGGCTTTTTGCCGAAACGTCCCCTGCGCGGGGCATGGCCTTTGCCGCATTGATGGAACGCCAGTGGATTTCCATGTCGTCGGCCATGGTCAGCCGCGAGGCGCTGGCAAGCCTTTCGCCCGATAAAACACCATCGGGTGAAGGGCGCAACGGGGGGTGGTTTGACCAGAGCCTCAACGTGTGCGAGGAGGCCGATGTTTTTTACCGCATTGCCCACGACTGGGAGCTGGACTTTGTGGATGAGCCTCTGACCCTTTGGCGGGTGCATGGGGGCAACACGACCTTTCGCAAATTTGGCCAGTTTGCTGATGAAACTTTGCGTATCCTTGAGAAACACCGGGTGTTGTACCCTGGCTATGATCAGGAATATTCAGGTCTTGTCACAATGATGACCCGCAGGGCGGGTTTTCAGAAAGCTGTTGCCCTGTGGCGCGAAGGGCACAACGCCGCCGCCCGGGAGGCCATAAGACCCTGGCGGCACAGCGGGCGCAAATTCAGGATTTTCTGGTGGGCAAGTTATCTGCCAGGATTTTTTTTTGACGTGGCCGCCCGCCTGTATTTCGCGCTGCCAGCCAATTTGCGACAATAGCAGTAAGTTTTGTCTCGACTTGGATAGGGAAACATATTGTATTTTTTGCTGAAAGATTATATTCGCACTCAAAGGTCTTATTGGGGGGAAAGAGGTAGCATTTCTGGGTCGCACGGAAGGGACTCGCTCTGCTCAAGCCCCCTAGCAACACATAACAGTTGAGGGTCTGTTATATGGCTTGGACACAAGTGTATGATCCGGTTGGTGGAGCTGTAGTTTCCGCCCTGCTGGCAGGTATCCCCCTGATCAGCCTTTTTTACATGCTGGCCGTGCGTCGTGCTAAGGGGCATTACGCTGCGGTTCTCGCTGTGGCACTTTCTTTCGTTCTGGCGGTTGCTGTGTGGGGCATGCCGTTCGGAACAGCGCTGGGCGCATTTAGCTACGGCGCAGCCTTTGGTCTCTTCCCCATCATCTGGATCGTTATTACGGCGGTCTGGGTGTACAACATGACTGTGGAGTCGGGCGAATTTGAATACATCAAAGAATCGCTCGCGCGTCTGACAGACGACCGCCGTTTGCAGGCTATCTTTATCGCCTTTGCCTTTGGTTCCTTCATTGAAGGTACCGCTGGCTTCGGCACCCCTGTGGCGATCACCGCCGCCATGCTGGTGGGCCTGGGCTTCCGCCCCCTGTACGCCGCTGGTATCTGTCTGATTGCCAACACCGCGCCCGTGGCCTTTGGTGCCATTGGTATCCCGATCATCGTTGGCGCCCAGGTTTCCGGCATTCCCGAAATGCACGTGAGCCAGATCGTGGGCCGTCAGCTGCCTTTCCTGTCCATTCTGGTGCCCCTGTGGCTCTGCGTGGTCATGTGCGGCTTCAAGCGCGCCATGGAAGTGCTGCCCGCCATCATCGTGGCTGGCGTGAGCTTCGCCGGTTCGCAGTTCCTGTTCTCCAACTACCATGGCGCTACGCTGCCCGATATCATGTCGGCTCTTATCACCATCATCGCCATGGTGCTGTTGCTGCGCGTGTGGAAGCCCAAGACCGTGTGGCGCTTTGAGGGTGAAAAGGAAACCGTGCTGAGCGGTGCTGCCCCTTCAACGGGTATCGTGCTTCGCGCGTGGCTGCCTTACATCGTTCTGGCCGTCATGGTGTTCTTGTGGGGCCTGCCCCAGTTCAAGAACATGCTGAACGCCGTGCCCGGTTCGGTGCTCAAGTTCTCCTGGCCCGCTCTTGACGGCATGGTTCACAAGGCTGCTCCCATTCTGGCCGCTGGCAAGGATCCCAACTACCCCGCAGTGTTCACGTTCAACTGGCTCTCCGCTGGTGGTACGGCCATTCTGCTGGCTGGTTTCTTCTCCGTGCCTTTCATGCCTGGTTATTCGTTTGGCAAGGCCGTCAGCTGCCTGTTCCGTACCGTTCATCAGCTGCGCTTCCCCATCCTGACCATCGCCATGATCCTGGGCCTGGCTTACCTCATGAACTTCTCGGGCATGAGTTCCACCCTGGGTATCGCCTTTACCCTGACTGGCCCGTTGTTCCCGCTCTTCTCGCCCATTCTGGGCTGGCTGGGCGTGTTCCTGACCGGTTCGGACACTTCTTCCAATGCCCTGTTCTGCGGTATGCAGCGCTCCACGGCTGAAGTGGTGGGCATGGATCCGGCTCTGGCCGTTGCCGCCAACTCGTCCGGTGGTGTTACCGGTAAGATGATTTCGCCCCAGTCCATCAGTGTGGCAACTGCTGCCACCAATCTGGTTGGTCATGAAGGCGACCTCTTCCGGTTTACGCTTGGGCACAGCTTGGCCATGACGGCCTTTATCTGCGTGCTCACCTACTTGCAGTCTAACGTGCTGCATTGGATGCTGCCGTAAACTTGGTTTTCCTTCCGTAATCTGGCGCCGCCCCGCAAGGGGCGGCGTTTTTGCGTTTATGGGCAGCGGCCGCGTTGGTGTGGCGCAGAGGCACTATCCGTCAGAGAACCTGCAAATCCTTAAGGACCGTGCATTCCAGGCTGTCTTGCCAGCCGCTCGTGTCTGCTTTATGGTGCGCTGCAATGCTTGGAGGACCACATGGATTCGCAGCAGATAACGTTTTCTTCAATCGTCAAGTCGCTGGGCCTTGTGTTTGGCGATATCGGCACAAGCCCCATATATACGCTGGCAGTCATATTCATGCTGACCGAGCGCACAGAAGACCATTTTATCGGCATTCTTTCGCTGGTTATCTGGACTTTGCTGCTGCTCGTAACCGTGGGATACGCGTGGTTGGCCATGAGCCTGAGCAAGGGCGGCGAGGGCGGCACCATTGTGCTGCTTTCCATCCTGCGGCCCTTGCTGCGTTCTGGCAGAAAAATCGGCTTTGCTTCGGTTATGGCTTTTGTGGGTGTTTCACTGCTCATTGGCGACGGGGTCATTACCCCGGCCATTTCCATCCTTTCAGCGGTGGAAGGCCTGACCCTTGTGCCAGGCCTTGAGCAAACCCCTAAAGTTGCGATTATTTCCGTTGCCCTGGTCTTTACGACGGTGCTTTTTGCCGTGCAGAAAAAAGGCAGTGGCGCGGTGTCTGGCGTGTTTGGCCCGATCATGGCGCTGTGGTTCGGCGTGCTGGCTGTTTCAGGCATAGCCTCCATTACGCAGACGCCTCAGGTGGTCAAGGCGCTGAACCCCATGTATGCCATCGATTTTATGGTGCACAACGGTATTGCGAGCTTTTTTGTGCTGTCTGAGGTTATTTTGTGCGCCACAGGCGGCGAGGCTCTCTATGCGGATATGGGGCACATGGGGCGTAAACCCATTATTGCGGCATGGGGCATTGTTTTTGTGGCTCTGGTAGCCAGTTATATGGGGCAGACCTCGTTTCTTATCCGCAATCCTGATGCCGGGAACGTGCTGTTTGAATTGATCAACAGCCAGGCCAGACATCTGTATGTTCCATTCCTGATACTCAGCCTCATGGCCACGGTTATTGCCTCGCAAGCCCTCATAAGCGGCTTGTTTTCCATCATGTATCAGTGCATGGCAACTCACATCATGCCCTTGTTCAAGGTAGACTTTACCTCAAAAGAGTTGCACTCGCAGATATATATCAATTCAGTAAACTGGGCTTTGTATGTGGCAGTGGTGCTCGCCATCTGTGGATTTGGCGAATCCCACAAGCTTGCTGCGGCTTATGGCCTTGCAGTTACAGGTACCATGTCCATAACGGCCTCATTCATGGTATGGATTTTTCATTTACAGGGGCGGCACTTCAATTCCGTCATTGCGGCCATTGTCTGTGTGCTTGATTTTATCTATCTCTTTGCCAATTTTCATAAATTCCCGCACGGCGGGTACTGGTCCATTCTCATTTCCCTTATTCCTCTTACTGTTATTCTTATCTATACCCGTGGGCAGAGGGCTGCGTATCAACGCATGCGCCCCATGGGCAAGGAGCAGTTTCTGGAAAAATTTGCCGAAGAGCGGGCCAGGGGCTGCGCCATACGCGGTACAGCCATATTTTTTCTGCGCAGTCTGGACAAGGTTTCGCCATACATAGTCAAGACCATGTTCAGCAATGGCATCATTTATGAGCAGAACATCATGCTTTGCATCGGGCGCACCAATGAGCCCATTGGCGTGACATGGCATTTTGATGAGGACCCCGCTGAGGGTATTCGTGTCTTTGAAGTTGCTGCAGGTTATATGGAGGTAGTCGATATCTACCACATATTGTCTGAGGCTGGCATCAAGCCGCGCGTCATTTTTTATGGTGTGGAAGACATCCTCACCAGTTCGCCCTTGTGGCGCATTTACGCCATCATCAAAAAACTGGCGCCATCGTTCGTGCAGTTTTACAAAATGCCGGTGCATGCCGTGCATGGGGTTATCAGCCGAATAGACATGTAGCTGGGCGCTTTGCCCAAGCATGGCACAAGGGAGGCTCCGTCATGCAGAAACATTCATTTGTTGGCAGATGCTTGCTTGCACTGTGCCTGGCGGCAGGCGTCCTGGCTTGCGGCTGCACCCCTCGTGAGCGGCCTCCCCTGACATTTGATGACCAGCAGGCCTTGGCGGCCAATCAGCAATGCCGGGCAGAAGCCACACAGATGAACAATGAGTGGCGGGGCGATACCAGCTATTTTCCCTGGCGTGCCTACTACGACATGTGCATGAAGCGCTTTGAAATCAGTGATACGGAAATGCGCAAACTGCGCCTGCCGTAATCACGCCTGCCTCAAGACAGCCATGCAAGCACAGCAAGGCTTGCGTTGCTGCGCCACTCGACCAAAGTGGTGAGAGACAAAACCGTGGCCCTGGCTTGCCCTGTGAGCAGATTTTTTTAATTTTTGATAGAATGGATGCGCGTTGGCGCAACCGTACTTTGACAGGCCATTTGCGGGCCAGATTGGGTGTAAAGCCTGAGGGGCATGCTACGATGTAAAAAAGAAGGGTGACTCAAGCGAGCCACCCTTCTTTTTTACATCTTCAGGTCTATTCGTCGCCCACTTTGAGGGCAGCCAGAAACGCTTCCTGTGGTAACTCAACGTTGCCCATGCGCTTCATGCGCTTTTTGCCTTCCTTCTGCTTTTCAAGCAGCTTGCGTTTACGCGTGATGTCGCCGCCATAGCACTTGGCCGTAACGTCCTTGCGGAAGGCGGACACGGTTTCGCGGGCAATGATCTTCTGCCCGATGGCTGCCTGAATGGCCACCTGGAAAAGCTGGCGGGGAATGCTGCGCTTGAGCTTGAGCGCCAATCCGCGTCCGTAGGTATATGCGCGGTCGCGGTGAACAATGACGGCAAGAGCATCAACGGTTTCACCATTGAGCATGATATCAAGGCGCACGAGGTCAGATTCGCGGTAGTCCAGCGGATGGTAATCCATGGAGGCGTAACCGCGCGTGGCAGACTTGAGCCGGTCGAAAAAGTCGTAAACAATTTCTGCAAACGGCAACTCATAGGTGACAACCACGCGGTTGGTGGCCAGATAGTGCAGATTTTTCTGCATGCCACGCTTTTCCTCGCACAGCTTCATGACGTTGCCCACGTAATCGTTGGGCACGTGGATGTCCATGTTCACATACGGCTCATAAAGGGTGCGGATCTTGGTGGGGTCTGGCAGGTGGCTGGGGTTGTCGATCTGCAAAGTTTTGCCATCGTTTGTGTCCACCTTGTAGACCACAGAAGGCGCGGTGGCGATGAGGCTGACCTCAAATTCGCGTTCCAGCCGTTCCTGAATGATCTCCATGTGCAGCAGGCCAAGAAAGCCGCAACGGAACCCAAAACCCAGCGCCTGAGATGTTTCCGGCTCAAAGGAAAAAGCCGCATCGTTGAGCTGAAGTTTTTCAAGGGCGGTTTTGAGGTTTTCGTACTCGTCGGATTCTGTGGGGTACAGACCGCAGAAAACCATGGGTTTTACTTCCGTAAAGCCGGGAACAGGTGTTGTGGCAGGGTTTTCCACCAGTGTGATGGTGTCGCCAACGCGCGCATCGCCAAGCTCCTTGATGGAGCCGCACATGAAACCCACCTCGCCAGCGTGAAGTTCGTTCACATCCGTGGCTTCAGGGGAGAATACGCCAAGGCGTAGCACTTCATATTCCTTGCCGGTGCTCATCAGGCGCACCATGTCGTTACGCTTGATGGCACCATCCATAATGCGGAACAGGATAACCACGCCCTGATAGCTGTCGTACCACGAATCGAATATGAGCGCTTTGAGAGGGCCCGCCACATCGCCCTTTGGCGCGGGGAGGCGGTGCACAATGGCTTCAAGAACAGCATCAACGCCCATACCCGTTTTGGCAGAAACAGGCATTGCCTCGGAGCAGTCAAGGCCGATGCTTTCTTCAATTTCAGCCTTCACGCGGTCAACTTCGGCACTGGGCAGGTCGATCTTATTGAGTACGGGCACGATTTCGTGGTCATGATCCAGCGCAAGGTAAACGTTGGCAAGCGTTTGCGCTTCTACTCCCTGAGTGGCATCAACCACCAGCAGCGCACCCTCGCAGGCAGCCAGGGAGCGCGAAACTTCATAGTTGAAGTCCACATGCCCAGGGGTATCAATGAGATTGAGTTCGTACACCTGCCCGTTTTTGGCTTTGTAAGGAATACGCACGGATTGGGCCTTGATGGTGATGCCCCGTTCCCGTTCCAGGTCCATTTTATCCAGATACTGCTGGCGCGCCTCCCGCTTGCTGACAACCTGGGTCAGCTCAAGAATGCGGTCGGCCAGGGTGGATTTGCCGTGGTCGATGTGGGCGATAATGCAAAAATTGCGGATATTTTCCTGGTTGGGCATGGTCATGTCCTGGGAAACTGGATGGGTTGGCGGCGAATTTTCCGCGTTGAACCAGAATCAATATCCAAGATTCGTGCGGAAGTCTATTTTTGCAAGCCGTGAATTCTTGGCAGAATGCCTATTTCAGCCTGAATACCCGTAAAAGGTCACGCTAGGTAGATGAAAATGGCGGAGTGGAGGCGCTTGCGGGTACAACCGGCCGGGCGTATGAAATTTTGGAAAAAAGCAAAGCCGCAACAGCGCGGAGATTTCCACGCTGCTGCGGCCCCACAAATCTGAAAATTGGTAGCTCAGCGGAGCTGGGCCAGTTGCAAGCGCACAACTGCGCGTTGCAGAGCGGCTTCAGCGCGGACAATGTCCACCTTTTCGTCATGGCTGGCAATGCGCTTTTCAGCGCGTTCCTTGGCTGCCATGGCGCGAGCGGTGTCAATGCTGTCCGCCAGCTCTGCCGATTCGGCCAGCACTGTGAGCACATCGTTGTTCACATCGGCGAAACCGCCGGAGATGAAAACGTGCCCATCTTTGCCGTCAGCGCGGTAGCGCAGGCCGCCGATCTTCAGGGCAGAAAGCAGGGAAACGTGCTTGGGCAGCACGCCGAATTCGCCCTCAATTCCCGGGCAGACGGCCATTTCCACTTCGCCGCTGACCACGGTTTTGTCCGGCGTAACCACTTCAAGTTGCAGCGTGCCCATAGGTACTCCTTCGCTCCTGATATACGCAGATGGCCGGGTTCGGGTCGCGCCTTGTGCAAGGCGCGACCCAGAACCTCAAAGCGTTGCGATTAACGCCTTACTTCTCTTCCTGCAGCTTGCGCTGTTCGTACTTGGCAACGGCCTGTTCAATGCCGCCCAGCATGTAGAAGTCGCCTTCCGCCATGTGGTCGTATGCGCCGTCCAGAATGCCCTTGAAGCCCTTGATGGTGTCTTCAAGCTTCACATACTGGCCAGGGGTGCCGGTGAAGGTTTCGGCCACGTGGAAGGGCTGCGAGAGGAAGCGCTGAATGCGGCGCGCACGCGCAACGGTCAGCTTGTCTTCGTCAGACAGTTCGTCCATGCCGAGGATGGCGATGATGTCCTGAAGTTCTTTGTACTTCTGAAGCACCATCTGCACACGACGGGCCACCATGTAGTGATCATCGCCCACAACGTTGGGGTCGAGGATGCGCGAGGTGGAGTCGAGCGGGTCCACGGCGGGGTAGATGCCAAGTTCTGCGATCTGGCGGGAAAGCACGAGCGTTCCGTCCAAGTGCGAGAACGTGGTGGCCGGGGCCGGGTCGGTCAAGTCGTCAGCAGGGACGTAAACGGCCTGCACCGACGTGATCGAACCGTTGTTGGTCGAGGTGATGCGTTCCTGCAAGGAGCCAAGGTCAGTACCCAGGGTGGGCTGATAACCCACGGCCGAGGGCATGCGGCCAAGCAGAGCGGACACTTCGGAACCAGCCTGCGTGAAACGGAAGATGTTGTCGATGAAGAGCAACACGTCCTGATGTTCTTCATCACGGAAGTATTCCGCGCAGGCAAGGGCCGTAAGGGCCACGCGGGCACGGGCTCCCGGAGGTTCGTTCATCTGACCGTACACAAGCGTGGCGCGTTCCAGAACGCCTGCGTCCTTGAGTTCGTGGTACAAGTCGTTGCCTTCACGGGTGCGTTCACCCACGCCCGCGAAAACCGACGAACCGCCGTGCTGCTTGGCGATGTTGTTGATCATCTCCATCAGAATAACGGTCTTGCCCACGCCGGCGCCGCCGAAGAGGCCCATCTTGCCGCCCTTGGGGAAGGGAACAAGAAGGTCAACGACCTTGATGCCGGTTTCAAGCAGTTCCACCTTGGTGTTCAGATCCGTGAATTTAGGAGCCGGACGGTGGATGGGATAGTATTTTTCAGCATTGACCGGGCCCAGTTCGTCAACGGGGCGACCGATGACGTTCAGGATACGGCCAACGGCGGCCTTGCCAACAGGAACCATGATGGGGTTCCCGGTGTCGACCGCGTCCATGCCGCGGACAAGGCCTTCAGTGGCGTCCATGGCGATGGTACGGACGACGTTGTCGCCCAGGTGCTGCGCAACCTCACAGATGAGGCTGGGAGCATCGCTATTGTTCGGGTTGGTTATCTCCAGGGCGGTGAAGATACTCGGCAGGTTGCCGTCGCTGAACTCTACGTCCACCACGGCGCCGATAACCTGAACGACTTTACCGATGTTTTTGCTCATGTTTGGCTCCTTAACCCTTCAGCGCTTCAGCGCCGCCGACGATGTCGATGAGGTCGCTGGTGATGGAAGCCTGCCGCGTCTTGTTATAGAGCCGCGTCAGCATGTTGATCATCTCGTTGCAGTTACGGGTGGCGTTGTCCATGGCAGCCATGCGGGCGGCGTGCTCGCTGGCCGAGGTGTCCAACATGCCACGGTAAACCTGCACCTTGACGTAGCGGGGCAAAAGCTCCGCCAACAGCTTTTCTTCCTGCGGCTCGTACACGTATTCGCAACGGGGCGTTCCGGCCACTTCTGCCACTTCTTCAGCTTCCGGCGTTTGCAACGGCAGAAGGCGAAGGGTGCGGGGCGGCTGGCTGCCCATGGATACGAACTCGCCGTAGATCAGCCACACTTCGTCGAATGCGAAGGTTTCGTAGCCGTAAATGACTTCCTGCGCCACAGTGCTGGCGAGAGCGAAGTCTATGCTACCCATGCGGTCGCCATAGGCAGTGAAGATCTTGTGCCCGGCAGAACGAACGGCGTCGCGGCCCTTACGTCCCACACAGGCAAAGCTGATCTCCATTCCTGCCCCGGCTTTTTCCTTCGCCAGCCGCAGAGCAGTGGCGATGATGTTGCCGTTAAAGCTGCCGCACAGGCCACGGTCGGATGTAACCAGCACAATGGCGCAGTGTTTCTTTTCCTCATGCTCTGCCAGCAGGGGGTGGGCATTGCCCTCCACTTTGCTCGACAGTTCGGCGAGCACGTCGCGGTATTTGGCCGCGTACGGCCTGAAGCGCTCGATGCGGGTCTGGGCGCCGCGCAGTTTCGCCGAGGCCACCATGTTCATGGCCTTGGTGATCTGCTTGGTCTTACCGACCCCCACGATCTTCATTTTTACGTCTTTGAGTGAAGGCATGCTTATCTCCCGTATGGAGGGGGCCCCTAGGCCTTCCAGCCCTGCTTGAAGGCGGTAATGGCCTCGGTGAGCGCTTTTTCCACAGCCTCGTCAATGACTTTCTTATCCTTAATGGCGTCAAGCACGTCTTTACGCGTATCCCGCATAAAGGTGAGCATGTCGTCTTCAAACTTACGGATCTGATCCACCGGCACGTCATCCATGTGACCACGGGTAGCGGCGTAGATGGAGGCGACCTGCTCATGCGAGGGCATGGGCTTGTACTGGGGCTGCTTGAGCAGTTCCACCAGACGTGCACCACGATCAAGCTTGGCCTTGGTGCCCTTGTCCAGATCAGAACCGAACTGGGCAAAAGCCGCAAGTTCGCGATACTGGGCAAGGTCAAGACGCATGGTACCGGCAACCTGCTTCATGGCCTTGATCTGCGCTGCGCCACCCACGCGGGAAACCGAAAGGCCCACGTTAATGGCCGGACGCACACCGGCGTTGAAGAGGTTGGGTTCCAGGTACACCTGACCATCGGTGATGGAAATCACGTTGGTGGGGATGTACGCGGAAACGTCGCCCGCCTGGGTTTCAATGATGGGCAGAGCCGTCAAAGAACCGGCACCAAGGCTATCGTTCACCTTCGCGGCGCGTTCAAGCAAACGCGAGTGGAGGTAGAACACGTCGCCGGGGAAAGCTTCACGTCCCGGGGGGCGACGGAGCAGCAGCGACATCTGGCGATAAGCCACGGCCTGCTTGGAAAGGTCATCGTAAATGATGAGGGCGTGCTTGCCGTTGTTGCGGTAGAACTCGGCCATTGCGCAGCCGGTGTACGCCGCAATGTACTGCAAGGGCGCGGGATCGGACGCCGTGGCTGAAATGATGGTGGTGTATTCCATCGCGCCGTGACGGCGCAAAGTGTCGGCCACCAGAGCCACGGACGACTTCTTCTGGCCGATGGCCACGTAGAAGCAGTGAATGTCCGTTTCTTTCTGCGCCAGAATGGCGTCAACGCAAACAGCGGTCTTACCGGTCTGGCGGTCGCCAATGATAAGTTCGCGCTGTCCGCGGCCAATGGGCGTCATTGCGTCAATGGCCTTGAGGCCAGTTGGCATGGGCTCATGCACGCTCTTACGCGCGATGATGCCAGGGGCCTTGATTTCCACCGGGCGCAATTCTGTTGCCTCGATGGGGCCAAGGCCGTCGATGGGCTCACCCAGGGGGTTGAGCACACGACCCATAACGCCGTCGCCCACAGGCACGGAGAAGATCTTGCCGGTACGCTTGACCGGGTCGCCTTCCTTGATGCCCACGTCCGAACCGAGCAGGGCCACGCCTACGTTGTCTTCTTCGAGGTTGAGCACCATGCCCATGATGCCGCCGGGGAATTCCAGCAGTTCCATGGACATCGCGTTCTTGACCCCGTAGACACGGGCGATACCGTCACCGACATAGAGTACGGTGCCAGTTTCGCTCATTTCAACGCGCTGCTCGTAGTTTTGGATTTGATCCTCAATGATCTTGCTTATCTCTTCCGCTTTGATCTGCATGTGCTATTCACCCCTCTTGAATGTCTCCCGAAGGATTCCCAACTGCGCGCGCAGACTTGCGTCCAGCACCCGGTCACCCATTTTGAGCACCATACCCCCTAGTATGTCTTTGTCCACGGCAAAGGTCAGCTCAATATCGGTGCCCGCTTTCTGTTGCAAGGTATCCTTGAGCTTAGACTTTTTGTCTGCGGAAAGTTGTACTGCGGTTATGCATTGACCGCGGATGATACCCTTGGCCTCGTCCAGCAGTTTGCCGTACCAAGCTGCAATTTCGCTCAGAAAGGCAAGCCTTTCCTTATCTGCAAGCAGAAAGCAAAAATTGCGCATGGTTTGGTCAGCCTTGAGCTTGGTCAGCAGTTTGTCGAGAACTGCCTTCTTTTCGCTTACGCCGATAACAGGGCTTTTCAAGGTAAGGTCAAGCCCAGGCGCGGCGACAAGCATTTCACCAAGAGACGCCAGGCAATCGCCACGCGAACTCAGGGCTGCATCCCCATCCTTTTTGCCAAGCGCAAAAATTGCGTTGGCATACCTGCGTGCAACCACGGTGTTAATCAATGGAGCACCACCTTGTTAAGGGAGTTGGCGATAAGCTTGTCGTGCTCGGCCGCATTGAGCTTGGAGCTCAGAGCTTTCTCGGCGGCGTTCACGATCTCATCGGCAATGGAGGCGCGCACTTCAGCAAAGATCGCGCGGCCTTCATTTTCCGCCGTAAGGCGCGCCTGCTCCACAATCTGAGCGGCCTGGCGGTGAGCCTCTTCCACAATGCCCTGCTTGAGGGCTTCGGCCTGCTGGCGGCTCTCGGCCAAGATGGCCTCGCGTTCAGCATTAAGGTTGGCAATGCGGGTCTCTACCGAGGCCAGCTGCTCCTTGGCCGTCTTGCGACGTTCGTCAAGATCGTCCAGCGCATTCTTGATGCCTTCGCGGCGGTTCTTAAAGAAACGCTTGGCCAGCCCGCCAACGAAGTACCAGAGGATGCCGGCAAAAATTACGAAGTTGAGCACGCGCCAGCCGAAGTCGCCCCAACGCGGCGCTGCATGCCCTTCAGAAGCCAAGGCTCCCGCAGGAAGGACCACCAGCGCGGCAAAGGCAATAACGAGCGGCAGGATAAACCCCGCGTGTTTCCATCTGCTCAAAGCCCACCCCCTCTGTTCGATAATACCGATTCGAAAACAGTTCCCAATGAAGCCGCAACGCGAACGTTGCGGAACGGCCCGCAAAGGCCTGAGTCAGCGCCGCTTGCTAGCCCTTGATGAGGCGGTCGGCCAGACGGGTGGAAAATTCACCCACCTGCTTGCGCAACGCAGCAAGGGTTTCCGCAGCCTGTGCCTGCAGCGAGGCGCGGGTTTCAGCCAGAATATCACGGGCGCTTTGCTGAGCTTCGCCCACCATTTTCTGCTGTTCGGCCACGCCTGCGGCACGGCCAGCCTCACGGTTGCTGCCTGCGTCCTGACGGGCGCGGGCCAGTTCGGCCTCATAGTTGGTGAGCCGTTCGCCAGCCTGATACTCGAAAGAACCGGCTTCCTCGGCCATATCATCCATGACGCCGTTGCGCTTTTTGATGATTTCGCGGATGGGGCGAATCAGGAGGATGTTAAGCACATAAATGGCGATAAAGAAGTTCGCCAGCTGAAAAAGAAGAGTGACGTTTAGGTCCAGCATGCCGCATCCTCCATGTGAATTGCGGATTGAAGGAGTTGAAAATACATAAAGCCCTTGCAAGATATCTGCTCAGCCCTGTTATGTCAAAGGGTATTGGTGACAAATTTCGCAAACTCCGCAATTTTTTTTTCACAAGCCTTGTGCTCAAAGCTGCGGGCAGTGTAAAACAGTCTTTATGACGGTTGTTTTGGTCTACTGCATCAACTCTATGCTGTCTGTGCGTCAATATTGGCTGTTTAAACAAACAAATAAAGTGCTCGACTGGTTGTGGCAGCACGTGAAGCAGAGAATTGTGTAATAAAGTATATTGCAGTTGCAGTATTGCAGTGGGGAGTGCGCGCTACTGAGTGAAAAGCGCTTGCGCAGAAAGACACAAACAAATGTTAAACCAGATTTAACAGGTCTGCATTATTAAAAAAGGATGCATTAAACCAGGAGCCAATCCTGTTGCTCATAACCTGCCTGCGAGAGCCACTGGCCTGCCTCTTCTGCTGCGCCGTGGGCCGTCAGGGCATTGAGAACGCTGCATTGCCCGGGTTTGGGCAGGGCACAGCGCCCCAGAACAGGAACGCCGTTTACGCGGTTGCCTATCTTCCTGGGATCTATATCGATATAAGCGGCAGGTCTTGGGCCAAGTGCCCACAAAGGGGCCAGCCGTTGCCGGGCAACACGCCCGCCGCCGATTACCCAAACATGGGGATGAAAGGGGTTGTGTTTCTCAAGCCAGCGAGCCAGCCACAGTGCCCGCAGCCTGTCGCAGGCGGTGCGCGCGTATCTGCTGTCTGCCCGGGTGGCGCGGGTGGGGGCATCATTCCATACCAGCATTTTCTGCGGCAGCTTTTCCATTATCGCGCCGTTGTGGAGCCAGCGCAGCCAGATCTCCCAGTCTTCAGCAAAGTCGCCGTCACGGTACGCGCCCCATTTGTCTACGCATTCCCTGCGAAACATGACCGAGGGATGACACAAGGGCGTATCGCGAAAACGTGCGCGGCTGATCTGGTCATGTGTAAGCAGGCTGTTCTGCCAGTCCACAAAGTGGGCAAAGCCGTGTGCTGTTGCGCGATCTCCGCCAAAAGCCACGCAGGTTGCCGATACGCTGAGTTGCGGATTGTTGAAAAGATGAGCCGTCTGCGTGGCAATGCGCAAGGGATTCGCCGTATCGTCCGCATCCATGCGCGCTACAAACGCGCCGCGCGCCGCAGCAAGCCCTGCGTTAAGCGCCGCCACAATGCCGCCGTGGGGCAGGTGCAGCGCCTGCAATCTGTGCCCGCAACGAGCGGGGTTTGCCCAGTATTCCAGAAGCTCGTGGGTGTCATCGGTGGATCCGTCGTCAGCAACAATAATTTCAAATTCAGGTAAGGGCGCGCCAGGGGCGGGGCGCTGCCCAAGCAGGCTTTGCAGGGTTGCGCCCAGCGTGCGGGCCGCATTCCACGCTGGCAGCACCACAGATACAAGCGGGGCGGGCAACTGAGATGAAATGTGATTAGTAGCAGCCATGGAAGGCAAGCAATGAAGGCAGGGGGAAATGTGCGGTCATGACTTGGCGTGACCTTGCGGTTTCCGTTCCTGCCAGAGTTGTTCTATGTGCCGGCAGACAACAGGCATGGGCTGCGATGCGTCAACTATGTGGTGGGCTGCCTGTTCATAAAGATGCCGCCGCTCGTCCAAAATCTGACTGATTTCTTCAATGAGCCCCTTGCCAGTCAGCGAAGGGCGCTGACTGTTGACAGGGTTGCGGCTCAGTCTTTCGGCAAGGGTCTGCAAAGGCGCATCAAGAAAAATAACCATGCCGCGTTGCCACATAAGAAGGCGATTCTCTTCCGCCAGCACCATGCCGCCCCCGGTGGAGACAACACAGCCAGCGGGGTGCGCGTCCGCCACTTCCTGCAAGGCCTGACTTTCCCGGCTGCGGAAGCCGGGCCAGCCCTCTGCGGCCACAATCTGCTCAACGGTAAGGCCCGCCCGGTGCAGCAAATGCTGATCAGTGTCGGCAAAGGGCAGGCCGAGGCTTCTGGCAAGCGCCTTGCCGATGGTGGTTTTGCCCGAAGCCCGCGCGCCCACCAGAAAGAGAATGCTCATGCCGCCTCCTTAAAGGATTCTGACGCCGTCTTCTTCGACCAGCACGGTGTATTCCCAGCGGATGCCGCCCCATTTGGGGTAGTAGAGCCCCGGCTCAACGGTAACAACCATGCCAGGTTCAAGAACGCCCTCAGCGCGGGGCGAAAGGCTGGGTGCTTCGTGGGTTTCAAGGCCCACGCCGTGTCCGAGTCCGTGCGTAAAGGCATTGGCGACGCCAGCTTTGGCAAAAACATCATGCGCCAGCGCATAGGCCATGCGCAAAGGCATGCCGGGGCGCATGCCCTCAATGGCCGCCGTCTGCGCCTGCCGGGTAAGGTCGAGCGCACGGCGGAACTCGTCAGTGGGCGCAGTGCCTACCCAGAAGGTGCGGGTCTGGTCAGAGCAGTAGTTCTCAATGCGGCAGCCCACATCGACCAGAACCGGGCAGTTGTCTGTAACAACGTCCTGACCGGGGATGGCATGGGGCAGGGCGGCGTTTTTGCCCACGGCCACAATGTTGGCAAAAGCAAGTTCCGAAGCGCCGTTCTCGCGAAAAAAGCGCTCAATGAGCCAGCTTATGTGGGCCTCGGTGCGACCCGGTTCCAGCTGGCCCTCAACCCATTTCATCAGCTTGTGGTTGAGCGCAAAAGATTTTTCCAGCGCGGAGATTTCGCAGGGTTCCTTGATGCGGCGCAGGCGCTCGACCATGCCGTCTGCCGCCTCGCAATACAGGCCGGAGCCAGCGTCAGTCAGATCGCGGGCAAAGGCGAGGCTGACGCCGTTGGCCTCAATGCCAATGCGGCTGCCGCAGCGCCTGAGCAATCCGTGCAGTTCGCGCGCTGCGTTGCCGCCGTATATAAAGATGCGTTCGCGATCCCAGATGCGTGAGGCTGCGTCCAGATAGCGGCCGTCTGTTGCCAGCCAGTCGTGCCCATCAGATGTGATGACAAGTCTGCCTGCGCTTTCGTTAAACTGTGGATCATGCAGCTCAAAACCGGAAAGATAAAACCTGTTGGCAGCCTGGCTGATGAGCATGGCGTCAAGCCCGCGCAAGCGCATGGCACGCCGGAGGTTTTCACGGCGGGAAGCGAAGATGTCACTCATAAAAATTCTCCTGCGGGCACTATACCCAGCGCAGGGCTGGCTGAAAAGGTTAAATTTAACGGGGTTGAGCGGAGCGGATTATGGTGGGCGGGCGGGCCGTCAGAATGGACAATTGATACATTTCTTGTATACATTAGCAAAGAGGCTTGGAGTAGCGGGGTCAGTTGACCTAGAACCTAACTAGGACTATTATTATAGACATGTCACAAACATCTTCTTGCGAGCTTGATGTTCTCGATCTTGTGCCTTTTGGGCAGACCGGCAACGAAAGCCGCTTTTTTGCGTTGCGCCTCTCCCGCCCCGAGTGGACTCGGTGGCGGCCTGGGCAGTTTGTCATGATCCGTCCCCGAAATTTCGGGCTGGATATCCCCTGGGCGCGCCCCCTTGGTATCTGCCATATGACCTCCCGGCATATGATCTGCTTTTTCCAGGTGCGCGGCAAAGGCACAAGGCGCATGTCCGAGCTGCGCTCGGGCGACAAGGTGCGCGTGTGGGGGCCGCTGGGCAACGGGTTTGTCGTTGAGCCGGACACCCCGACCCTGCTGCTGGCAGGCGGTATGGGCATAGTGCCCTTTGTGGGCTACGTGAGCGAGCATCCCAAGCCGTGGAATGTTTCCATGCTCTTTGGGCACCGCGAGCACATCAGTTGCTATCCAGTGGACAGCATCAACGAGCACGTGCCGCTGGACAGCCTGCGCGAAGCGGAATCCGGCGATCTGGACGACTTTATTTTTACCATTCAGGAGCGCATGAGCGAATACGCCGAGCAGAAGGGCCTTGTGCTTGCCTGCGGGCCTACGCCCTTTATGCGCACCGTGCAAAAGTTTGCCGCCGAGCTTGGCGTTCGTTGCCAGGTTTCGCTTGAAAACCGCATGGCCTGCGGCGTGGGCGCGTGCCTTGGCTGCGTGACCAAAACCACAGAAGCCTGGCCGGTCGAAGCAAAGCGCGAAGGCCTGGTGCAGGTGTGCAACCACGGCCCGGTATTCTGGTCGGATCAGGTAGAACTGTAGGTTTTGCCTGCGCTTCCTTGATTCCTGAAACGACGTTAACGCCCGCATGCGGCATCGGTTACGGCCATGGCGCGCCGCACCGGCGAACTGGCGGTCGCGCGTGGGCACGCGCGCGGGCCTTTCTTGCCAGGCGAAGCCACGCACAAAATGCCGGATGCCGGCAATCTGGAGAAAGCGGCATGGATCTTTCCGTCACACTCAAGGGGCAGACGCACGATCTGACCCTTAAGAACCCTGTGCTCACGGCTTCAGGCACCTTCGGCTACGGGCTGGAGTTTGCCTCTTACGGCGATCTCGCCGCGCTTGGCGGTCTGGTAGCCAAGGGTCTTTCCCTGTTGCCGCGTCAGGGCAACCCTACGCCGCGCATTGTGGAAACCACCGCAGGTATGCTTAACGCCGTGGGTCTGCAAAATGACGGAGTCGAGGTTTTCTGCCAAGACAAGCTGCCCCGCCTGCCCTGGCAGGAAACAGCCGTTATCGCCAATATTTACGCCGGTTCGGTGGAGGAATTCGCCGAGCTTGCCGCCCGCCTCAATGCGGAAGAAGGCGTTGCCGCCCTTGAGGTGAACGTCTCCTGCCCCAACGTCAAGGAAGGCGGCGTGCTGTTTGGCCAGGATCCGGTGCTTGCCGCCCAGGTTACGGCTGCCGTGCGCCGCGCCGCGCCGGGCAAGCACGTTATGGTCAAGCTCTCGCCCAACGTGACGGATATCGCCCTTATGGCCCGTAGCGTTGAAGACGCAGGCGCGGACAGTATCTCGTGCATCAACACGCTGCTCGGAATGTCTGTGGATCTGAACAGCCGCAAGCCCTCGCTGGCCAACGTGGTGGGTGGGCTTTCCGGCCCCGCAATCAAGCCCGTGGCCCTGCGCTGCGTGTGGCAGGTGTCCCGCGCCGTGAACATCCCCGTTATCGGTGTGGGCGGCATTGTCACCGCCGAAGACGCTCTGGAATTTTTGCTGGTGGGCGCGCGCGCCGTGCAGGTTGGCACGGGCAACTTCATGCGGCCCGACTGCGCCTTTGCCCTGGCAGAGGAACTCCCCGCCCTGTGTGAAAAGCTGGGCATTGAAGACCTGGGCGCTTATTGCGGCAGCCTGGATTTGGACTAATTATGTCGCTTACCGTTATCCCCGCCCGCTCCAAGCAGGAGTTTGACCAGTTCATGGATTTGCCGTGGAGCCTGTACGAACGTGGCTCCCTGTGGACGCCTGGCCTTAAAAGCCAGGATCGTGAACTACTCACGCCCGGTGAACATCCCTTTTGGGAAAGCGCCCGACGCGAACTCTTTCTTGTGCTGCGCGATGGCCGCGCCATTGGCCGCATAGCAGCCATTGTGGACGAAAAGTACAATGCCTATGCCAATGAAAAGTGCGGGGCCTTCGGCTTTTTTGAGTGCGCCAATGATCCCGAGGCGGCCCACGCCCTGCTGGATGCGGCGCACGGCTGGCTGGCCGCGCAGGGCATGCGCTTTATGCGCGGGCCGCTGAATCCTTCGGCCAACTATACCTGCGGCCTGCTGGTGCACGGCTTTGACCTTGCGCCCACCATCATGATGCCCTGGAACCCGCCGTATTACGCAGAACTGCTTGAAACGTGGCATCTGCGCAAGGAGCAGGATCTTTTCGCCTACCAGATTGAGCGCTCGCGCCTTACCCCGCCGGAATGGCTCAGTGAGGAAGTGACGCGCCTCAAGGCCGAGGGGCGCTTTACCTGTCGTACGTCCAGCAAGGCCACGCTGGCGGAGGATATCCGCGCCATGCTGGAGCTGTACAAGGTTTCCTGGGCCAAGAACTGGGGTTTTTCTCCCCTTTCTGACGGCGAGGCGGAGCAGCACGTCAAGGAGCTCAAAAGCGTTCTTGATCCGGAATTTTTTGTGCTGTTCTTCCACAATAACGAACCTGCCGCAGGCATGGTGGCCCTGCCGGACATGGCCCCGCTTTTGCGGCGGCTCAACGGCAAGCTGGGCATTTCGGCATTGTGGCACTGGTGGCAGTCCCGCGCAGAAATTCGCGGTGGCTACCGCATCATTCTTTTTGGTATTCGTGAAGAATTCCGCCTCATGGGCCTGCCCTTGCTGCTGCTCGACTTCATGCTGGAAAAGGCGCGTCAGCACCCGCATTTTCAGTGGGTTGAGGGTTCCTGGGTGCTGGAAGACAATGCGCCCGTCAACGATCTGCTTGAAGATTTCTCGGGCCAGCTTACCAAGCGTTACCGCCTCTACCGCAGGGAGATTCAGTCGTGACCATGACTGAAAGCGCCATATATACTCGGCACTTGGCGGGTAAAAAAGTGCTGCTTACGGGCGGCACTGGTTTTGTGGGACGACATCTGCTGCCGCAACTGCTGGAAGCCGGAGCGCAGGTCACCTGCCTCACGCGGGCTGCCTCGCGCACCGGGCATCTGCCAGCGGGTGTGGAAACAGTCCAGGCCGATCTGAGCACGGGCCTGGGGCTTGCAGAAGCCCTGCACGGCAAGGATGTGGTCATCCACATGGCGGCCCTGCTTTTTGGCCTTGGCTGGCAGGATTATCTGCGGGCCAATGCCCTTGCCGCCCGCAGCATGGCCAACGCCATTACAAGCCTTGCCCGCGAGGGAAACCTTGCGGCGGACTTTCGCTTTGTGCTGGTTTCAAGCCTCGCGGCAACCGGCCCCTGCGGCACTGCCCCCGGTGTGGACGATGCCACGCCGCCTGCGCCGGTTTCCGCATATGGCTGGTCAAAAATGCTTACCGAGCAGGTGCTTGGGCGCGCCCTTGGGCAAAGTCTTGTAACCCTGCGCCCCCCCATCATCTATGGCTCGGGCGACAAAGGCCTGCTGCCGGTATTTCAGGGGGTTATGCGTGCCCATGTGGCTGTGAGCCCCGGCGCTGGACGCGAGTTCCCGGTCAGCGCCGTACATGCGGACGACATGGCCCAGGCCGTGCTGTGCGCATGCAGGGCCGAAGCCAGCGGCGTTTATCATCTCAGTGACGGCGAGGCCTATACCATGTCCGGCTTTTGCCGGGTCATGGGCGCAGCGGTGGACAAGGCCCTTGGCCGCGCGCCCCGCAATGTGCGCGTAGTGCGCATACCTTTGCCCGTCATGGCTTGTACTGCCGGGCTGTCCACGGCCTTTGCCGTGGCTGCCGATGCCGTGTCCCGCCGCCTTTTGGGGCGTGGGCTGCGGCGCGCCCCGGCTTGGAATCTGGACAAATACCGTGAAGCCCGTCAGGCCGGGTGGCTGTGCGACAACAGCCGCATCTGCCGCGAACTGGGCTTTGCGCCGCGCGTGAGCCTTGAGGCAGGCATGACCGAAGCCGTCGACGGCTACCGCCGCGAGGGCTGGTTGTGAAGATCACCATACAGGAACTTTCCAAGGCATTTGGCGGACGGGACATTCTCAGCAACTTCTCGCTGGAAGTGGATCCCGGTGTGCGGCTGTGCGTTTGCGGCCCCAACGGTACGGGTAAATCCACCTTGCTGCGCCTCCTGGCCGGGGTGGAAAGCCCTGACGGCGGGCGGGTGATTCTGCCGCGTGGCTGCCGTCTGGGTTTTGTGGAGCAGGAACTTTCAGAGGAATCCCTCGAAACGCCGCTGCTGGCCTATGTGCTGGACGTGCTGCACGACTGGAGCGACTTTTGGGCCGAATGGGAAGAAGCCGCCGCCAGCAAGGACGAGTCGCGCCTGACCTCCCTGATGCACCGTCAGAGCGAGCTTGAGGCGCTCTACGGCTACAATCCCGAGCATCGGGCCAAGGCCGTGCTTTCCGGTCTGGGATTTGCCGAAAACAAGTGGAACCGAACCCTGCGCGAACTCTCCGGCGGCTGGCGCGAGCGCGCCAAGCTGGCCCGTGTGCTTACCGCCGGTGCTGACGTGCTGCTGCTCGACGAACCCACCAACCATCTCGACGTAGAAGCCGTGGAATGGCTGGAATCCTTCCTTATGGACTTCAGCGGCGCGCTGGTATTTGTAGCCCATGACCGTGTGTTCATGGACAATGTCGGCACCCATGTTCTCTACCTCGGGCTGTCCAAGCCCGTGTTCCGCAAGGCCACCTACACGCAGTTTCTGACCCTTCAGGACGAATACAACGCCCAGCGTGAGCGTGAAGCCCGTGCCCTCAAGGATGACCTTGACCGCAAGATGGCCTTTGTGGAGCGTTTTCGCGCCAAGGCCACCAAGGCCCGTCAGGCGGGTTCCCGGATGAAGATGGCTAAAAAGCTTGAAAAAGAGCTGGAAGACTACAGGCCGGAACCCAAGCGCAAGGAACTGAATTTTAGCTGGCCTGAAGCTCCGCATTCAGAAAAGATCGTTCTGTCTGCTGCGGATCTGGAATTTCATTTTGGCGACGGCAAAACCATGTGGCCGCCTCTGACTCTGACCCTGTTCCGTGGGCAGCGGGTGGCGCTGGTGGGGCACAACGGCTGCGGCAAGTCCACCCTGCTCAAGCTGCTGGCCGGTACGCTGGAACGCTGCGGCGGCAATGTGGTTACGGCATCGCAGATGCGCATGGGCTACTATACCCAGCATCAGATGGACACCTTGCGGGGCGATACCACGGTGCTTGGCGAAATCCGCCGTCTTTCAGACCCGCGCACCACGGAAGAAGAGCTGATGAGTGTTCTCGGGCTCTTTATGCTGGGGCAGGACTATTTTGAACGGCAGGTGAGCGCCCTTTCGGGTGGCGAAAAAAGCCGCCTTGTGCTGGCAACGCTCTTTTTGAAGCGCTGCAACTTTCTGTTGCTGGACGAACCCACCAACCATCTTGACCTTGAAAGCCGCGAAGCCCTGGTGAGCGCGCTACAGAAGTTTAACGGCACCCTGCTCATGGTGGCGCATGACCGCTGGCTGCTTTCGCAGGTCGGGGCTGAAGCGTGGGAACTCAATGAAAACGGGCTGACCGTATTCCCCGACTTTGCCTCGTATGACGAGAACCGCCGCGCCCGCCAGAACGGTTTGGGCGAAAGCCCCCAGAGTGCCGCCAATGCATCGGGCAACAGCGCCCGGCAGCCGGACGCGCCCGCCGCGCTGCCACTGTCGCGTGATGAACAGAAGCGCATCAAGCGCGAACAGGCCGACAGGCGCAATGCCCTGCACAAGGAGCTGAAGCCCCTGCAAAGCCGTTACGAAGCGCTGGAAACAGAGCTTGCCTCGGTGCTTGACCAGCAGGCCCTTGTGGAAGGCCAACTGGCCGACCCGGATGTGTACGCCGACCACGCCCGTTCCAGCGATCTGCTCAAGACATTTGAATCATGCAAACAGCGTAGTGAAGCCATTTTTGAAGAAATGACCACACTTGAAGAAGGCATGACGGCTGTGCGGGAAAAGTGGAACGTGGAGCAGGATTGACCGACAGGTTTCGCGGCAACCCTCACAAAGGCGTTGCGTGCCGTAACAGCTTGGTGCAATAGTACAAATGCGTTTTCACCCAAAACTGCTCCAGGGCCGCGTGCCCGGTGTGGAGAGCGGCATGCAACATATAGAAGTAGCTGCGGGCATCATCTGGCGGGGCAAGAGGTTTCTGGCCAGCCAGCGCCTTAGCGACAAGCCTCTTGAAGGATACTGGGAGTTTCCCGGCGGCAAGCTCGAAGCCGGAGAAAGCCCGGAAGACGCCCTCAAACGCGAACTGGCTGAAGAGCTGGGCGTGGGCGTGCGTCAGGCCGTGTTCTGGAAAAGCCTTGACCATGAATATGTGGAGCGCGGCTTCAGCGTGCGGCTGTATTTTTTTCATGTCACCGAATTCGTGGGCGAACCCTGCGGCGAAGAAGGGCAAAACCTGCGATGGGTTGAGCCGCAGGAAGCCTTTGCCCTCGGATTTTTGCCTGCCGATGCCGCGGTGCTTGAAGAACTCATAGCGAGGCAACCGAGCATTCTTTGATAATTTTCGTGATGTGCCTCCCTTCGCAGTGAATATTTTTGTTTCGGCCCGCCTATGGCGGGCTTTTTTTATGGGCAGGGGAATTAGGGTGCAACTGGCGGTGGAAATGTTCCCCGCAAAAAGGTAGCCTGAAATCAGTATTTATCGAAACCGCCACTGATCACTGCTTTTTCCAAAAAATTCGGGAGAGGCTATGCGAATGCTGTCAGCGGAACGGTGGGCTACGCCCTGCAAGCCCGGCCGCATCATTTTATCCCTTCCCAAACGGTGTTGGCGTGCGGCCTTGCATGTCACTCAGGTGGCGTGCCTTGGCAGGTTCGAACACCGGGCAGGTGATCTATGCGTATAAAACAGCTTTCCTTTATTGTGTGCGCCGCCATAGTCGGGCTGTTCGTGCTTATTTCCTACGTCACGTCCGAGCTTGTGGTGGTGCGCGGCGTTGACGCCATTGAGAGCAACAGTTCCGCCGAAAAAATGAAGCAGTTGCGCAACCACATTCATGCGCAGGAAACACAGCTAAGCCATATCGCAGTGGACTGGGCATGCTGGGATGACGCCTACCGGTTCATGCAGGACAATAATGATGAGTTTGTACGAACCAACCTGCGGCAGAAGATGCTGGCAAAGTTGAATTTGTCGTCCATTGCCTATGTCAGCAGAGATGCAGCAAACGTACATATGGTTGAAGACGATGCGGACTGGCGCAAGCCTGAGCATACAGCCGAGGTGCAACGCCTTTACGGGCAACTGGTCAACAGGCTTGATGGCAGTTCGGAAGAAGGTCTTGCAGGGGTCATGGTGATTGGCTCTGTGCCGCACATTGTTGCGGCACAGAAAATACGCGATACGGGCATGCTGCTGCCCGCCAACGGTGTGGTTTTCATGACCCGCGCCATTGATGCGGATTTTATAAAGGACGTGGAACACGATACCCTGCTGCGTTTTACGGTGCTGCCGGTGGAAGCGTTCACCAGTCTGCCCGTGGCTGCGGATGATCTGAACGCCTTCAAAATTGTGCGCGAAGACGGCAGCATCAATTCATATTCAGTGGTGCGCGATCTTTTTGATTGTGCGGCGTTTTGCCTGCGGCTTGTGACAGGCCGGGAAATTGCCCAGCTTGGCAAGCGCATGTTTTTGCAGAATTTTATTCTGATTGTCGTCACAGGTATGGGTATGCTGATTGCATTCCTGGTGTTTACAGAAAAGCAGATACTCAGGCGCATTCTCTCCATGCAGCGGCAGGCGCAGCATATTGAAAAAAGCAGCGAGCCACTGAAAAAGATTGATATTCATGGTGATGACGAAATATTTGACCTCTCCCAGAAGATCAACAGCATGATTGACGCCCTGCAATCCAACGAAAAGTTTTTGCAACAGACGCTGGATACTCTTCAGGCAGGCGTAATCACCATTGAACCGGGCAGCCTGAAAGTGCGCAGCATCAATGCTTTTGCGCAACAGTTCATCGGCCTGCCTGCCAATGAAATTGTGGGCAGGCCCTGCCATGAATTTATCTGCCCCGGCGGGGTGGACCTCTGCCCCATGAGCAAGGGCAATCCCAAGGGCGAGCTGCTCGCAGGCCAGCTGACGTCTGTGGACGGCACCATGAAGACCATCGTGAAATCCGTGCGCGCCATTGAGATGAAGGGCGAAGAGATTTTTCTGGAATCGTTTGTGGACATAACGGATCTGGAAACAACGCGTAAGGAGCTGCAACGCTCGGAAGAGCGGTACAAGACCTTGTTCATGAACACCGGCACGGCGACGGCGGTTATTAGCAGCACTGGGCTGATATTTTTGACAAATACTGAATTTTCCAACCTTGTGGGCATGCCCCCGGATGAGATTGAAGGAAAGCTCTTCATAACCAGATTCCTGGGTAAGGGCGAAGGGCATTCGCCGCTGTCGTTCGGCTCTTCTGCAACACGGGGCAGTGAAAAATACGAAGCAGAAATCCGGAGCAGCACGGGAAAAACCATCAATGTGCTGGTAACCCGGGCAAAAGTTCCTGAAAGCGGCCTGTCCGTCATTTCCCTGCTGGATATTTCGGAACGCTCGGCAATGGAGAGGGAACTGGCCTACAGGGCCAACCATGACCTGCTCACGGGGCTTGCCAACAAGGCTCTGGTGGCAACGCGGCTCATGGCCGCCATGCAAGAAGTGCATGAATCCGGGGGCATGGTGGGCGTGCTGCTCATCGACCTTGACCGCTTCAAGCAGGTGAACGACAGCTTCGGGCATTCGCTGGGCGACAAACTTTTACGGCAGGCTGCGGAGCGTCTGACGTATCTGGCCCGGCAGGATGACTGCGTGGCGCGTACCGGCGGCGATGAATTTGTCATTGTGGTGGGCAAGGCGCAGGGGAAGGTCCAGCTTGAGGCCCTGGCAAGCAATGTGCTGCATTCGTTGAACCGCTGTTTTTATGTGGACGAATATTCCATCTATCTTAGCGCAAGTATTGGCATTGCCTGCTATCCCGGCGACGGCACTACAGTGGAAGCGCTGATGCAAAGCGCCGACCTTGCCATGTACAGAGCCAAGGCCAAGGGCAAGAACACGCATACGTTTTTTACAGAAGACCTCACGGTGGCGGCCAACGACCGCATGGCGCTGGAAACGGAGCTTTTTCGCGCCATGGACAGTGCTGCCTTTGAGGTGCACTACCAGCCCAAGATTGATATTGCCAACGGCGCAGTTGCAGGCTGTGAAGCTCTGGTGCGCTGGAAGCGCGCTGACGGCACGTGGATTCCTCCCTCTGTGTTTATCCCCCTGGCTGAAGAGATAGGGCTTGTGCGTCGGCTCGACATGTACGTGCTGCGCAAGGCGTGCCGGCAGCAGAGGGAATGGAAGGAGCAGGGGCTTGGGAATGTCCATATGTCTGTGAACATGTCCGGGCGCAGCATCATTGCTGAAACATTTGTGGATGATGTGCTGGACGTGCTGGGCCGGGAAGATGTGCGCCCCGGGCACCTGGGCATGGAAATCACCGAGACCGCCTTTATGTCCAATATGGCGGAGGCGTCCCGGGCCATTGCGGCATTGAGCGAGCAGGGAATACAGATATATCTGGATGACTTTGGAACCGGGTATTCATCGCTGTACTATCTGCATACCATGCCCATCGCCAGCCTGAAAATCGACAAGTCGTTCATTGACGGTATCAACGCGCCGTTCAACGCTTCCAATGAACTTGTTAAAACCGTGCTGACCCTCGCCTCCGGCCTTGGTATGTCAACAGTGGCAGAAGGCGTTGAAACACGGGAACAGATTGATTTTCTGGCAAATAATGGCTGCGGCATCATTCAGGGCTATATCTTTTCCCAGGCGCTCAGCGGCAGCGATTTTGCAACCTATCTGAAAAGTTCTGCCGCTAGCATTGCGGCGGTAATGGCTTAATCTGCCAGTTTTTCAAGGCCATAAAAAGCCCCGCGGGATTATCCCGCGGGGCTTTGGTATTTGCAGCGGCTGTGCGCTTTGAGGCGCGGACTAGCGCGCTCCCTTGGGGAAGAGCACAACGCCGACCGTCTTGAACACGATATTTATGTCCAGCAGAATGGACATGTTCTTGATGTAGTACAGGTCATATTCCAGTTTACGGCGGGCATCATCTTCTGACGCGCCGTATGGATAGCACACCTGCGCCCAGCCGGTGAGGCCCGGCTTAACCGTATGCCGCAGGCTGTAGTAGGGTATGGTTTCCTTGAGCTTGGTCACAAAGGCCATGCGCTCGGGGCGCGGGCCGATAAAGCTCATGTCCCCTTTCAGGATGTTCCATATCTGGGGCAGTTCGTCTATGCGCACCTTGCGGATGAACTTGCCGAACTTTGTCACGCGCGCGTCGTGGGCGCTGGCCCATACGGCTCCGTTCTTTTCAGCATCTGCGCGCATGGAGCGGAACTTGTAGACCGTAAATTCCTTTTCAAAAAGGCCAACGCGATCCTGTTTGTAAATGACCGGGCCGGGCGATTCCAGCCGCACCACAAGGGCGGTCAGCAGCATGATGGGCGCTGCGGGAATGAGCAGGAGCAGCGAGATCAGCACATCGAGGGCGCGCTTGAGCCTGCGTAACGAGCCGCGCGTGTTCAGCGAAAAGCCTTCAGTCTGCAACAGCCACTCATCGTTGATCTGCGAGAGCGGCAGGCGCTGCACCACATGCTCATAAAAACTGCGGATATCCACCACCATGCTGCCGCGCAGCTTCGCTTCCAGCAGATCATGGGCGATGTCGTCGTCAATGGGCGCATCGGGCAGCAGCAGGATCATGGTTGCCTGTTTTTCTTTGGCAATGTCCAGAGCCATGAAGGGTGCGCCAAGGCACGGCCCGGCATCAGGCCCCTGATCGCGTTCGCCCACATAGCCAAGAATCTCGGCCTTGGGCAGCCCCTCTGCCAGCAACTGGCGCACCTTGCCTGCGCGGTCCACCCCCACCAGCAAAATGCGCAGGGGATGGGTGAGCCTTTCGGCATTGAGGTGATAAATCCAGCGCCAGCCCAGAGAAAAGGCCAGCGAAAGAGCAAAAAGCATGGCCACGGTTTCGCGGTCAAAACGCCAGTGCTGAAAGGCGTAAGAAGCGGTGGCCGAAGAAATGATGCCAAGCAGGCAGGCTACCAGCACACGCCCCACGGTCTCCTTGAAGTCCTCGTTGCCAACGCTGTACGCATCAAGGATGTAAAAAAAGAGCATGTAAAAGAAGATGGTAAAGAGCGTAGCGCCCGTATAGTCGTGGAAAATGCTCAGATCGGATTCGACCGTCAGAAAGCCGGTAATGCTGAGTGCCAGCAAAATGCAGACGAGATCCAGAACCTGCAGCATGGCCATGCGGTATGTGCTTATCATAGGGTATCCTCAATGGCGGGCACGCGCATGTCTTCAAGAATGCGCGCGGCCACTTTTTCGGCGTCAAATTCACTCAGGGCCAGTTCGTGCCCGGCCTGCCCCATGCGGGCAATGCTTTCAGGGCTGGTGATGAAGGATTCCATGGCACCTGCCAGCGCCTGCGGATTGCGCACCGGCACAAGATAGCCGTTGACGCCATCGCGCACAACTTCGCGGCAGCCGGGGGCATCCGTGACTACAGCGGGGCGACCCATGCTCATGCCTTCCATAATGGAGGTCGGTGTTCCCTCGCGCCACGAAGGCAGCACAAGCACATGAGCCGCAGCCACATAGGGGCGCACATCGGGTGTTTCCCCAAGGTATTCTATGCAGCCCTGTTTCTGCCACGCATCCATCTGTTCCATGCTCACGCTGCCGAGGCCTTTTTCCGGCGGGCCGAGCACCTGAAAGCGGGCATCAGGGTATCGGGCCTTGAGCAGGCGTGCGGCTTCGGCATATTCCGGCAAGCCCTTGGCTTCAAGCAGGCGCGCCACCAGCAGAAAAAGGGGCGACCCACTGAGGCGGCCATCGGCGGAATAGCCGGGCAAGGGGCTGGGGGCAAAGCGCTTTGTATCCACCCCGGTGCCGCGCGCGGTAAGCACCCGCGCGTTGCGGCCGAGGATGCCCGACTGGCGGAAAACCTTTATGTCGTCCTGATTCTGAAAAAAAACGCCTTCCGCGCCCGAAAGCGCCACTCGGTATAGCAGGCGGCCCAGGCGGTTGACGCATTTCTTGAAGAAGGTATCAGCCTCAAAGGCATAACCAAGGCCGGTGATGGTGGCATAAACGTGGGGAATCCCAGCAGCCCTTGCCGCCATGCAGCCGTAAATGACAGGCTTGATGGTGGAGGCAAAAAGCAGGTCTGGCTTTTCGTCCCTGAAAAGGCTGAACAGCTCCCGCGTGGTGCGCAGGTCGCTCAGGGGGTTCAGCCCCTTTCTGTCCAGCGAATAGTGGCGCAGGCGCGCACCCTGAGCGGCCAGTGCTGCTTCAGCATCGGCATCGCCTGGCGGGGCGCAGCAAACCACCTCGTGCCCGGCCTTGCGCATGTGCCGGATCAACACGCTCCAGAAGTTGCTCATGGCTTTGGTCTGGTTGCCCAGAACAATGATCTTCATGCTCGGCGCTCTCCCTTGTTCGGCGCTTGTCCTGCGGGCTTGTGTCGCATGCGCAAGCCTATAGCACTACAACCGTGTTATGAAAAGGGGAGGAGCTTTTGCATATATAGGCGGCGCAGGCCGTCGCGGCTTTACAGTCGTGCTGCTACAGGGTAAAAGAGCAATGGTTCTGCTGCCCGGGAATCAGCCTTGGCGCAGGCCGGAAATCTGAAAACAGGACGCAAAAATGAGCGCGTATTCCGATCTTACCAAGTCCATGACTGCCCAGCCTTCGCGTTGGCTTATCACCGGCGTTGCGGGCTTTATTGGCTCCAACCTGCTGGAACATCTGCTGAAACTTGGGCAGACCGTGGTTGGTCTGGACAACTTTCTTACCGGCTACCAGAAAAATCTGGACATGGTGCGCGACATCGTTGGCCCAGAAGCGTGGAGTCGGTTTACCTTCATCGAAGGCGATATTCGCGATATCGACACCTGCCACGCCGCCTGCAAGGGCGTGCAGCATGTTCTGCACGAAGCGGCCCTTGGTTCTGTGCCGCGTTCCATTGACGACCCGCTGTTGTCCAACAGCTGCAATATCACCGGCTATCTGCACATGCTTGTGGCTGCGCGCGATGCGGGCGTGAAGAGCTTTGTGTACGCCGCTTCTTCCTCCACCTACGGCGATTCGCCCGAACTGCCCAAGGTGGAAGACAAGATCGGCAGCCCGCTTTCCCCTTACGCTGTCACCAAGTACGTGGACGAACTGTATGCGGACGTGTTCAACCGCTGCTACGGGTTCTCAAGTGTTGGCCTGCGGTATTTCAACGTGTTCGGCCAGCGCCAGGATCCTTACGGCGCGTATGCCGCCGTTATTCCCCAGTGGTTCGCCAGCCTTATCAAGAAGGAAACCGTTTTTGTGAACGGCGATGGCGAAACCAGCCGTGACTTCTGCTATATCGACAACGTTGTGCAGGCCAATTTGCTTGCCAGCTTTGCCCAGGGCGAAGCCACCAACAAGATTTACAACGTGGCCTTTGGCCAGCGTACCACACTGAATGAGCTTTTTGATCTCATCAAGGAAGAAGTGGCCCGCCACAAGCCCGAAGTCATGAGCGCCGAGTGTGCGCATCGCGACTTCCGCGCTGGCGATGTGCGTCACTCCCTTGCCGATATCAGCCGCGCAGAAAAACTGCTGGGCTACGGTCCCCAGTTTGACGTGCGCCAGGGCCTGCGCCTTGCGGGCGACTGGTACGCAGCCAACCTGTAGCAGCCGATCTCATTTCAGAAATATGAAACCCCGCGCAAGCGGGGTTTTTTGCTGCCCAAAGCTAGATAGAATTTGAAAGCTGCGGCAGGGGTGATTGCCGCACAAAAATTGCTTGGGATCTGTGTATAATTGTCGCTAATTGTCACCCACTACAAAAGCGCCGGGATACATGGCGCGGAAAATATCAAGCTCTTGCTGCGCCCCGAAAGAATCGGGCCACGGCCCCACCTGCACATTCCACATGTTGTTGCTGCCGTAAATGAGGCGTCCTCGTTTGCCGGTCTGGGAAAGGATGTTGATGAGGTTGTCGGCGTTCACCCTGTCGGCAAATGCCCCCACCTGAACATAAAAAGCCCCGGTAAGGTCGCCGTCTTCTTTCATGCGTTCAACGCCGCCCATGCTCTGAATGCGCACGCGCGCCGTTCCGGGGCCAAGGATGTTCAGGCGGCTGGCCGCAGCGCGGGAGAGGTCAATGACGCGGTCATCCACAAAAGGCCCACGGTCGTTGACGCGCACAATGATGGAGCGCCCGTTGCCCATGTGGGTGACGCGCACCTTGGTGCCCAGGGGCAGCAGTTTGTGGGCCGCCGTCATGGCGTACTGGTTGTAGGTCTCGCCATTGGCCGTGGTTTTGCCGTGGAAACCTGGCCCGTACCATGAGGCCGTGCCTTCTTCCACAAAACCATTGGCTGACTTGAGGGGATAGTAGGTCTTGCCGCGCACAGTATAAGGGCGGCTGCCGGGAACCCCGCCCTTGCGCCAGGAGCGCGAACCACAGCCGCTCAGGAGCGCGGCGCAAAGCAGGGCAACAAGAAAAATAAGAAGCGGTCTGACCGTCATGCACATCCGTGGCCCTGACTGCTCAGGTAGGGCAGGCAGGGGAGTGTGTTCTTTTTGCCGCAGGCGGCGCAAAGCCCGGAGCAGTCGGCCTCTGACGCGGCGGCGCATTCCAGTTCGTGCAGCAGGGCATGGCCCTCCCGCCCAAGGCTCCCGCCGTCGCGCGCGCGGGCAAGCAGGGCCAGCGCCGGATTGCGGCGGCCTGCATTGAGAAAATCCCTGGCAGCCAGAAGGTAGAGGCGTTCCCTGTCGTTGCCGAAGAGCGAAGTCAGGAGGTGTTCGTAACCCGTTCCAAAGACCTGGCGGGCAAAGTCTTCTTCGGTGGCAAGCCAGCGCGCCAGATGCGCGTTGTGCCGCTCGACCGCCAGATAGCTTGTGAGAAGCCGCAACCCGTGAGCCAGAACGTGCATGATGCGCGAAAGTTCGCGCGAGGAGCTTTCAGAGGTTTGCCCGCCAAGGCCACGCAAGGGGTTGTACATGTCTGCCGTAACCCCGGGCCTGCGCGAAATCTGAATAAGCCGGTTGGCGTAGTGCTGGCCCTGAAAGGCGTCTTCCTTCAGTTTGGCGCATTCGTGAAAGGCGTAGCCGATGCACCAGTCAATGAGGGTTTCAAAAGACTTCTGGGCATGAGCGCCACCAGGCAACACGCTGTCCGCATGGCGGCGCAGCGCAGTGATCTGAGCCATCTCCGCGGTATTGCCGCTTTCATCGGCGGGTTCTTCCGGCAGTGGCAGCTCCAGCGGCGGCATGCCGCCGGGGGCCATGGCCTCGATGCCTGGGCTGTTGCGGAAAAGGTGATGGGCCGTATCCTTGAGCCGCCAGAAAACGCCCTTGCGCATGGCCTCGCCCAAAAGGTCGCGCAAGGCTGTGTAAGAAACGGCTCCGTCCGCGTCAAAGCGGCGGCGTTGATCGGCCAGCAGGCTGTAAACGGTGCAATAATCGCGCACCAGATCGCGCACGAGAAAATCGCGGTTGGCCAGCAGCCAGCGCCCGTTCACGCTTCGTCCTCCTGGAGCAGGGCGCGGGCCACGGCGATGTCGTACAGCAGCAGGGGGTCAGATTCGGCATTGCGTTCTTGCTGGTACATGCGCGCGGCACTGCGCACCACAGCCATGCTCAGCCAGGGGTGCCGCTCCCACACTTCGGGATGGTCGGCGCGCCAGAGGCGAAATTCAACCTCGCCGTCAGGCCCGCGGCGCACGTAAACGCGCGAGAGGGCATTGCCCGCCTGCGGGTGATAGTACAGTCCAAGTTCGTCTTTCATTATAGTGATAACCCTTGCGGATATGCGGCCGTGTGAGGCCGTTGTTGGTGCGGCGCATCCGCACATTCCATATTGAGCATACGCGCAAGAAAGCGCTTTGCCAAGGCTGTGCGGTATTGTTGTGAAAAATAGTACAATATTTAAGAAAAAAGTTGCTTTTTTCCGCAAAAAAATGCCCCTACGTCTCGCCTAAAGTAATGATTTTGGCATGCTGTGCTCACGTGCATTGTGTCGCAAAGCCTTGATCGCCGGGTATTCTTGCGCCTTTTGCGTATATCATGCCGCCCCGGTTGTCATTAAGTGGAAAATGGGCTAATCAGTGTTTTGACCGCGTTGCGGCCTGACGGTCGGTGGCCCTTGCACGTCCGTTATCCGCGATCCCTTGGGGCGTCCCGATTTTACGGGGCGGGCGCATGCAGGTTTTACCTTCATGCGTGTGCTGGGGGGAGTATCCCCGCCATGCACGGGCAGCGATTTCGCGCCTGTACCCCGGATTGCCGCACCGGATCGCCGCAGTTGACCGGCACGTCACGCGAGCGCGTGATACAAACAAACCATGTGGAGGTATGGCAATGGCGAAACATGCAACCCCCTTGTTGGACCAGCTTGAAAGCGGCCCTTGGCCGAGCTTTGTGTCCGACATCAAACAGGAGGCGGCCTCTCGGGCCCAGAATCCCAAGGGTCTTGATTATCAGATCCCTGTGGACTGCCCTGAAGACCTTCTGGGTGTGCTTGAGCTTTCCTACAACGAAATGGAAACACACTGGAAGCACGGCGGCATCGTGGGTGTGTTCGGTTACGGCGGCGGCGTTATCGGCCGTTACTGCGACCAGCCCGAAATGTTCCCCGGCGTGGCGCACTTCCACACCATGCGTGTGGCCCAGCCTTCCGGCAAGTACTACCACAGCAAGTTCCTGCGCGACCTGTGCGATATTTGGGATCTGCGTGGTTCTGGTCTGACTAACATGCACGGTTCCACCGGCGATATCGTGCTGCTCGGTACCCAGACTGCCCAGCTGGAAGAAATCTTCCACGAACTGACCCACAACATGAATGTTGACCTGGGTGGTTCCGGCTCCAACCTGCGTACGCCCGAATCCTGCCTTGGCCAGTCGCGCTGCGAATATGCCTGCTACAACACGCAGGACATGTGCTACACGCTGACCATGGACTATCAGGACGAACTGCACCGTCCCGCCTTCCCCTACAAGTTCAAGTTCAAGTTCGACGGTTGCCCCAACGGCTGCGTGTGCGCCATGGCGCGTTCCGACTTTGCCGTTGTCGGTACCTGGAAGGACGACATCAAGATCGACCAGGACGCCGTGAAGGGCTACGTGGGCGGCGAATTCGCCCCCAACGCCGGCGCTCACTCCGGTCGCGACTGGGGCAAGTTCGACATCCAGAAGGAAGTCGTGGACCTGTGCCCCTCCAAGTGCATGAAGTGGGACGGCTCCAAGCTTTCCATCAAGACCGCCGACTGTGTGCGCTGCATGCACTGCATCAACACCATGCCCCGCGCGCTGCACATCGGTGACGAACGCGGCGCGAGCATCCTCGTGGGCGCCAAGGCCCCCGTGGTGGACGGCGCCCAGATGGGTTCGCTGCTCGTGCCCTTCGTTTCCTGTGAAGCCCCTTACGATGACGTGAAAGAAGTCATCGAAAAGATTTGGGACTGGTGGATGGAAGAAGGCAAGAACCGCGAGCGCGTGGGTGAAACCATGAAGCGCCTGTCGTTCCAGAAGCTGCTGGAAGTCACCGACACTCCCGCCGCTGCCTACCATGTGAAGGAACCGCGTTCCAACCCGTACATCTTCTTCAAGGAAGAAGAAGTGCCCGGCGGCTGGACCCGTGACCTCGCTGCTTACCGCAAACGCCATCAACGCTAGTGAAAGGGGGAGAAGAACATGGCTTTTATTTCTTCCGGGTACAATCCCGCAAAACCGATGGAAGGCCGCATTACTGACATCGGACCCCATAAGTATAATGAATACTTCCCGCCGGTGATCAAGAACAACTTCGGCAAGTGGCTCTATCACGAAATTCTGGAGCCCGGCGTGCTCGTGCACGTGGCCGAAAGCGGCGACAAGTGCTTTACCGTCCGCGTGGGCGGCACCCGTACCATGTCCATCACTCACATCCGTGAGCTGTGCGACATCGCCGACAAGTACTGTGGCGGCTACCTGCGCTGGACCACCCGTAACAACATTGAATTCATGGTGGACAGCGAAGCCGGCATGAAGGCCCTGCGCGACGACCTGAACAGCCGCAAGTTTGACGGTGGCTCGTTCAAGTTCCCCGTGGGCGGCACCGGCGCTGGCATCAGCAACATGGTGCACACTCAGGGTTGGGTGCACTGCCACACCCCCGCGACCGATGCTTCCGGCCCGGTCAAGGCCGTGATGGACGCCGTGTTTGAAGACTTCAAGTCCATGCGTCTGCCCGCCCCCGTGCGCATCGCGCTTGCCTGCTGCATCAACATGTGCGGCGCCGTGCACTGCTCGGACATCGGCCTTGTGGGTATCCACCGCAAGCCCCCGATGGTCGACCACGAATGGGCTGACCAGCTCTGCGAAATTCCTTTGGCTGTTTCTGCTTGCCCCACCGCCGCTGTGCGTCCCACCAAGGTGGAATACAACGGCAACAAGGTGAACTCCATCGCCATCAAGGAAGACCGCTGCATGTACTGCGGTAACTGCTACACCATGTGCCCCGCGCTGCCCATCTCGGACGGCGAAGGCGATGGCGTTGCCATCATGGTTGGCGGCAAGGTTTCCAACCGCATCAGCATGCCCAAGTTCTCCAAGGTCGTTGTGGGTTACATCCCCAACGAACCGCCCCGTTGGCCTTCGTTGACCAAGACCGTGAAGCACATCGTTGAAGTGTACGCGGCCAACGCCAACAAGTACGAACGTCTGGGCGACTGGGCTGAACGCATCGGCTGGGAAACCTTCTTCAAGATGACCGGCCTTGAATTCACCCACCACCTTATCGACGACTTCCGTGATCCCGCCTACTACACGTGGCGCCAGAGCACGCAGTTCAAGTTCTAGATATAGCTTGTTTATCAACCCCGGCGGCGCTATTTGCGCCGCCGGGACAGGAGACTCACCATGGCTGACGACAAAGACGTTGTTGTTGAATTCCTGAAAAGCAAATCCTCGTCCAAGTCCAAGTTCTATTTCAAGGATTTCCTTGAACTGTTCCCCGACAAGGGACCCCGCGACGTGAAGAAAGTGCTCACCAAGCTGGTGAACGAAGAAGTGCTGGAATTCTGGTCTTCCGGTTCCACCACCATGTACGGCATGAAGGGCGCGGGCAAGCAGTCTGCCGCTGAAGGCGAAGATTAGCAGCAAACCGCATTGGCCCAGGGTCTTTGCTTTCGGCTGCGCCAAAACGCGCTTTTTATTATGGTCGAGTACAACGTGTACGCTCCCTGCATAAAAAGCGCGTCTTTGTTGCCGACTGTATCTGGCTGCTGGCCGATGTCGTCTGGCATATTTCTTCAGAATGCCTCAGGATTATTTGTCGGGATTCTTATCCCGAACGGCAAGGACATGTCTTGATGCATGCGCCTTCGCAAGGTGCGTCAGCCTTTGCGTGTAAGCCTCAGCAAGTTATGCCGCAACGCGAGTTGTGGCATTTCTTGCTTTTTTTTTGGGGGGCGGTCGTATGCTCCTCCGCCTTCGGCTTTGTTTAAAGCGCTACGGCAGACTGGCCTACAGATGCATAGCTGAAAGTCACAAGGCATATGTGGCACATATGTGGCAGCATCCACGCTCCCTCTTGATCACAAAGGCTTGCTCTGCGCGGGTATTCCCCGCAATCTGTGCTGAACGGGTAAACCTGTATGCCGGTCTGTCCTGTTTCGCTTTCACACCCTGTTTGTTACGCGGGAGGCAGAATGAGCATTGCATTTTCCCTGTCTGACACTGAAAAGCAATTTTTGTCGCATCAGGCCCGCATGTCCATAGAAGCCGGATTGGCAGGAAAAAGCGTGACGGATGCTCCGCAACCTCCTGCCGGACAATTTGCACCAGAAAGTGCCCTGTGGCGAACGCTTGGGGCTTTTGTAACCCTGAATATGGGTGAGAGGCTTCGAGGTTGTATTGGCAATATTGTGGGGCGTGAGCCATTGTATGCGACTGTGTGGCATATGGCGCAGGCTGCGGCTTTTGCAGACCCCCGTTTCCCCGAGCTAACGCTTGCCGAATGGCCGCATGTTGCCCTCGATATTTCCGTTCTGGACGAGCTCAGTCCTTGCTCCGGCCCGGACGCAGTGGAGGTGGGGCGGCACGGCCTTGTGCTGGTCTACGAGGGGCGCAGCGGCGTTTTTTTGCCCCAGGTGCCTGTGGAGCAGGGTTGGGATCGTCTGGCCTATCTGGATAATTTGTGTCTCAAGGCCGGGGTGCCTCCCGGCTCGTGGAAGCTGCCGGGGGCGCAATTATTCTGGTATGAGGCTGTTGTGTTCAAGGCCGCCACCTGAATGGCCGGGCCTGAATAATTACGCCTCTTTGGGGCGCGGCAGGTGACGTGATGCTTGCACATGTCCTTTCCGGGGTGTAAGCTGCTCGAGATTTCTCAGGGCGGGGTGAAAGTCCCCACCGGCGGTGATGCGGCGGCCAGCAGGCTTCCGCCAGCCCGCGAGCGCCCAGTGTTTGGGGTCAGCAGATTCGGTGAGAATCCGAAGCCGACGGTTATAGTCCGGATGGAAGAGAACGGTTTTTTGCCGCCCACAGCAGCGGTGCGTCCTTTATTGGAAGGCGCACTTTGTGTTGCGGCCCGTCCACGCCCTGATGCACCATCTCCCGGCAAACAAAGCCGGAAACAGGAGAACGGAATGCATCAGTCCTCATTATCCCTTGCTTCTTTCGGCACATCTGAAGAACGTGTTCGCGCTGCTCTTGCCTCATTGCGCAAAGGCGGCGGCGTCTGCGTTGTGGATGACGAAAACCGCGAGAACGAAGGCGACCTCATTTTCAGCGCGCAGCACATCACTGTGCCGCAGATGGCCATGCTGATCCGGCATTGCAGCGGCATTGTCTGCCTGTGCCTCACGGACGAGCATGTGCAGCGCCTTGACCTGCCCATGATGACCGACCACAACACCAATACTCAGGGAACTGCCTTTACCGTCACCATTGAGGCGGCCACGGGCGTTACCACGGGGGTTTCCGCCGCTGACCGCGTTGCCACCATCAAGGCCGCCGCTGCGCCCGCTGCCCAGCCCGCCCATCTGCGCCGCCCCGGCCATGTGTTCCCCCTGCGGGCGCGTCCCGGCGGTGTGCTTGAACGGCGCGGCCACACGGAAGCCACGGTCGACCTCATGCGTATGGCAGGCCTTGAACCCTGCGGCGTGCTCTGCGAACTGACCATGGATGACGGCGAAATGGCCCGGCTGCCCGAAGTTGCGGGCTTTGCCCGCGCTCACAACATGCCTTTGTGCAGTGTGGAAGATATTGCTGCGTGGAGGTTGGCTATGGGCGACCTCCACCTTGCCGCCAGTGCTTAATTGATGGCCGCGCTGCATGCGCCTTTTGCCCTCTGGCTGCGTCAGGAGTGCTTTGTATTTCGGTCGAGTACCTAAGAGTACACTCCCCCTGCATACAAAGCGCTCCTTCCTTGTCAGAGAACAAAATGCATCATGCAGCGCGGCCATCAAGGTTATGCGCAAAAAGCCCTGCTTTTCTCGTCAGCGAACAAAATCCATCGTGCGGGAAGTCAAGGGGGCGGCTCTCTGAACGCAAAGCGGCCCTTCCTCACATGGCGCAGGAAAGTCTGACCTCATGAAAAAAAGATAGCCCGGTTCATGGAATGAGCCGGGCTTGAATTTTGAATGGCGCTGTCGTGATTAGCCGAAGTATTCGTGGGGTGATTCGATGATTTGCGAGAAGAGCTTATAAAACTCAGCCAGATGTATTCCATCAATAAAGCTGTGGAGCGCTTCAATGGACACGGTGAGATTCCCCAAGGAATCCTTTTTTCCAAAAAGAATTCTGGGCACGCTGTCAACCCACGGATCACCCCAGGGATTTGTTGCAGAAAGTATGGGAATATCTGGCAGGCAGCTAAAGTAGATCAAGTTTTGCACATCGCCGCCCTCGGGGCAAAGCGTTGGATTCTGGTCGGCAATGGCCCGCGCTGCGCTGATGTTGCTGCTGAATATGGAAAATTTGCGATCAAATTTCGCAACGCAATTGCAATGTAAGGTTCTGCCTTTGGGGATGTAGGTAAACGCTGCATCAATGCTGTCAAATTCCACGGGGCGCAGATTGACTATGCGCTGTCTGAAGCCAGCAACGCCATGAACGGCGAGCATGGCGGCAAAATAGATGCAATCTGTAAGCCGAAAGCCATTCTGTTTTTTTGCTTCATACAACCTGGCAACATTTGCTGAAAACGAAACACTGAAGCACGGATTTTTTCGTGACTGAAAGAAATTGAAATGTTCATTTCTTTCCCATGAGTTATCAAGGTATTTCATAATGAATCCTGGTGCGGCACTGTTTCTTTAAAAAACGTATTACAAATTGGCTGGAGCTTCAGAAAAATAATTCGTGCAGAGTCGGCTACTCCACAGGCGTGAGGCGTTGCGCCAAGCGGGTGAAGCGCTTGCGGGTCTTGTTGTTTTTGACAGCCATGTGCAAGGCGCGGGATTCGCCAACCAGAATGACCAGTTTCTTGCCGCGCGTTACGCCCGTGTAAATAAGGTTGCGTTGCAGGAGCACATAGTGCTGCATCATGACGGGAATAACCACAGCAGGGTATTCCGAGCCTTGCGATTTGTGGATGGAAATGGCGTAGGCGGGCGCGATTTCGTCCAGTTCGTCAAATTCGTAGGGCACAACGCGTTCGTCAAAGGTGATGCTGAGGGTGCGTTCGCGCACGTCCATAAAGCTGATGCGCCCCATGTCGCCGTTAAAAACGTCCTTGTCGTAGTTGTTGCGTATCTGCATGACCTTGTCGTGCAGGCGGAAGCAACGGTCGCCACGGCGCACTTCAATGCCGTGCGGGTTCAGGGCTTCCTGCAGGCAGGCGTTCATGCGGCCAGCGCCTACAGCGCCCTTGTGCATGGGCGTGAGCACCTGGATGTCGTCAACGGGGTCGAGGTTGAATCGCCGGGGAATGTGGTTGCGCACCAGATCCACAATGAGCTCTGCGGCCTTTTCGGCATCATTCTGGTGGATAAAGTAAAAGTCCGAGAGCCGCTCCTTGCTTGATTCCAGCGAGGGAATTTCGCCACGGTTGATAAGGTGGGCATTGCAGATGATTTCGCTCTCGGCGGACTGACGGAAAATTTCGGTCAGTTCCACAACAGGCACAACGCCGGAACGGATAATGTCTGCAAGCACGTTGCCCGGGCCTACCGAGGGCAACTGGTGCACGTCGCCCACCAGCACAAGCGTTGCGCCAAGCGGCACGGCCTTGAGCAGGTGATAGAAGAGCAGGGTGTCCATCATGGAGGCTTCGTCAACCACGAGGAGGCCGCAGGCGAGGGGATTGTCCTCATTGCGGGCAAAGCCGTCTTCCTTGGGGCTGTATTCCAGCAGACGGTGGATGGTGCGCGATTCGCGACCCGATGTTTCAGACATGCGCTTGGCGGCGCGGCCTGTGGGGGCGGCCAGCAGAATGCGGGCGCGCACCTCGCCAAAGAGTTTGATGATGGCATTGATGATGGTGGTTTTGCCCGTGCCGGGGCCGCCGGTGAGCACCATCATCTTGCTGCGGGCGGCGGTGCGCACGGCCTCAAGCTGCTCTGCCGCGAGGGATATGTTCAGTTCGCCCACAACCTTGTCCACCAGCGCATCCGGCTTTTCAAAACGCACGGATTTGGGCGAGCGCAAAAGGCGCTGGATGTAGAAGGCGGTTTTTGACTCGCAGTGGTGGTAGCGCCGCATGTATACGCCAATCTCGCCAGGGGCGTCAGGCATGTCCAGTTTTTCGCGCACGATGCGTTCATCAGCTTCGAGCGCGGCGAGGGCATCCTCCACAAGGCCTTCGTCAACGCCAATCTGGGCGCAGACTGCCTCGGTCAGCTCCGCCTGCGGCAAATAGACGTTGCCGTCGTCCGTGGCTTTTTGCAGCACATAGAGGGTGCCCGCCTGAACCCGCAGGGGATTGTCGTGCTCAAAGCCCAGCTTGCTGGCGGCGGCATCAGCGGTGACAAAGCCAATGCCGTGAATGTCCATGGCAAGCCGATAGGGATTTTCGCGCACAATGGCGAGCGCGTCCGCGCCATAGGCGCGGTAGATGCGTACAGCGTAGGCTGGCGTGATGCCGTGGGGCTGCAAAAAAAGCAGCAGGTCGCGCATGCCCCGGTGTTCAGCCCAGGAGGTGCGGATGCGGTCAAGGCTCTTGCTGCCTACGCCGCGCACCTTGAGCAGACGCTCTGGCTCTTCATCAAGAATTCGTATGGTATCTGTGCCAAAGGCTTCAACAATACGCCCCGCCATTTCTTCGCCAACGCCCTTGATAAGGCCTGAGGCGAGATAGAGGCGGATGCCCTCGCTGGTGGCGGGCAGCATTTCATCGGCGTTCTGAAACTCGATCTGGCGGCCAAAACGGGGGTTGTTGACCCATCGGCCTGATACTTTGAGCTGCACTCCCGCCTGCGGGTTGACCATGTGCCCGATGCACGAAACAGGGTCGCGCGGGCGAGTAAGGCCAGCATTGCCGCTGCCGCTGTTCACGCTTGCAGGCAACAGACGCAGCACCGTGTAGCCGTTTTCTTCGTTATGAAAGACAACGCGCTCCACCGTACCGGTGAGTTCAACGGAATCGGGATCTTGTAAAAGGGGCAGGTTGCTCATGCACTCGCCTTGTCAGCAATCCTTGGGCTTGTTGCAGCCTTGCGCTGCCGCGACCACCAGAACCAGTCGCGCTGTTCATCGGAAAGTTCCGGGTTCTTTGCCTGGGCAACAGCGCAATTGAAAACATCAAGGCAGCAGATATCAATTTTCTGGCCTTTGATGCGGCACAATTCATCATACAGAGCCTGAGGGTCGCGCCCCGCCAGGTCGGAAATACCAGCAACGCCAAGCAGGCGCAGGTCTTCAATGGTTGCCGGGCCAACAGAACGCAGGGCGTTCAGAGCGCGAGCGTCGGCCTTTTTGTTCACAGGCCCAGCCCCATGCGCTGCTGGAGCAGCAGGGCATCGGCAAGGGCCAGAGCCGTCATGGCTTCCAGAACCGGCACAACGCGTGGGATGGCGGCAAGGTCGTGCCGTCCGCCAATGAGCACGGAGGCGGCGTTGCCCTCCTTGTCCACGGTCTGCTGGGTAACAGCTATGGATGCGATAGGCTTGACCGCAGCATGCATGACAATGGTCTGCCCGCTGGAAATGCCCCCCAATATGCCCCCTGCGTGGTTGGAAGCAAAGCAGGCCTTGCCGGGCTGCGCCGGGTCAGCAGGGAGCAGGGGATCGTTGTTCTGGGAGCCATGCAGCTTGGCCACGCCGAAACCTTCGCCCACAGAAAAGCCTTTGACTGCGCCAATGCTCATGATGGCATGGGCCAGCACTGCCTCCAGCTTGTCAAAAACGGGTTCGCCAAGGCCTGCGGGCACGTTGCGCGCTTCAATGCGCACAATGCCGCCCAATGTGTCGCCCGCTTTGCGGGCGGCCAGCACCACCTGATCCCACAGGGAGGGCATGGCCTCTGTAGCGGCGCAATAGGGACGTGTGCGGGCATTGTCCAGATCAAGGGTAGCCCAGTCCTGTACGGCTGTGCCACCCAGCTCCACGCAGGCGGCCATGATTTTTACGCCACGGCGTTCAAGGATCTTGCGGGCAATAACGCCGCCAGCCACGCGTGCAGCGGTTTCGCGGCCTGAGGAGCGCCCGCCGCCGCGATGGTCGCGTATGCCGTTGTACTTCTGAAAATATCCCCAATCCGCATGGCCAGGGCGGAAAACTTCGGCAAGATTGCCGTAGTCGTGCGAGCGCTGGTCTTCATTGGCGATGTAAAAAGCAATGGACGTACCCGTGGTGAGGCCCTCATACACGCCGGAGAGCAGGCGAACCGTGTCCGATTCCTTGCGCTTGGTGGCGGTGGGGCCCTGACCGGGTTTGCGTCGGTCAAGCTCGGCCTGAATGTCGGCCTCTGTCAGGGCCAGGCCCGCCGGGCAGCCGTCTATGACGCCGCCAAGGCCCACGCCGTGGGATTCGCCGAATGTTGTCAGCCGCAGGGCCTGTCCGAATGTATTGCCAGCCATGTGCTACCTCGCCTTCACTACAGCATTTAGTCGCTCACGGGGCGTTTGCCAGCGCAATACATTGCGTCTGGGCCTTCGTGGCGGGCGTCTGTTCACGTAGACGCCGGGCAGTTCCAGGGGGAAACTGCTCGTAATAGCGCCGGAGCGGCGCGGTCAAGTGAGACAGTATAGGCAAGGGCGGGGCGGCTTGCAACTCGTGCGGCGAACGGGATATTTCGCCGGGATTAAGGCGGTAAAGAGCCTGTGGCCGAAGTATGCGAGAAAAAGATGTGGACAAAAAAGAGGTGCAGAAAACCCAGCAAGGAGTTTCCTGCACCTCAAAAGGGCAAATACGCAGGCTTGCGCTACACCTTGGCGGCGGTGCGCAGGTCGGCTACGGCATCAGTCTTTTCCCATGTGAATTCCGGCAGTTCGCGGCCAAAGTGGCCGTAGCAGGAAGACTTCTGGTAGATGGGGCGCTTGAGATCAAGGCGCTTGCTGATGAAGTAGGGGCGCAGGTCAAAGACTTCGCGCACGGCCTTGGTCAGCAGTTCGTCCGGCAGGTCGCTGGTGCCCTGCGAGGAAACAAGCACGCTGACGGGCTGGGCCACGCCGATGCAATAGGCGATCTGCACTTCGCATATAGGTGCGAGGCCCGCGGCAACAACGTTTTTGGCGATGTAGCGGCCCATGTACGCGCCGGAACGGTCAACCTTGGAGGGATCCTTGCCGGAGAACGCGCCGCCGCCGTGGTGGCCGCTGCCGCCGTAGGTATCCTGAATGATCTTGCGGCCTGTGAGGCCGCAGTCGCCCATGGGGCCACCCACCACAAAACGGCCGGTGGTGTTGATGAAAATTTCGCAGGCTTTTTCGTCAAAATAGCCGGAGGGTTCCAGGATGGGGCGAATGACGTGCTTTTTCACGGCTTCGGCCACATCAGCCTGGCTGGCGTTGGCGCTGTGCTGGGTGGAGACCACCACGTTGTTGATGCGCACGGGCTTGCCGTCCTGATATTCAAAGGACACCTGAGTCTTGCCGTCGGGGCGGAAGACGTCCACTGTGCCGTCCTTGCGCACTTTCGCCAGCTGCTGAGAGAGCTGATGCGCCCAGTAAATGGGAGCAGGCATAAGGGTGGAGGTTTCGTTGCAGGCATAGCCAAACATCATGCCCTGGTCGCCCGCGCCCTGATCTTCTGGCTTTTCGCGCAGTACGCCCTGCGCGATGTCGGGCGACTGGCGGCCAATGGCGTTGATGACCGCGCAGGTCTGCCAGTCAAAACCCATTTCTGAGCTGTTATAGCCAATGCCCTTGATGGTTTCGCGCACCACATGGGGCAGGTCGGCGTAGCCGCTGGTGGTGATTTCGCCAGCGATAACGGCCATACCCGTGGTCACCAGGGTTTCGCAGGCCACGTGGGCGTTGGCGTCCTGTGCCAGCAGGGTATCAAGGATGGCATCGGAAATCTGGTCGGCGACCTTGTCGGGGTGGCCTTCAGTTACAGATTCGGAAGTGAAAAAGTATTTGCCCTTGGTGTGCATATGAATCTCCTTGGGCGCTCGCGTCAGTGCGGCGCGGGTTTAGGGTCGCAACAGAATATTGTCGATAAGCCGGGCCTTGCCCATGCGCACGGCACAGGCCATGAGCGCCGGACCGGTGACTTCGGTGAGCGGAGCCATGGATTCCGGGTGAACAATACTGAGGTAGTCAAGGCGCCCCATGGGCAAAAATTCCGCCCAGCGGCGCAGCACAGCCTCGCGCAGCAGCTTGACGCTGGTTTCACCGTTCTGGGCCAGTTTTTGAGCGTAGAGCAGGGCCTTGCGGATCTCCGGAGCGTGGGCGCGTTCGTCCGGGCTGAGGTAGACGTTGCGCGAGGAAAGGGCCAGGCCGTCAGCTTCGCGCACGGTTTCGCGCGTTTCAATGCGCACAGGCACATCAAGGTCGCGTACCATACGGCGCAAAACGGCCTGCTGCTGCCAGTCCTTCTGCCCAAAAACGGCGACATCCGCGCCGGTCAGCATAAAGAGCTTGAGCACCACGGTGCATACGCCGCGAAAGTGCACAGGCCGGGTGAGGCCGCACAGGCCTCGGGAAAGTTCGGGAACTTCCACCCAGGTGGCGTGGTCTTGCGCGTACATGGTTTCGGGCTGCGGCATGAACAGCGCGTCCGCCCCATGACTGCGGGCTATGTCCGCATCGCGCTCGGCATTGCGGGGATATGCTTCCAGATCCTCGCCGGGGCCAAACTGGGTAGGGTTGACAAAAAGACTCACCACCAGACGTTTTGCCTGCGTGCGGGCATAGGCCATGAGGTCTTCGTGCCCCTGATGGTAGTAGCCCATGGTGGGCACCAGAGCGATATCGTCTCCGGCGCGGTGCCAGGCCTTGCATTGGGCCGCCAACTCTCGGGGATTTGTGAATATCTGCATATCAAGGTATTGTGATATTGTTTGTGAAGGCTCTTTTATACACGTGAGGCAGCAGCTTGTAAAGAAAGACCTTTGCAAAAGCAGAAAAGCTGGCGGGGTGGAAGGCTTGACCCTGGGTGTTGCTGTGGGCATAACAACCGATGGGGGTATTCATGCTGAAACCGTTTTATCAGGGCAAGCTGGACACATTTTGCGCAATTTATGCAGTGCTCAACGGCTTGCGGCTGACCCACACCATCAGGGTTCTCAAGGCGCGCGACATTCTTAACGAAACCCTGATGGGCCTTGCGGCCTCGCCTGAGGCCTTCCGTGCCGTGCTGGAGCAGGAAACGGATTATTGCGGGCTGGTTGACGGTATGCTGCGCATCCAGAGCCGTTCCTTTCCGCTGGAAGTGCGCCAGCCCTTTACAGATGAGGACGACCCCTCTGTGGATCAGGTCTGGGAATGCTGCCGCACATGGCTTGCGCCGGGCAGCGGCAGGGCTGTGATCTTCCGTTTTCTGCGTCACATCACCCCGGATGGCCCGCCTGTGAACCGGCACTGGACCACCGCCGACTCGCTGACTGATGACGTGCTGCATCTTTTTGACTGCAGCCACGAGGCAGAAGCCATCCTGAACGTGAACAAAGACAGCTTTGTGACCCGTGCGGACGACATTCGCGAAGGCAAGTTGCTGTATATCCAGCCGCACACCATCCGCCTGCTGCGCCTGCCGCTGTAAACGGGGGCAAGCCCTGTCACGGAATAGTAGCCGGGGAAAGCCCGCGACCATGCATGCCAGACACGCTGAGACAGCATGTGCAGCGACAGTTCCGCCGCGATCTGACGGCTTGGGGTGTGTTGCCGAGGCTTGGGCGAGAAGGCGGGGCGGGAAGACTCAGTATTCTTTGATGGGTGCTTCAGTGCTTATGGGCAGCCCCAGACGGATGGCGTCTTCCTTCAGTTGCGGATGCACCCAGAAGGCCTTTTCCTGCACAAAGCTGAGCACTTCAAACTCCGCCGTATCCACTGGCCTGGAATAATAGAAACCCTGGGCGCAGTTGCAGCCGCTGTTGAGCAAGAAACGGGCGTGTTCCTTGGTTTCCACGCCTTCGGCCACAATGGACATATCAAGATCGCGCGCCAAAGCGATGGTGTTGCGGGCCACAATCTGGCCGCGCTTGTTGGTGGTGCCGTCGCTGATGAAGGCCCGGTCAAGCTTGACCACGTTGAAGGGCAGATCACGCAATGTACTCAGCGATGAATAGCCCGTGCCGAAATCGTCCATGGAAAAAACAAATCCCGCGGCCCGCAGTTCGTTCATCAGGCGTTTCAGCCTTGGCTCATTGGCAAAAAAGGCACTCTCGGTCAGTTCCAGCTCAAGCATGTGACGGGGCAGATTGTACTTGTTCAGGAGGCTGACGAGCTTGTTGGGCAGGTCGTCATCGTTAAAATGCAGCCGCGACATGTTCACAGAGATGGGCATGGGTTCGTACTGCTTGTCGAGCCATGTGCGCAGGGTCTGGCAGGTCTGGTCCCAGATGTACGAGTCCAGCCGCACAATAAAGCCGTTGCGCTCAAACAAGGGAATAAAACGTCCAGGCAGGATAAGCCCGTCTGTGGGGTGCTGCCAGCGCACCAGCGCTTCTGCTCCCACGATGCGCCCGCTGGAAATCTGCACCTTGGGTTGCAGAAAAAGCCTGAACTGGTGTTTTTCCAGCGCTTCGTACATCTGGTCAGTGATGTAGCTTTCATCGTGCAGGCGTTTGCGCAGGGCATCATCGTAAAAGGCAAAATTGACAATGTCGCTGCCCTTGACCGTCTTCTGCGCCAGATAGGCCCAGTCGCACAGGATGTGAGCCGGAGTGCGGGAGTTCTCCACAGGGCAGATGCCAAAGAACAGCTTGACCCGAAAGGTGTCGGAATAGTGATCCAGCCGCAGAGAAATGTTCTGGATGAACTGTAGCGTCCGCTCGGTGCCGCCTGTGAGGCAGACGGCAAAAACATCGGCGGTGAGCCGGGCAAAGATTTCCTTTTCAGGTATGAGGCGCTGGCGGATCAGGCGGGCAATGCCCCGCAGCAGGCGGTTGCCCTCCTCAAGCCCGAAAGATTCGTTGATGGCCTTGAACCCGGCCACGTCAAAGCGCAGTACGCAGTACTGCTCGTTGGGCCGGTTTTTGATGAGCTTGTCTATTTTTTCAAAAAATGTCTGGGTGTTGAAAGCACCGGTGAGGGGGTCGTGCTCTGCGCGCAGACGCAGGGCCTGCTCGGTACGGGTGGTGGCGTCCACATCGTTGAGAGTGCCGATGTAGCGTTCTTCCGACTCCCCGTCGTCAAGCTTGGTATAGGTGATCTTGCACCAGATGTACTGGCCGTCGCGGCGGCGCAGCCGAACGGTCATTTCGCCAGAGCGGATGCCCAGGGCAAGGCGCGCCAGACAGGTGTCAAATGGCTCCATGTCGCCCGCGTAGAGAACATCGTCTTCACGCCACACGTCAAAGGGATTGCGCCCGTCATATTCGCCTGCCAGCAGTTCGGGAATCCTGTGGCTCAGGTAGGTCAGATCTGTGCCGCTCCATTCAAAAACCAGGGTGCGGGTGTGGTCCACCACTGCCTTGTAACGCAGGGCATCCAGCTTTTGCCGGCGCAGCATCTCGTTCTCATGGGCAATGTCGGCTGCAATCTTGTGGTTTTCAATGTCTTCCGTGCAGACAATATAGGTCTGTTCCCCGCCGTATTGGGGTGCAGGAAAGACAATAACGCGCACCCACCTGTATAAACCGTTGAGGGCTTTTTTGCGAATGTCTTCCGCAGCAAAGAGGGGAGTCTGAGCCAGCATCTGACGCAGGCTGTCCTGAGAAAAAAACGCCGCAAAGCGCTGCGCATCATCAGGATGCACCCTCTTGGCAAGTTCGCTCCTGAGCGTTTCGGCAAGGGGCTGACCCAGCGGCATGCGCGCAAAATGACCTTCCCCGTGGTACAGTTCGCGGCAGGTATCCCTTTCAAAATCTATAAGCAATATGTCGCCGTAGACGCTCTGCAAGGCGTGGGAAAGGCAAATTTCCTGGGGAGATTCCGCAGGAGGTTTTTCTCCGGATTGGGTAGCCGATATGCTGAGGTTTGCAGGGTCCGCGTTTTTCATATTTATGTTCCGCCGTGCGGCATTACATTTGTGTATTAGCCTGTTAGACAACAGATTGAATCTAGCATCTGTGTTATCGTTTTGCAAATTTGCCGGCCTGAGCCCGCCCGGTTTGAAGAATGAGGACTGGCCTCAATGATGACAAGCGCCCCGCCCCTCTGTATTGTGCCCCCATGACACGAGTTATTTTTCCTAATTCCCTGAAAGTATGGTCGCTGAGCCTTGGCTGCCCCAAAAACCGTGTGGACAGTGAGCGCCTGCTCGGTTCGCTTGGGGTCGCCGTGCAGCATGTGGAACACATGGGCAAGGCACGTCTGGTTTTCATCAATACCTGCGGATTCATCGACCCTGCCGTGCGTGAGTCCGTTCGCGCGGTTGTGGACGCTATCCAGAGGCTTGAAAAGTGCAAGGTCAAACCGCTGCTGGCTGTTGGCGGCTGTATGGTGGGGCGTTATGGCGCTGCCGATCTGGCAGCGGAACTGCCGGAAGTGGACGTGTGGCTGCCCACGGGCGAACTGCCGCGCTGGCCAGCCATGCTGGCAGCGGCCCTGAACCTGCCTGAGCCGCCTGCCCGTATCCCCGGCGGGGGCAGGTTGCTTTCTACCGGCCCTTCATACGCATGGCTCAAGGTGGGCGAGGGGTGCAGGCACAAGTGCGCGTTCTGCACCATTCCTTCCATTCGGGGCGGACTTAAATCGCTGACCGCCGATGATATTGCCGATGAAGCCAGGGCTCTGCTGGCCCAAGGCGTGCGCGAGCTTGATCTTGTGGCGCAGGATCTGACCTCCTGGGGTGTTGATCTTGGGCTCAAGCACGGCCTGCCCAGCCTGCTTGAAAAGCTGGTGGGGCTTGAGGGCCTCGCCTGGTTGCGTCTGCTCTACCTGTACCCCACAGGCGTGACGCCGGAGCTTTTGCGCTTTATCAGGGATTGCGGCGCGCCTTTGCTGCCCTATCTGGATATTCCTCTGCAACACGCTCACCCTGATGTGCTGTCGCGCATGGGCCGGCCTTTTGCGGGCGACCCCCGGCGCGTGCTGGATACAGTGCGTTCCGTGCTGCCCCATGCGGCTTTGCGCACCACCTTTATTGTTGGCTACCCCGGCGAAAAGGAAGAGCATTTTGAAACCCTGTGCCGCTTTGTGGAAGAAGGCCGCTTTCAGCATGTGGGCGTGTTTGCCTATCAGGCAGAAGACGGCACCGTGGCGGCAACATTGCCAGATCAGGTGCCGGATGAAGTCAAGCAGTGGCGCAGGGATTCTCTTATGGAAATTCAGGCCGACATCAGCAACGAGCTGCTCTCCGCGCAGGTGGGCAGCCGTATGCAGGTGCTGGTGGACGCCCCGCATCCCGACTGGCCGGGGCTGCACAGCGGGCGCGTGTGGTTTCAGGCGCCGGAGGTGGACGGCATCACCTACGTGAGCGGGCCGGGCGTTGCGCCCGGAGCGCTCGTGGAATGCGATATGGTGGAAAATACGGACTATGATCTGACCGCTCTGGCCTGAGCCAGCGCCTTCGGCCCATACCGGGCCCAGCCGCAAGAAACGTCTCCGCAGCAAAATATCCCCGAAGGGCGAACCCTTCGGGGATATTTTGGGATACGTGCTAAAGCACGCCCTCAACCAGCGTTAACCCTGGATAAGCTGCATGGCCATCTTGGGCATGCTGTTGGCCTGCGAGAGCATGGCCACAGACGACTGGGTGAGGATCTGATTGCGGACGAACTGCGTCATTTCCGTGGCCACGTCCACGTCGGAAATGCGGGATTCAGCCGCCTGCAAGTTTTCAGCCTGGGTGGTGAGGTTGGAGACGGTGTTCTCCAGCCTGTTCTGCAGTGCGCCCAGGTGCGCCCGGATCTTGTCCTTGGAAACCACCGCGTTGGTGATGGCCACAAGGGCCTTCTGCGCCGCCTCCTGGGTGGAGATGGTCGCACCGTCCCGTCCGGCGGTAGTCTCATTGCCTACACCAAGGGCAGAAGCTGTGCTCGTGCCGATCTGGATGTAGTAATAGTCTTCCGCGGAGTCGTTGGCTGTGCCAAAGTGGACCTTCATCTTGCCAGTGGCGGTCATCGTGCTGCCGTCGTGCGTGTCACCAGACAGATTGCCGTCCAGCAGGTGGATGCCGTTGAAGTCCGTGGCGTTGGCGATTCGGGTAATTTCCGATGCCATGGCCTGGTACTCCGATTCGATCATCAAGCGCTGGGTGGAGTCATAAGTGCCGGTGGAAGCCTGTTCAGCCAGTTCCTTCATACGGGTCAGCTTTTCGTCGATGATGCCCAGGGCGCCGTCGGCGGTCTGAATGAGGGAAATGGCGTCGTTGGCATTACGCACGCCCTGTTGCAACGCCTTGATATCCGTACGCATCAATTCGCGAATAGCGAGGCCGGCGGCATCGTCGGCAGCGGAGTTCACGCGCAGGCCTGTGGACAGACGCTGGGTCGAAGTCGACAGGTTGCTGTAATGCGAGGTCAAGTTGTTGGCAACATTGGAAGCCATTGAGTTGTTATTGATATACATGACATTCCTCCATGAATGTTCTGTCTGCCCGGCGGCGCACTATGCGCGCCCGCGTCCATGCGGACTGCCGCCGTTCATCCCGCAAGGAGCGGGGAAAGAGTTACCAAAAAGCCAGACTGGTATCGGCCTGAGCCGACCTGGGCTGGCAGCCCTAAACAACAGGCGCTGTTGCCTTTCTGATTCGTGGCTTCAGAGAGGCAATATTTGCCTGAAAACCTGCACTCCGTTTACAGCAGGATTCATGCCAGAGATCGCAGAGTTATGCGTCAATAAGCTGGCGGCTGGTGCGCCAATGGCAAAATACTGAGGCACGCGCTGAAAAAATATACAAATTTCTATATGATGCGAATTTTTGGGATATGCTGCTGTGAACAATATCCATTGCCTGCCACGGCTATTCTGTGCAAGGCAAGCTCTGGCAGAACGGGCGGGGGCACCGCGTTGTTTTTTGAACGGGTGCAGAAATGTTTGCGGGGCAGGTGTGCAGGAGTCCGTAGCACAAGCGTGGAAATGGGGAAAGGAATGACTGCGCATTCTGAAAAACTCTGCTGCTGTGCCAGTGCAGAATTTGCCGAAGCTCAGAAGATGGCAGGGCGTAAAAAAAGCCGGGTCGCGTACGACCCGGCTTTCATCAGAAACGTGTTGGTTGTGGCCTTAAAGCTCTCCCCAGCCTCTTGGCCGGTCCTGGGCTATTGCCCTCCACCACCTGGTTTTGCCGCTAACCGGAAATCAGGTTCAAGGCCAGCTTGGGCATGCTGTTGGCCTGCGAAAGCATGGCCACAGAAGACTGGGTGAGAATCTGGTTGCGGACAAACTGCGTCATTTCCGTGGCAACGTCCACGTCAGAAATGCGGGATTCAGCCGCCTGCAGGTTCTCGGCCTGAGTGCTCAGGTTGGAGATTGTGTTCTCCAGCCGGTTTTGCAGCGCACCCAGATGCGCCCGGATCTTGTCCTTGGAGACAACGGCGTTGGTGATGGCCACAAGAGCCTTCTGCGCCGCCTCCTGAGTCGATACCGATCTGCCGGCAGACGTGCTGACAGCCTGATTGCCTACACCAAGGGCAGAGGCAGTACTCGTGCCGATCTGGATGTAGTAGTAGTCTTCCGCCGAATCGTTGGCTGTGCCGAAGTGTACCTTGAGCTTGCCCGTACTGGACATGGTACTGCCTGTGTGCGTGTCGCTCGACAGGTTGCCGTCCAGCAGGTGGATGCCGTTGAAGTCCGTGGCGGTGGCGATTCGGGTAATTTCCGAAGCCATTGCCTGGTACTCCGATTCGATCATCAGACGCTGGGTGGAGTCATAGGTACCGGTGGCGGCCTGTTCGGCCAGTTCCTTCATACGGGTCAGCTTTTCGTCGATGATGCCCAGGGCACCGTCGGCGGTCTGAATGAGGGAAATGGCGTCGTTGGCGTTACGCACGCCCTGTTGCAGGGCGGCGATATCGGTACGCATGAGTTCGCGAATGGCCAGACCGGCGGCATCGTCCGCAGCGGAATTGATGCGCAGGCCGGATGACAGCCGCGAGGTAGAGGTTTTCAGGTCGTTGTAGTGCGAGGTCAGATTGTTGGCCACTTGCGAGGCCATCGTATTGTGATTGATATACATACATTCCTCCATGAATGCTGTATGTCACAGGCGGCGCGAAATGCCGACGCGTCCTTGCGTGCTACCACCTTTTGTCCACTTTATCGGCGCAACGGCAAAAAGTATTAGGGTCTGGCGTAAATGACGCGCTCAGGCCAAATGTCTGAAAATCGTTTAGCAGCGCCAGTTTCCTTGGATAATGTTTAAAATGTGGCAAAGAAAAGAGGAAATTTTTTTCCGTGGTGGCGAGGGGTGAGCAGAATTTGCCTGGGCCGTGCAAGTCAGACCTGGTGTTGAGAAAGGCCCAAAAAGGGCAGATTGTGGCCGCGCTGCGTAGTGCTTGTCAAAACGGCGAACAAAAACAGAGCGCGGCGGGTAATGCAACCCGCCGCGCGCGTAATTCATGACCATCCCTGCCTGTTAGGGCAAGGCGCGATCTTTATCAGCAGTCCTTGCCCACCATGCGAAGCAGGCGCAGCAGCTGGTTGGTGAAGCCGGATTCGTTATCGTACCAGATAAGCAGTTTGACCATGGTGCCGTCAAGCACCTGGGTGGAAAGCGCATCCACTACGCCGCCGAAGGTGCTGCCCTTGTAGTCAATGGATACCAGCGGCTCTTCGGAATAGCCCATGTTTTCGGCCAGAGCGCTCTTGCTGGCAGCCTGGAGGGCCGCGTTGACAGCGGCGGCATCACAGGCTTTTTCCACTTCGCAGGTCAGGTCGACCAGCGAGCAGTCAAAGGTGGGAATACGCACCGACATGCCGTTGAGCTTGCCTTCCAGTTCCGGCATGACCTGTCCCACAGCCTTGGCAGCGCCAGTGCTTGAAGGCACCATGGACACGGCTGCGGCGCGGCCGCGACGCCAGTCCTTGTGGGTGCCGTCCAGAATGCGCTGGCTCATGGTGTAGGAGTGGATGGTGGTCATGAGGCCATGGCGGAAGCCAAAGGTCTCGTGCAGCACCTTGACCGCAGGGGCCAGACAGTTGGTGGTGCAGGACGCGGCAGAAATGACGCTGTGTTTTGCGCCGTCATAGACATCATGGTTCACGCCCATAACAATCATGGCGTCCACGTCCTTGCCGGGGGCGGAGATCACAACCTTTTTTGCGCCGCATGCCAGATGCTGGGCCAGCCCTTCGCGATCCTTGATGGTGCCCGTGGTTTCCACGGCCAGAGTCACGCCAAGGCGTTCCCATTCCCATTCGCCCGCCTTGCAGCGGGTAACGGTGATGTGGCGGCCATTGACGATGATGCCGTTTTCATCGTGATCAACAGTGCCCTGAAAGGTTCCGTAAGTGGAATCATACTTGAAAAGATAGGCCAGCGCGGCGTTGTCCGCACGGGCGTTGATGGCGGCGATCTGAATTTTTTTGTCGTCGGCCATAAGACGCAGCAGATACCGACCAATGCGGCCAAAGCCGTTCATTCCAACTTTCACGGGCATGATTCGCGCTCCTTGGGGCGTAGGGATTAGGCTTTATTTGAAGATCCCATGACATTGCGGATCTTGTGGGCCACCATGTTCTTGACGGCATCGCGAGCGGGGGTGAGGTAGGCGCGCGGGTCAAACTGGTCGGGGTGTTCGGCAAGATACTGACGGATGGACGCGGTGACGGCCAGGCGGATGTCCGTATCCACATTGATTTTGCACACGTTCATGCCCGCAGCCTTGCGCAGCATGTCTTCGGGCACGCCCTTGGCTCCGCCAACCTGGCCGCCAAACTGGTTGCACAGGCTCACAAATTCCTGCGGTACGCTGGACGCGCCGTGCAGCACCAGGGGGTAATTCGGCAGCTTGTCGCCAATGCGGGCCAGACGGTCAAAATCAAGCTTGGCTTCGCCCTTGAACTTGTACGCGCCATGGCTTGTGCCGATGGCAACGGCCAGCGAATCGCAGCCCGTGCGGCTTACAAATTCCACGGCTTCATCGGGGTCGGTGTAGACGTGTTCGGCAGACTGCACATGTTCCTCTATGCCAGCCAGCTTGCCCAGCTCGGCCTCAACCCATACGCCGCGAGGGTGGGCATAATCCACCACCTGCCTGGTCAGGGCGATGTTGTCTTCAAACGACAGGTGCGAACCATCGATCATCACAGAGGTGAAGCCGCCGTCAATGCAGTCGCGGCACATTTCAAAGCTGGGGCCGTGGTCAAGGTGCACCACCACGGGAATGGAAGGATCAAGCGCAAGCGCCGCTTCCACAAGCTTCATGATGTATATCTGCCCGGCATATTTGCGCGCGCCCGAAGACACCTGAAGGATGACCGGAGATTTTTCCTCGGAGGCCGCGTTCATGATGCCCTGGATGATTTCCATGTTGTTGACGTTGAACGCGCCAATGGCATACCCGCCGGCATAGGCGGCAGCGAACATTTCTTTGGGATTGATAAGAGGCATGATTTCCTCCAGAGGGGTCTGGCATTAAGGACGGTCAAAAAAGCATAAGTCGCCCGGAAATGACAAGTCTGCACATACACCAATTCCCCGTAAAGGGGAATGCCTGTCGCGCAGGAAACGGGCTTACTTTGCAGTTCTTCCGGCGGGCGCAGTGCCCGGGCAAACGCAAAACATATTTTGTATGCCCGAGCGCGCCTGTAGCCCACATGTGGCGGCGGCGTCAAGAGGGTTCGCCTGATCCCTTATGTTTCCGGCAGGTTGTCCAAGGCCTTGGGGCGGTGTGAGCGCTAGCCGAGCTTCATGTCTGCCAGCGCGTTCAAGCCAGCCGCATCGGTAAAGTCAAAGCGCAGGGGGGTAAGGGTAATGTATCCCCGGTTGAGCATGTCTTTGTCCGAGTCCGGTTCAATGGTTTCCGCGGGGATTTCGCCCTCAAGCCACCAGTAGGGCGCGCCGCGCGGGTCAAGGCGCTCCGAGTAGGTGTTTACCCACACGGCGCTGGTTTGCGGGCAGACGCGCATGCCTTTGACCTCGTCCAGCGGGCAGGCAGGATAGTTGACGTTGACGACCCTGCGGCGGCCCAACTGCGACCAGTCGATGCGCTCGGCCAGCGCCACCAGATGCCGGGCCTGCGGCAGCAGATCGCCATTTTTGACCTTGTAGCAGTCGTGCGAAACAGCGATGCTCGGCAGATTTTCGTGGGCCGCTTCAGTGGCGGCGCCCACCGTGCCGGAGTACAGAATGTCCGGGCCAACGTTGGGCCCTGCGTTGATGCCCGAAATGACCATGTCGGGCTTTTTGGGCAAGAGCTGTCCAAGGGCCAGTTTGACGCAGTCCGTGGGTGTGCCGTAAATACCCAGACCCTTGAAGTCGGGTTCTTCAAAATCCATGGCGCGTACAGGTTCAAATACGGTCAGCGAGTGGCCCACGCCAGATTGCTGGGTCATGGGGGCCACCACATGCACTGTATGCCCTGCTTCAAGCAGGGCGGCGTAAAGCGCGCGCAGGCCGCGTGCGCGGATGCCGTCATCGTTGGTCAGAAGAACGTCCATTTGACAATACCTCGGAAAGAAGGGAAATTCGGCCTAAGGCCCGCGTGGTTTCAGTGTTTTGCGCGGCCCTGCCAATTTGGAAGTTCCGCGTCAGGGGCCATGCCCGCGTGGAAAACTGCATATGCCCGGCGCAGATGCGCGCCGCTGGAACGATATATGGAAAAAGGTTGTTACGTCAAAGATATTGGCCCCGCCTCGGAGGCGCGCGGCATATTCGTGGTTACGCAGGCGGCGCAGGGGCAGTCGCGCAACGGCCCGTACTGGCGGCTTGCCCTGGCTGACGCCAGCGGCAGCCTTGAAGCCAAGATATGGCATCCGCTGAGTGCGGAGTTCAGCGAAATCGCGGCAGGAACCCTTGTGTGGGCCGAAGGGCGCGCGGGGTTGTACCGCGATCAGGTACAGCTCACGGTGGAGCAGATGCGCTTTCTTTCCGATGAGGAATGCGCTGCTGTGGACCATGCGGCCCTTATGCCCGCCAGCCCCTTTCCGCTGGATGAAATGCTGGATGAACTGCTTGATCTCATCAAGAAGGAATTTGTCCACGCGCCATGGCGCAAGCTGGTGCAGGGATTTTTTAACAACGATGAGATGCGCGCCGCCTTTCGGGTCTGCCCGGCGGCCAAGGGGGTGCACCACGCCTATGTGGGCGGGCTGCTTGAGCATACCCTGAGCGTATTCAAGCTCTGTCGCCGTATTGCCGACCATTATCCGGAACTCGACCGGCAGACTTTTCTTGCGGGAGCTCTGTTTCACGATATTGGCAAACTGCGCGAATTTTCTGGCGGTATCGCCAATGATTACACTGATGAGGGCCGCCTGCTGGGGCACCTCATGCTGGGCATTGAAATGCTGGAGCCGTATCTGGCTAAATCCGGTCTGGAAGAGCCGTTGCAGCGGCATCTGAAACACCTGATCTTGAGCCACCATGGCGAGCTGGAGTTCGGCGCGGTGCGCGTGCCGCATACGCCTGAAGCCATGGCCCTGCACTATGCCGACAACCTGGACGCCAAGATGGCCCAGTGCCGTGGCCTTTTTGCCCAGATAGAGGGCGAAGGCGAGGCCTGGACACCCTGGCAGGCTACGCTGGGGCGACCCGTGCACCGGGCCGCGCGTACGCCGGACAAAGCCGCCCCCGCAACCCGCAAAAAAGCGGTGAAAGAAGAATGTTTATCTCTTTTGAAGGTATAGAAGGCGCGGGCAAGTCCACGGCCATCAACTATCTTGCGGGTTTCTTGCAGGAAAACGGCCACGACCCCCTGTGCACACGTGAGCCGGGGGGCTGCGCGCTTGGGCGCAGCCTGCGCTCCATATTGCTTGATGCCCGTACGCGCGAACTCTCCAGCAGGGCGGAGCTTTTTCTGTTTCTTGCCGACAGGGCGCAGCATGTGGCGGAGATCATCCGGCCTGCGCTGGAAGCGGGGCAGACCGTGCTGTGCGACCGTTACACCGACTCCACTCTGGCCTATCAGGGGCATGGACGCGGGCTTGATACGGAATATCTGCACAGGCTCAACCAGGCGGCCACGGGCGGCCTGCAGCCGGAGCTGACCCTGCTGCTGGATCTGCCGGTGCGTTGCGGCCTCATGCGCGCTGGCGAGCGCAACCGTCTGGAAGGCCTGGTGGTTTCAGAGGGCCGTTTTGACGCGGAGAGCCTTGATTTTCACGAGCGGGTGCGTCAGGGCTACAGGGCTCTGGCCGAGGAAGAACCCGAGCGCTTTGCCATTATTGACGCCTCGCAGCCGCCGGAAGACGTGGTTTTGCAGTGCCGTTCCGCCATTGAGTCCCACTTGCGTCAGCGCGGTTGGGGATTGGAATAGTTTTTTGCGGTGAAAGCCGCTTTTCGGGCCTTTGCAATTTTGCCGGTTCAGCCTGCTATGCAGGCTTTTGGCGCGCTCAATACGCCACCAAGGAGAATATATGTACGAATGTTATACACTCGAAGTTGAAGGTGCGGGCGTACGCTTTGCCCCCCGTGAAGGCAAGGAACTGGCCTATCTGCCGGGTCAGCCGCCCAAGGGCTACACTCTTGTCAACGTTATTGGCGATCCCGGTTTGCTGCACTGCGCCGTTTTTCGCAAGGATGGCGGTGCTGGCGGCTTTTTTGCCCTGCATGATACTGAAGGCGTGCTTTTTATGGCCGTGGCCGAAAGCAATCTGGCCTACGGCATGGGCCTTGCGCACATGGGCCGTATGGTGACGTATGCCCGTTATGGGGCAGATATTTTTGAAGAACTTGGCGAAGGTGATGACTGAAAAACCACTGCCGCCTCTGGTGGCGGCCCGCAGTCTTGGCGTAGTGTTTTTCCCTGCCTTTGACTGGGCCATTTCTGCAACACACCCGGAGCGGGAAGAGCGCCTGCTCTATACGCGCGACCAGCTGCTGGAAGAGGGGCTGTTCGACATTCCCGGCATTACGGAATACCGCCCTGCCTTTGCCACGCATGCCCAGCTTGAGCGCGCGCACTTCTGCCTGCCTTCGGCTGCGGCGGTGAGTACCGATTCGCATCTGGCTTCGGCGGGCGGGGCTATCCGCGCGGCCCGGCTGGTGCTTGAGGGGCGCGAACAGCGCGCCTTTGCACTCGTGCGTCCTCCAGGCCACCACGCCATGCGCGTGGTGCACGGCAACCGCGGCTTCTGCAATATCAATAACGAAGCCGTCATGGTGGAGTATATCCGCGATCATTATCCCCGCCCCGATGGGCGCCCCCTGCGCATCGCCATTGTGGATACGGATGTGCACCACGGCGACGGCAGTCAGGATATCTTCTGGAACGACCCGCATACCCTGTTCATCTCCCTGCATCAGGACGGGCGCACCCTGTACCCCGGATCGGGTTTCCCGCAGGAATGCGGCGGCCCCGGTGCGCTTGGGCGCACCATCAACATCCCTTTGCCGCCTGAAACTTCGGACGAGGGCTATCTGTACGCCATAGAACATGCGGTGCTGCCCATTCTGGAAGATTTCAAGCCTGACCTGATCATCAATTCCGCCGGGCAGGACAATCACTTCACTGACCCCCTTGCCAACATGAAACTTTCGGCGCAGGGCTATGCGGCGCTCAATGCGGCCCTGCAGCCGCATATCGCCGTGCTTGAAGGCGGCTACTCCATACGCGGGGCATTGCCCTACGTGAATCTGGGCATCTGCCTTGCCCTGGCGGGGCTGGACGCCTCAGATATCCGCGAGCCGGGCTGGACGCCGGAAGCCACGCGTCAGCGGCCGCAGGTGGGGGAATACATCGCCAGATTGTGCGGGCAGATCCGCGATGTGTATTTTCATCCCCCGGCACAGCCCACGGAAGGCGAGGAAGAAAACGGCTGGTGGGTGCGCCGCAAGCACATCTTTTACGATACGGACAATCTGCGCGAAGGGCAGACAGAAGCCTGGCGGCTGTGCAGCGATTGCTCGGGCCTGGGGCGCATTGAGACCGCCTCGGAACGGGTGCCCCGCTCCCTGTGCATACTGGTGCCGCGCCACGCCTGCCCGCAGTGCAGGAGCCAGGGGCTGGAGCTTGCCGAACAGGCGCGCAAAAGCGGGCGTTACGCCCATGTGCGCCTGCTGGATGGCGATGCGGCAGATCCGGGTTCTGCGGCTAAAAGTGAGAAATAAGGCAGAGTTGATGGTTTTTGCACCGCGACCTGTTGACGCCGGAACTTTCCTGGGCCATAAGGCCCATTCCGCGCGTGGCGTAACGACTTTGTCACGCCGTGCGGGCATCATGTTTTCCGGCCTGGGTCATGCGGCCCGGCAACCCTGCGCCCACGGGCGCAATATATGAAAATGGCGGCGCGGTCATGCCGCGCAGTGGTATACCTCTTCCACCACGGAGAAGGAACATGTCTCATATTCTGATTATTGGCGCGGGCGGCGTAGGCAGCGTTGTGGTGCACAAGTGTGCGCAGGTACTCAAGGAAGGCGGATTCTCAAAGGTAACGCTGGCAAGCCGCACCCTTTCCCGCTGCGATGCCATTGCGCAGAGCGTCAAGACGCGCCTTGGCGTCGAGGTTGCCACCGCTCAGGTGGACGCGGACAACGTACCCGAGCTGTGCTCCCTCATCCGGCAGGTCAAGCCCGATGTGGTCTGCAACGTGGCCCTGCCGTATCAGGATCTGCACATCATGGACGCCTGCCTTGAATGCGGCGTGCATTACGTGGACACCGCCAACTACGAACCGCTGGACACAGCCAAGTTTGAATACAAGTGGCAGTGGGCCTATCAGGATCGCTTCCGCGAGGCGGGGCTGACGGCCCTGCTCGGTTCCGGTTTTGACCCCGGCGTCACCAACGTGTACGCAGCCTGGGCTCTCAAGCATCAGCTGGACGAAGTGCATGTGCTCGACATCATCGACTGCAATGCGGGCGATCATGGACAGCCCTTTGCCACCAACTTCAATCCTGAAATCAACATCCGCGAGGTCACGGCGCGCGGGCGGTACTGGGAGCGCGGCGAGTGGGTGGAAACCGACCCCCTGTCCTGGTCCATGAATTTTGATTTCCCTGACGGCATCGGCTCCAAAAAGTGCTTCCTCATGTACCATGAAGAGCTGGAATCACTGGTGCAGAACCTCAAGGGTATCCGACGAGCCCGCTTCTGGATGACGTTTTCAGAGAACTATCTCAACCACCTCAAGGTACTTGGCAACGTGGGCATGACCCGTATCGACCCTGTGAAATTTCAGGGGCAGGACATTGTGCCCATCCAGTTCCTTGCCAAACTGCTGCCCGACCCGGCCTCCCTTGGCCCCCTGACCAAGGGCAAGACCTGCATTGGCGATCTCATGCGCGGCGTTAAGGACGGCAAGGAAAAGACCGTCTACGTGTATAACATCTGCGATCACGAAGAATGCTACGCAGAGGTGGGTTCCCAGGCCATTTCGTACACCACGGGCGTGCCCGCCATGATCGGTACAAAGATGGTGGCTCAGGGCTTGTGGCGCAAGCCCGGCGTGTGGAACATGGAACAGTTTGATCCCGATCCTTTCATGAAGGATCTCAATGTGTACGGCCTGCCCTGGCAGTGCCTGGACGTGACCGGCAAATTTTAGTCAGCAAGCTGGTTTGATTGTTGCAAAGACTCCGGTGTCTGCTCAGGCAGCCCCGGAGTTTTTGTTTTGCTGCCGGGACCGCACGGCTTGTCAGCTTGTGGGGATGCAGGTAAAAAAATCGGACGAGCGAAGCTGTACAGGGGCGAGGGGCTGTATTTTCCCGCTCCCGCAGAGCATTATGAATGCGCAGCTGTGCCACAAAATGCCAGTTGCATATGACGCGCTTACAGGGTGAATAGTATAAGGCATAGTTAGTGATTATAAGAGCTGCCTGTATTCTTTTTCTAAGTATATCGTGCGCGGGCATGCTCTATGCTGTTTGCTATTCGTCCAGAATAGCACGCTCAAACGGGTATGCGGCCTTTTTGTTTTTGTTCATGTCTATTTTCATGTACACGGTCGGGTACATTTTCGAGCTTGCATCAAGCACGCCTGAAACAATCTATCTTTCCTTAAAAATTGAATATCTTGGAGCACCGCTTATAGCGGTGTTCTGGTTTCTTTTTGCCGTTTATTACAATAACTATTCAATAAAGAGCAAGGCTGTGATGGCTCTGCTGTTTGTGGTGCCGCTGACGACTATTGTGATGCTCTACACCAATGAGTATCACCACTTTCATTATAAAACATTTGCTGTAGATGCCAGCGGTCCCTTCCCTGTGGCGGTAACGCAGAAGGGCTGGTGGTATTATGTTGATTTTGTTTACAAGATGCTTGTTGCCTTTGCCGGGCTGGCTTTGTTTGCCTTTTCCTATGGCAAGGCAACGGGCTATCGCAGGCGGCAGGCAAAAACCATCTTTATTGGCGCGCTGAGCCTCTGGATAGGCAATTTTTTGCAGACTCTGGGCTTTGCGCCCTACGGCATTGATATTGAGCCCTTCATCCTCTCTGCGGCCTTGCCGCTGAGCGGCTTTGCCATGTCCCGTCTGCGCATGTTCGACCTCGTGCCCATAGCGCGCGACAAGGTCTTCAAGACCATGAGCGCCAGCGTCCTTGTGCTGGACGACAAACTGCGGGTGGTGGATTTCAACGACAGCGCCGTGTCCATTCTTCCAGCTCTGTCAGAGGATGCCGTGGGGCTGGCGGTGAGGGATGTGTTCCCTGAACAAAGTTCCCTTGATGTGGCGGCGCTTGTGCAGAATGAGGAAATGGAGATTGCTCTGCCGGTGGCGGGAGGGCTGCGTTTTTACAAGGTTTCCTGCGCCAGGGTTGGCGCGTCTGAAAAAGATTCCGGCCTCATTGTCTCCTTGTACGACATGACCGAGAGCAAGGAACTGCTTGAAAAAATGCAGCGCATCGCATCGCAGGACGCGCTGACACAGGTGTTCAGCCGCTGGTTTTTTATGGAGGCCTTCCAGCGCGAGATCGACCGCTGCCGGGAGGCTGGCGGCAAGCTCGGTTTTATGCTGCTGGACATCGACCATTTCAAACGCGTCAACGATGAATATGGGCATATGGCGGGCGACAAAGTCCTGCGCGGCGTCACGGCTGCCCTGAAAGACACGCTTGGTCACAAAGCCCTGCTTGGGCGCTATGGCGGCGAGGAATTTTCTGTGCTGCTGCCAGGTATGGGACAGGACGAGGCCGTGGCTCTCGCGGAGCGGCTGCGGCAGGTTGCCGCCATGTTAGAGGTGGCGTTCAACGGCACTGCCATGAATGTGACCATTAGCGTTGGCGTTGCCGCCGCAGTATTTGAGCCGGGCGCTCCGCAGGGCATGGAAAGTACGCAGATCTGCGATGCCCTCATTCTGGCGGCAGATACAGCCCTGTACCGCGCCAAGCAGGAGGGACGCAACAGGGTGTGCTCTGTTGGCCTTGACTACGGTGCAGACGCGTCCGTGTAATCAATCTGCCTGTCATTTTGCTGCCTCAGCAACAATTGGCAATAAAAAAATGCCCGCGAGCTTAACTTGCGGGCATTTATGTTTTTTGGGTGCGTACGGTGCGTTTCCATTGCGAATCAAAGCAATGGACAGAACACAGCGCAAGAACTGACCCTGTTGCCAGGGCCTACTACGCTAGGCGTATTTGCGGCTGATTTCGTCCCCGGCTTTTTCCACTTCTTCGCGCATTCTGGCGCGGGCTTCGGCAATGCGTTCGTTGAGCGCAGGATCGGACACGGCCAGAATCTGGGCGGCCAGCCATGCGGCGTTGCGTGCGCCGGCCTTGTCGGTGGCAACGGTGGCGACCGGGAATCCGGGAGGCATCTGCACGGTGGAGAAGAGCGCGTCCATGCCGCACAGGGCGGCGCTGGAAACAGGAATGCCGATCACAGGGCGCGTGGTGCGTGCGGCAACGGCTCCAGCCAGATGGGCGGCCATGCCCGCGGCGCAAATAAACACGCGTGTGCCTTCGGCTTCGTACTGGCTCACCAGTTTTTCGGTGCGTTCAGGCGTGCGATGCGCGGAACTCACGGTGATAGCGCAGCTCACGCCAAGGCTTTTCAGAACGTCTACGCAGGGGCTGACCTTTTCTTCGTCAGACTTTGACCCCATCAAAATGACTACTTGCGGCATAGTCTTACCTTCCTGTGGTGCGGCGCTGCGCGCCGGAATATTCTTGCAAAATCAGACTGTTGCTATTTTCCGGCCAGGCGGCGGATGCCTTTTTCGCCAATATCTGTGCGATGGAAACCCTCCTGCATGCGTACCTTGGCCACACCGGCATAGGCGGCCTTTTGCGCGGCGGCCAGGCTGTCGCCCAGTGCGGTGACGCACAAAACACGCCCGCCGTTGGAAACGAGCGACCCATCCTTAACCGCAGTGCCGCTGTGAAAAACCTTTACGCCGGGTACGCTGTCCGCATCTTCAATACCTTCGATGGACAAACCCTTGGCGTAGGAGCCGGGATACCCCTTGGCGGTGATCACAACGCCAAGCGCGGTCTGGCTGGTCTGGCCGAGGCTTGCCGGGTCAAGCTTGCCGCGTACGGCGTCCAGCATGATGGCAGGCAGGTCGCCGTCAAGGCGCATGAGCAGGGGCTGACATTCCGGGTCGCCAAAGCGCACGTTGTATTCCAGCACCTTGGGGCCGTCGGCGGTCATCATCAGCCCCGCGTACAGCACGCCCACAAAGGGATGTCCGTCCTTGGCAAGCTCGCGCAGGATGGGCCTCACCGTGAGGTCGGCCATTTCTTCAAGCATGCTGTCGGGCAGCACAGGGGCGGGGCTGTATGCGCCCATGCCTCCGGTATTGGGGCCTTCATCATTATCGAATACGCGCTTGTGATCCTGCGCCGAGGGCAGGGGAACCGCGCGGGTGCCATCGCATACGCAGAGGAAGGAGGCTTCCTCGCCCACAAGGCATTCTTCAACCACCACAAGATTGCCAGCGTCGCCAAAGGCGCGTTCGGTCATGATTTCGTCAATTGCGTCCAGTGCTTCCTGCACGGTCTGGGCAATGATGACGCCCTTGCCCGCAGCGAGGCCGTCCGCCTTGATGACCAGAGGAGCGCCCACTTTGTTGATATGGTCGCGGGCTGCCTGCGCATCGCTGAACACGGCGCAATGGGCGGTGGGCACCTTGGCGCGGTTCATGATTTCCTTGGCAAAGGCCTTGCTGCCCTCAAGGCGCGCGCCATAGGCATCCGGCCCGAAGCTGGGAATGCCGGCTTCGCGCATGCGGTCAACAATGCCCAGCGTCAGGGGCAGCTCGGGGCCTGGAATCACCAGGTCGATGTGCTCCTTGCGCGCAAAGGCCAGCAACCCGTTCAGGTCGTCCACAGCCACAGGCACGTTAACGGCCCCTTCGCTGCTGGTGCCGCCGTTGCCGGGCGCAACAAAAACGGCGCTGACTTCAGGGCTTTGCAGAATTTTCCAAACCAGGGCGTGTTCGCGGCCACCGGAGCCGATCACAAGGATGCGCATGCTGTCTCCTTACTCCAAAAACTTTTTCCGTTTCAGTAAACTGGTTATAAAGCGGTAAAACCCATGTGGATTTTACCGCTTTAATATTGGCTATTGCCAGAGCCGCGGCAAGGCCGTTGCTCCATATCCGCAGCTCTGCGCCGCAGATAAAAACGGCCCCTCGCGCTGGCGAAGGGCCGCTTACCCCGCTAGTTGGGGCTTATTTCAAAGTCGCTCAAGTCCGCAGGCACGTTGGGGTTGGTGGCCGAAACGTCCAGAGGATAGGCGGTAATCATGCACTGGCGGCTGCCGATGCCGAGATCGGGCGAGGTGTTCAGGCCCACCACCAGATCAAGGATGCCATCGTTGTTCACGTCAGCCAAATCGATTTCTGCCACAGAACCACGGATGCGGCGGGTCTTCCACTTGAGGCCAAGGCCCACGCCGTCCCAGTACAGGGCATGAACTTCGCCCTGGGGGAAGAAACGGTAACGGTCAAAGAACTGCGCCGCAGTGGATATGGGCTTGTTGACCAGCAGCGTGTAGTCGCCGGTATTGCCGATGTCGGCAGCGATGAGGCGCATGGGGGCGTAGTACTTGCTGGGCAACTGGTAGGCTTTGTCCACGCCCAGGCCTGGCATGCCCTTGTAGTGATCCATGCCCGTGGCAGAGCCGGAATAACGTTCCATGGTGGTGTGAACCAGGGTGTTGCCGTGGCCCTGGAAGAGCTTGATGCGCTCGTCGTCGGTCAGCATGACAAGCTGTTCACCCTTGCCATTCTTGCCGGCGGGCAGCCACACGCAGTTGAACACGGTGGCGCCGGTGGGCAGGTCAAGACGGGTGCCAAGCGTGAACTTGCCGTCCTGCTTGGTCATGATGCGCACGCCGGGGGCGAAGAGCTTGAGCGAATCCCAGCCCTGACCCACGAGAGTGGGGCTGTAGGTGGGGGGCACACGCATGACGCTCACATAGTAAGGAATGCGGTCGGCAATGGTGGTGAACTTGTTGCCCTTGAAGCTGTAAATGAAGGAGTAAGGGCGGTTGCTTGATTCTTCGGTGGTGGTCACAACAAGAGCCATGCTGCGGTCGCGGTTGAGGTCGATGGCGCGCATGGAGAAGTTGTTGTTGGAGCGCGAAACCACGGTTTCGCCAATCAGCCGGAGCTGACCGTTGGCGGGCCAGCTGTAGATGCGCAGATCGTGATCGCTCAGGATGGCGATTTCATTCTTGCCATCGCCGTTAAAGTCGCCCACGGCCATATCGACCATGTTGTAACCCAGGCGCTGGGTGCGCAGGCGGGAGCCGTCTTCAGCGCCAGCGCCCTGATAGCGGAACTGCGGGTTCAGGTATACCTGCTGCTGCCCGGTTTCGTTGGTGACGATGTCGCCATTGGCGGTTGCGCCACGCGGGGAACCAGAGGCGGTGGAGCCGGGGGTGCGCATTGCTGAGGAAATACCAAACACTTCCTGGCTCAGGGCCGAGGTCAGTTTCTGCACAGAAGTGGTCAGTTCGCTCACAGGAGCCTGGGCGGTTTTGCTCCAGGTTTTGCCTGCCTTGTCCACGCTGTTCATAACAACGGTGCAGTCGTTGCCCATGACGCTCACCGAGCCCCATATGGCGTTGTCTGCACCAGAAGAGCGGAGCGCCTGCTGGGCTTCTGCCTGGCTGGCGGCCTTGTTCTGTCCCGTACGGGCTTCAAGCACGCCAGGGCGGTCAAGGCGTCCCTGAATGGTAGCCTGAACAGCCTTGGAAAGGTAAGCATAGCTCTGGGGGGCATTGACCACAAAGGGCAATACCACAGCGCTTTTAGCGGCGGCGCTGGCGGCGCCCGCAGCAACGGCGACGAGCAGCAGGCAGACCGAAAAAGTCAGTCGCATGGCGAATTTCATTCCATTCTCCTTGAGTATTCACGCAAATACCCGGTAAAGTACGGCCACGGGCCGTTGTGGCGGTCTACCGGTACCGACTGTCAAATGCAGCCCGGCACGTCCGCACTGGCGCACTATACGCACACTTGCAGCGCCGTGCAAGACGCAAGGAGCCTGCGGAGCGCGCCGCAACAGATAAATTCCTTGCGGGAAGGGCGTACTGTCAATAATATGCCGCCATGCCGAAAACTCTTATCCGTTCTTTCCGCCTGGTATGCGCCCCGGAGCAGGTGCCCGCAGTGGAGGCCCTGCTGCGCGCTCAGGGGTATGATTTTGAGCCGGAACCTTTTTCTCCCCTGTGCCGCCGCCTTGTGGCCGAGCCGCGCCCGCTTGGCGGTTCGCTGGCTGCATTTTTCGGTTACATTTATATACAGGACCGGTCGTCCATGTTGCCGCCGCTGGCGCTGGCTCCCGCTGCTGGCAGCGCCGTGCTCGACATGTGCGCAAGCCCAGGCAGCAAAACCGGCTTTCTGGCCCAGCTTGTGGGGCGCAATGGTTTTGTGCTCGGCAACGAGCCTTCGCCCACGCGCCTTGGCACCCTGCGGGCCAACCTGCACCAGCTTAATCTGATACAGGCCGCCACCTGTTCGTACAGCGGCGATGCCCTGCCTTTACGCCCCGGCTCGTGGGACGCAATCCTGCTTGACCCGCCCTGTTCCGGCTGGGGAACCGCAGAAAAACACCCGCAGGTGCTCAAGCTCTGGCAGGGCGACAAGCTCGACAGCCTCACCGGGCTGCAACGCCGTCTGCTGCGCCATGCGGCCTCGTTGCTGCGTCCCGGCGGGCGGCTGGTGTATTCCACCTGCACGACCAATGTGGATGAAAACGAGGCGCAGGTGCGCTTTGCCGAGCAGGAGCTGGGGCTGGAGCGCGAACACCTTGATCCCATCCCCGGTTTCGTGTGGGAGGAAATGCCCGGCGGTGAAGGCACCTTGCGTGTGGATGGCGCACGCTCGCAGGCTCAGGGATTTTATGTGGCCCTTTTCCGCAAACCGGGTAATGAGAATGCGGCGGTTTTGCCCTTTGAAAGCAGCGCGTCTGAGCCGCAAGCAGCCGTTTGGGGCGTGCCTGCTTCTGTTCCCTCCGGGGGGCCACTTGCGGGCCAGAGTTCGAGCCAGAGCCTTGGCCCGCGCAATGGACGGCGTACCGGGAGGAATCGCGGTGACGACCGTGCGGGAAAGCCCGTTGAACGTCCTTCGGGCAGTCCGTTGCCGCCGGAAAGCCTTGTGGGCGCGACCTGCAACCCTGATCTGCTGCCCCCAGGGCGGGCCGTGCTGTATGGTGAACATGTGCGCTTTGTGTCGCCTCAGGCCACGGCTCTTTTGCCCCCCGGTTGCGTATGGCAGGGTTCATTGCTGGGGAAGCTCAGCGGCGGAACGCTGGATGCCGCGCCGCGCCTGCGCGTGCTCATGCAGTCGCCGCCGGATGCCGCCTCCAGCCTGGTGCTGGACGATGTGGCCGATATCACGGCCCTGTTGAGCGGGCAAAGCCGCCAGACAGGTTTGAATGGACGCGAGGCTGGCCTGTGGTGGCGCGATCTGCCTTTGGGGCGCATTGTTCTCAAGCAGGGCAGGGCCATAGCCGGATTTAAATAGGCGCGGAGACTGTCAGTCGAGAGCTTTCTGCGTTTCCCGCCGTGTTTGCAATCAGAGTTTAGCCCTTGCCAGCATCAGTCTGCCCCACACGGCCTGACCGAGGGAAAGCCCGCCGTCGCCGGGCGGCAGTTCATGATGGGTGAGGGCTGTGAGGCCCTGTTCCGCCAGCGCCAGCGGCAGCAGCCGCGCCAGCGTGGCATTCTGCAATACGCCGCCGGTGAGGCCCACACCGCTCGCCCCCAGTTTGCGGGCCGCACGGCCCGCCATGCCTGCCAGTGCCCGCGCAAGGCTGAGGTGAAAACGCGCCGCGGCTTCTGTGGCGTCCATTCCCTGCGCCTGCGCCTGCGCAACGTGGGCAAACAGGCCCGCGCTGTCCATTTCCAGCAAATCGTGGTGAAGCGCAATACCCACGGGCCAGATCAATGCGGCCACGTCCTTGTCGCGCGCCTTGCCCTCAAGCGCAGTACGTATGCGTTCATCTGCCCGGTTGGCGGCATCTTCAAGGCGGATGGCGGCCTGACCCTCGTAGCTTGTATCAAGGCACAGCCCCAATTGCGCGGCCACCGCATCAAAGAGGCGTCCGCAACTGGATGTGACCGGGCAGTTGATGCCGCGCCGCAGCATTTCTGTCACAGCATCTGCGGCCTGCGTCTGTTCCGGCAGCCAGGGGGTGTGCAGTGACGGGAGGGGAATTTCCGCCTGCTCGCAAAGGCTGCGCAGGGCCAGCGCAATGCGCCAGGGTTGGCGCACTGCCGCATCTCCGCCCGGCAAGGCAAAGGGGGCCAGACGGCCCACCCTGCGCCACTGAGCCTGCTCAAGCTCCATGAACAGCAGTTCTCCACCCCATACTGTTCCATCACCGCCAAGCCCCGTGCCGTCAAGGCAGAGGGCCAGCGCCGGGCCGTAGTGGCTGTTTTCGGCCAAAACCGCAGCGGCGTGGGCGGCGTGGTGCTGCAAGCGCCACAGGGGCAGGCCCTCGCGTTCTGCGCGGGCCTCGGCATAGCGGGTGGAAAGAAAATCGGGGTGCGCATCGCACACCAGAGCCTCGGGCCGCACCTCCAGCAGTTTTTCCAGATGCGCGGCCACCTCCTCATAAAAACTCAGGGTGGCGGGATTTTCCAGATCGCCGATGTGCTGGCCCACAAAGGCCTCGGCCCCGCGCGTCAGGCAAATGGTGGCCTTGAGCTCCGCCCCGGTTCCCAGCACGCAAGGGGCGTTTTGGTCCGCCTTGGGCAGAAAAACCGGGCGCGGCACATAGCCCCGGGCGCGGCGGTAGAACAGCGGTTCGGCAAGCTGGTTTGCGGTCGCAGGTGTGCCGTGCGCATCTGCGCCGGGCAGGCTCGGCTGGAGCGTCACCACACTGTCGTCCACGCGCACCAGAATATCCCGGTCGTGCAGCAGCCATGCGTCCGCCAGATAGGCAAGCCGGGCCAGAGCCTCGCGGTTGCCAAGGCAAATGGGTTCGCCCCCGGCATTGGCCGAGGTCATGACCAGCACGGGCGGCAAGGACGTGCATTCTGCAAGGTGGCTGAAAAGTACGGCATGCAGGGGCGTGTAAGCGAGCATGATACCGATCTTGCCAGTGTCGGGAGCTACCTCATGCGGCAAATATGCAGCATCATCCTGAATGGCTGCACCATGTTGCGGCGTGCTGCGGCGGGGGCAGAGAACAACAGGCTTTTCCGGGCTTTGCAGCAGAGCCTCGTGTTCCGGTGTGAGGTCGCACAGGGCGCGGGCTGTTGCCAGATCACCAACCATGAGGGCCAGCGGCTTGTGCGGGCGTGTTTTGCGCCGCCGCAGCTCTTGCAGGCTTTGGGCATTGCGCGCATCGCAGGCCAGTTGAAAGCCCCCCAGACCTTTGAGCGCCAGAATCCCGCCGTGGAGCAGGGTCTGCACGGCCTGTTCCAGAGCCTGTTGCTGATTTTCTGCGGTCGGCGCTGTGTTGCCCTTGCTGGCAGCCGCCTTATCCACAAACCACAGGCGCGGCCCGCACGCTGGGCAGGCCACGGGCTGGGCATGAAAGCGCCTGTCTGCCGGGTCGGCATATTCTGTGCTGCACCGGGGGCAGAGCGGGAAACAGCTCATGGATGTGACAGCGCGGTCATAGGGAATGGAGCGCGTGATGGTATAGCGCGGCCCGCAGTTGGTGCAGTTGGTAAAGGCGTACTGGTAGCGGGGGTTGGCCGGATCGCGCATGTCGGCGAGGCAGTCGGCGCATACGCCCATATCCGGGCTTACAAGCACGCTGTGCGCTGCCTGCCCTGAGCTGGGAACAATGCGGAAGGCTGTTTCATCCTCCACAACAGGCAGGTCGTGTTCGCCCACACCGGTCAGCCGTGCCAGCGGCGGCAGTTCGGCGCGCAGGCGGCGGCCAAAGCGCTGCACTTCTGCCTCTGCGCCCTGCATTTCCATACGCACGCCTTCTGAGGTGTTGCCCACAGTGCCTGTAAGCCCGCCTTCGGCTGCAAGGCGATAGACAAAGGGGCGAAAACCCACGCCCTGCACCTGCCCGGAAGCCACAAAGGCCCTTCTGACCAACGGTTGTTTGCTCATGCTTTTCATCATAGCGCAAAGAGCAAAATGTGTCAGCAGGGGTACGGTATGACCGCTCAACAGCGCATGTTTGCTTGCGAGCGTACGGGCTTTTCGGTATTTAGTTGGTTGCTTGCCGCCACGTCATCCTGCCAGCGCGGCATCCAACCCGGCATATCCGGCAATCAGGAGCGTCTATGCCCCCCGTGCGTACCATTGGTTCCCGCATCCGTGGATTTCGCGAAGAACGCGAAGTTGACCTGCAAACTCTTTCCCAGAATACGGGCCTTACGGAAGACTATCTTGAAAAGCTGGAGTCAGACGCCATCTATCCCTGTATCGGCCCCCTGCAAAAGGTGGCCCGCGCTCTTGGCGTGCGCCTTGGCACTTTTCTGGACGACCAGTTTTCGCGCGACCCGGTGGTGAGCAGCATCAATGGCGAGGCCGAGGCCGATGAAGCGCTGCACACAGGGCGCGTACCCCGCTCCAGCTATACCTATCATGCGCTGGCCAAGGGCAAGAACGACCGCAACATGGAACCCTTCCACATCCGCATTTTCCCCGACAGCGGCGAACGCAAGACCACCTCGCATCAGGGCGAGGAATTTATCTGCGTGCTCAAGGGCGAACTGCTTGTGGTCTATGGGCGCGAAACCCGCGTGCTCAAGCCCGGCGAAACAATTTACTACAATTCCATTGTGCCTCATTACGTGGGCGCTGCGGGCGACGAGCCTGTGGAATTTCTGGCTGTGACCTACAATCCCTAGGGCATTTCACTTTCTGTTGGTCTGCTCCGGGCGCGATTCAAAGCCCTTCAGACCGCACACCGCGTAACAGCGGCGCACTCGCCGCAACACGCCTTTGGGAGGATGCATGGAAGAAAAAGTTCGTGAGCGTCAGGCACAGTTTGAACTGCGTGAATGGACGTTGGGGCAGGTGCTTGACCACACTGTGGCGCGCTTTCCCGATAATGAAGCCCTGGTATACCCTGACCGCAACTATCGCCAGACCTGGAGCGAATTTGGCGCTCTGGTGGACGATTTCGCCAAGGGGCTGATGGCTCTTGGCGTGCAAAAGGGCGAAAAGGTCGCGGTATGGGCCACCAACGTGCCGTACTGGGTAGCATTGCAGTTTGCCACGGCAAAAATCGGCGCCATACTGATTACGGTAAACACCAATTACCGTGAACACGAATTGCGCTATCTGCTCACCCACTCCGAGTGCGAAAATATTTTTCTTATCGACAGCGTGCGCGACCACGACTATCTGGACACGCTTTACCGCATCGCGCCGGAGCTGCGTTTGCAGTCGCGCGACAGATTTGTGTGCAAAAGCCTGCCGCACCTCAAGCGTGTGTGCTTTCTGGGGGCGGAAAAGCACCGGGGCATGTATTCCGTGCCGGAAATACTCTCTCTTTCCGTCATGGTGGACGAGGCGGAATACGCCGCCCGTCAGGCCCTGCTCCAGCCGTGGGATGTCATCAACATGCAGTACACCTCGGGCACCACGGGCTTTCCACGCGGGGTCATGCTGACCCATGTGGGCGTGGGGCTGAACGGGTACTGGATTGGCCGCCACCAGAATTTCGGCGCGGAAGACAGGGTGTGCCTGCCTGTGCCGCTGTTCCACTGCTTCGGTTGCGTGCTTGGCGTCTCCGCCGCAGTGAATCACGGCGCGACCATGGTTATTCTTGAGTCGTTCAACGCGCTCAAGGTGCTGGCTGCCCTCGACAGCGAACGCTGCACGGCTGTGTACGGCGTGCCCACCATGTTTCTGGCAGAGCTGGAGCATCCACTCTTCAAGCGTTTTGACCTTTCGCACATGCGCACCGGCATCATGGCCGGTTCCGTCTGCCCCGAGCCGCTCATGCGCCGTGTGGTGGACGACATGAACATGACGGAAATCACCATCTGCTACGGCCTTACGGAAGCTTCGCCGGTGATGACCCAGTCGGACATCCACGATCCCCTGTCGCTGCGCTGCGAAACCGTGGGCTGCGCCATGCCCGGCATTGAGGTGCGCGTGGGCGACCCCGATACCTGCGAGGAACTGCCGCGCGGCGAGGTGGGCGAAATCCTCTGCCGCGGCTACAATGTCATGAAGGGCTACTACAATATGCCCGATGATACGGCCAAGGCCATCAGCCCCGAGGGCTGGTTGCATTCCGGCGATCTGGGCGTTATGGACGAAAACGGCTACCTGCGTGTGACAGGCCGCATCAAGGATATGATTATCCGTGGCGGCGAAAACATCTATCCGCGTGAGGTTGAAGAGTTCCTTCTGGGCATGCCCGGCATTCTGGACGTGCAGGTTGTGGCTGTTCCCAGCCGCAAGTACGGCGAAGAGGTCGCGGCCTTCATCATCCCCCGCCCAGGTGTGGAAATTCTGCCGGAAGACGTGCGTGATTTTTGCCGCGGCAAGGTGTCGTGGTATAAGATACCCAAGTACATCAAAACAATAACAGGGTTCCCGCTCACGGCCAGCGGCAAAATCCAGAAGTTCAAACTGCGCGAAATGGCTGCAGAATTCTGGCCCGAGCCCATGCAACGCTGAGCATAAGGGCGCGCCCTGCATCTTGCGGGGCGCGCCAGTGCAACAGATCATCAGGCTGTGCCTGAAAAGTGCAGGCTCCTTTGGGCAGCCATGCGCGCCACGAACCGGGCAGATAGTTTGGCGCCGCATAAACCTGCATGAACAATCCCGCTCCGCGCCAGTCTCCGGCCTCTGCCGTCAGCCCAACCGTGTGCACAGCCCCTTGCCATAAAATATTTCCCAAGCCATTGAACAGGCATGCGGCCATCCCCGCCGATAGCGCCGCCAGCCTGCAATTTTTCCACCTTCGGGCCAAGGCCCATCACAACTACAATCAGGTCAAAGAGCGTTATGAGCAATCAGGAATTTTCATTGAATACAGATCAACCCCTGTCCATGTCTGCCGCCAGCGAAGTCGGTCATGCTGACGCCATGTCTGCTTCCATCCCTGCGGCTACGCCCGAGTCGTCATCCACTGCGTCATCCGCATCTCCATCTGGGGGGCAGCCCTGCGTCTGCCCGCTGGCGCAGGTTCCGGCAAACGTATGGAAGGATCTGCTGCGCCGTCCGTTCCGCAAGCGGCATCCGGTCATCTTTTGGGGGCTTATACTGCTTTTGCTGGCAGGTGTCGGCGTGTTTGGCGCTGCCCTTGGCAGCAATGGCCTCATGGGCGGCCAGCGCATAGCCCTTGTGTCTGTTTCCGGCCCCATCATGGATCCGGAACCTGCCCTTGAGTGGATACGCAAGGTGGAGCGCGACCCCATGATAGCGGGTGTGCTGCTGCGCGTGGATTCGCCTGGCGGGGGCGCAGCGGCATCGCAGGAAATTTATAGCGCCGTGCGCGAGCTGGCCCGCAAAAAGCCCGTGGCTGTCAGCATGGGTTCTCTGGCTGCTTCGGGCGGGCTGATGGTCAGCATGGCTGGGTCGCGCGTGTTTGCCAATGCCTCCACCGTGACAGGTTCCATTGGCGTACGCATGGACATCCCGCAGTTACAGGGTCTTATGGGTAAAATCGGCGTGGGGCAGGAGACCATAACCACCGCCCCCTACAAAGACGCAGGCTCCTACATGCGCCCGCTGAGCACCGAACAGCGCGACTATTTTAAAAAAGTGCTGGACGACATGCACCAGCAGTTTGTGGATATCGTGGCCGATGGGCGGCATATGGAGCATGCCCGCGCCGCCGCGCTTGCCAGCGGCAAGATTTTTACCGGGCGTGAGGCCGTGCAGCTTGGACTGGTGGATGAACTGGGCGGGCAGCAAACGGCCCTGGTCTGGCTTTCGGAGCAGTGCGGCGTACCAGCGGAGCGCAAGCTTGTGACCCGGCCCAAGGAAGGCGGCTGGCTACCGCGCAGTCTCAAGACCATGCTTGGGGTAGATCTGAGCGCGCTGGGCAGCCTTTCTTCCAGCAGCCCGGTGTTTCTTTATCAGTTTTAGGGGGCAGTGTTACAGATATTGCCAGCGCCAACGCGCTCTGGCAATAATACTTAACAAAATTATGTCCTTATGAGTATTGCGGGCGGCTGTTCTAGACAGCCGCCCTTCCTTGTGCGATACTTCCGCCCGAAAAATACCGCGCGCTGCGCGGACATTTCAAGGAGCTTGTCCATGAAATATGCGCTGTTGGGTTCATTGATGGCCTGTGTGCTGTTGGCGGGCCTGTGCGGGGCGGCTGCCGCTGCGGAAAAAAAATTTAACCATTTCAGCATAGATTTGCCCGCCAAGTGCTCGGCAACAGAAAAAGAAAGCATTGTAACAGTTACCTGCGGGCAGGATTCATTTTTTTCCATTGGTATTTTTACCAAGGCGGAAACCGGCAATATGACGCCCAAGCAGTTTGCCGAAAAGCAGTCGGGTAGGCTTAAAGGCACTGCGCCTTCAAAGGCTGACGACGGCGGCGGCTGGACGTTCCAGGCCATGTCCGGCAGGGTCATGACCCATGCGGATGTGTCCACTGAGGGGGATCTGACCTTGCTGTTTATCAGTGATGTGAGCGACACGGACTGGCCCGATGCCCTGCAAAAGGCCTATGATTCCCTGCGCGGGGCCGATGACCGTGCGGACGCCCTGATCCAGAAATCACTTTTTGAGCGGGAATAGGCCTGCGCCAGACGCGCTTTTAATCAAGCTTGCCATAACCGCAAAGCCCCGCCGGATAAACCAGCGGGGCTTTGTTTTGCACTGCTAATCGCTCTCAGCAAGGCTGCATGCGGCTGAGGCGACCTTGTTGCGCCCGCTGTTTTTAGCTGCGTACAAGGCTTTGTCCGCTACTCTGATAAGTTCTTCGCAGGCCATGTAGCCTGACAGGGCGCTGGTTGCATCAAGCGCCGCAACGCCTATGCTGATGGTCACATGTCCAAGGGCGCTTTGGCAGTGGGGGATGCGCAGAGCGCTGATGGCTTCGCGCACGCGCTCGGCAACCATTGTGGCGCTTTTCTTGCCTGTCTGGGGCATGATGATGGCGAATTCTTCGCCTCCGTAGCGAAACAGTTCGTCACCGGGCCTGAAAAGCGCGGCGCTCATGGCTTTTGCCGCACGGGCAAGACAGTCGTCCCCGGCAAGGTGCCCATAGGCGTCGTTGTACAGCTTGAACTTGTCCACATCGACCATGCCAATGCACATTTCGCCGCCTTCACGGGCAAGGCGCGCCACTTCCCTTTGCAGGGCTTCATCAAAATGGCGGCGGTTAAACACGCCTGTCAGGTAATCCTTGAGATTCATCTCTTCCAGTTGGCGATTGGCGGCCTCCAGCCGGCGCTCCAGCCCCTTGCGCAGGCTTATGTCGCGCAGCGAAACACAGATGGAGCGAATCTCGCCGCAGGCATCGGGCAGGCCGTACATGGCCATGACGTAGTCCTTGCCGTCCCAGATGATCTCCTGCTCGGAGATGGCGTTGCCAGAAGGAAGGATGCTGAACGCCCTGTCCACATCTTCAACAGAGGGAATGCCCGCTTCAAGAATGTGGGCGCGCACCAGCGTGTTGGCGGGCTTGTTCGCAATAATGGCGTACTGCGCGTTGACCGCCAGCAGTTGCCCATCCCTGTTGACGATGCAGAGCGCCATGAAATCGTGCGCAAACACCTCCTCAAAAATGGGCGTGAGATCTCCACGCATGTCCACAGTGCCTATGTTGTGTTCTTCGCCTTCAAAGCCGAGAAGTGTGCCGCAGGCACTGCGTAGTGGTTTTATGCTCAGGCTGGTAACCGTGTGTGTACCCTTTGGGCACACATAGCGCACGGTGCAGCCTGTGAGCGCCCTTGGCTCGGCAGAAGCAAGAGCGCGGCGCAGCATGGCGGCATCGTCCGGGTGCATGCAATGAACCAGAGATTTGCCCGCGAGTGATCCCACTGGTAAATCCAGCAACCGCTCCTTTGCCGCATCCACATGGCGATAGGCCAGATCAGGGTCAACGCCCCAGCAAAATGATTTTCTGGTGTTTTTTTGCATCGACACGATTCCCCCTCCTTTGCCGCCCTGACTGGTTCAGGGGCATTGCCCCTGCTGGCGCGGAACTGCGGCAAAGACTCTGTCGATTTCAACGCCAGAATATATAGAAGGGAACTATTTCGCCAGAGATTTCGGACAGAAAGGCGAGTGCCAAAGAAATATCGAAGATGCCAAATATCCGGCGGGCACAATGGTTGTGATTATGGGAGCAAAGGGAGGGCGCAAACAAAAAAATATGGAAACCATATTTTTTTGGCGCGGAAATTCGAGAGTAAAATGTGATCAAATCACATTTTGGCGCAGCGGCACAAACACGGAATGCCTTTGTGGAATATGACGAAATTCAGGCAGGAAGGGCAAAATTCTGAAATCAATGGCCGGAGTAATCCAGAACATTGTTCAGCGGAGCACGGTGGCTTTCAATACGTCCGCAGTTGAAGGTGTGGCGATTAAGCCGCCAGCCCTCCATATCAAGTACGTCGAGCTTTCCCTTATGTTCCGGGCATAGGTGCTCCCCAAGCACAGCCAATACTTCATCCACGGGAAAGTACATGCCTTCAAAGGAAATGCGGGCCATGTCGCCGTCACGCTCAAGAACAGGCACGTCATCTTCATCCGGCATGGCACCGGCGCAGGCCTGTTCCAGGGCCGCGTAAAAATCATCGTTTACAGGATACACATGCCCGTAAACCTTAAGCAGAGGGGATCGGCTCATGGTTTTTCGGCCGTGTCGCCAGCCTTGACGGGCGGTTGGGGCGTGACGGCATCAACCGCGGGCTGGCCTCCCTCTTGCCTTGAAGATGTAAGGCACATCTGCTGCCCACGGGCGGCGGCAAGGCCATCGCAGTCGCCCAGAGCGCAGGCGGCGGCCAGATCATCACACATGCCGGGTTCGTTGCTGCGCAGCATGCGCAACGCGCCGCGCGCCCGCAAAAGCCGGACTTTATCCGAAGTGTGGGGAAAAGCATCCGTTGTGGCTTCCAGCGCGGCGCTCAGGTCATCTTCGGCAAGAGCCAGTTGCTGCAAGCGCCAGTGGGCCAGTGCGCGGATGTACCGCGCGCGCCCAAGGCCGGGGGCAAGCTCCAGCGCGGCAGTGCAGGAGGCGATACTGCGCTGCGGCATGCCCGCCTGCAAAAGTGCCTCGCTCAGAAGTAGCTGGGTTGCGGCGCTCTGCGGCAGATTGACGGCAGATTTTTCAAGGACTGCCAGAGAGTCTGCCGAGGTCAGCCAGCCCTCGGGCGAAAGGCGCAATGTATCCAGAGCCGCAATGGCGGCGGCAAGAGAGTCTGCCAGGGCGTCTGCTTTCTGCCTCGCGTTCTGTTGCGCCGTCTCCCTGGCGATACCCTCGGGGGTCGGCATGGGAGGGTGCTGGGTCAACTGCCCCGGCGGTGTCGCCTTGGCAATATACCACGTACCGCCAGAACCGGGGCCTGCATCGCCGGAGCCGCCCGCTCCGGGCAGGGCATCGGCAGTGGCAACCTCCTGAGCGACCTGCCGGGCGTTTGCCGTTGCGGCCATCAGGTCTGCCAGCAGCAAGCGCCGCACTTTCAGGGCATCAGGATTGCGCAGCAGCCGCAGCAGCGTTTCCGCCGCGTCGGGTCGGGCCAGCAAGGTGACTGTGATGCTTTGCGCGCCGGAATCCCCACCAGCGGCAGCATGGTCAACCTCTGTCAGCGGGGTGTACAGCTCTGCGGCCAGCGCCGTGTATTCGTTGAAATCGGTAATGCCCATGCGGATGTCGCGTCTGTTGGGCAGGGCTGCTGCGGCAGTGTGCAGGGCATCCAGAAGGGCGGCGGCTTCCGCGCACAGCCTTTGGGCATGCGGGGGCAGTGGAGCGGCGGGGCAGTGCGCGCTGCGAAGAACGGGCGATGGCAGGGGGAGGGGGCCTGGTCTGGAAGCAGATGGGCCGTTTTGCAAAGGCGAGAGCGGATCAGGCGTTGGGCTGGCGCTTTCGGCTGGGTTGTTGTCAGCCGTATTGCCGTTGCTACCCTTACCCGCAGTTGCTGGTTTGTCAGCGGCAGAGACTGCCGCCGGAGGGCCGGGCGTGTGTTCTGCTGCGCATGCCGCGCCGCCGGTCAGCAAGACCGGCGGCAGGGCAAAAGTTCCCAGCAGAGCCGCCAGGGGCAAGCTGGAAAAAAATGTACGCAAGGCCCGCATGGGCTTATTTTTTTGCCTCGATGGTCTGGACAATCTTGTGCGCCATGGGCTTGACCAGGTCGCGCAGAGTTTCCAGCATCAGGTTGTCGGCAGCGCTGCCTGAGGGCAGGCCGGTGCGCGACTGTGACGCGTTGAGCGATTCACGCAGGATGCGCGCCTGCCGGTTGGCAAGCACGTAGTTTGCGCGCAGCGATGTTGACATGTCGGTGGTGGACGTTTCGCGGATGTTGGCTTCGTCGACCTGGCCAGTGACCATAAAGTCGGGGTTGCCCTTGCGCGCTTCGTTCACGCTGATGGAGTAGGAAACCTGCATGCCGTTGCGCGCAAGTTCATCGGCCAGAGCCTTGCTGATCCACTGGGCGACATTGTCGGTGGTGACAAACGCGCTGCTGTCGCGGCGGGTGCCGATGACGGTCTGATCCATGCGTTTGTCTTCAAACATCACAACGGTCACACGGGGTGCGTTGGGAGAAGGAAGCACTGAAGCGTCCAGAGCGGGCGGCGGCAAGAGTCGAACATTGTTGCTCGGCCCGCAGGCTGCAAGCAACGCCAGCAGGGATACACAAAGAACAATGCGTAAATGTTTCATGACGGCCTCACGTAACTTGTATAGAAAATCTCCAGAATACTCGTTACTACGTATACGCAAAATTTGCCTTTTGCAAGGTTTGCAGGTCTGCCTGCGCCGGATTGTCAGATACAGGCCGTGTGCGGCCGCCTTGCAGGCAGCGGCCCAGCGTGCTACAGCCTGTCTGTTGCGCTCCCCATCCTCATGAGGAGCAGATTCTGCTATATCCCGCGCGGTGCGCGTTTTTTTCAGGAGCGGCTATGATTGACCTCAAACTGGTGCAAAAGCAGCCCGAAGTGCTGACCAAGGCTTTGACCGACCGGCATTCGGATCTGGATGTTAATGAATTTCTGGCGCTGGACGCCCGCCGCCGCGCCCTGCTGACCGAGGTGGAAACCCTCAAGAGCCGCCGCAACGCGGCCTCTGCCGAAGTGGCCGCCAAAAAACGCGCGGGCGAAGATGCCACGGCCCTGCTGGCCGAAATGAGCGGCGTTTCCGACCGTATCAAGGAACTGGACGTTGAAACCGCCCAGGCCAAGGCCGATGTGGAAACCTGGCTCATGCGCGTACCCAACCTGCCTGACGCCACCGTGCCAGTGGGCAAGGACGAATCGGAAAACGTGGAAGTGCGCCGTTGGGGCACGCCGCGCGAATTTGATTTTGAGCCGCGCGAGCATGGCGATCTGGGCGTAGCCCTTGGCGGGCTTGATTTTGAGCGCGCCGCCCGTCTGACCGGCAGCCGCTTTGTGGTGTCTCTGAACTGGGGCGCACGCCTTGAGCGCGCACTGGTGAACTTTTTTCTCGATCAGCACACAGTGGCCGAAGACTATATTGAAGCCTGTCCGCCCTACATGGTCAACCGCGCCAGCATGACAGGCACGGGCCAGTTGCCCAAGTTTGAGGAAGATCTGTTCAAGCTGCGCGAGTGGGAATACTACCTGATCCCCACTGCCGAAGTGCCGCTGACCAACCTGCACGCTGGCGAAGTGCTGGACGAGGCCGATCTGCCCCGCGCCTACTGCGCGGCCACGCCCTGTTTCCGCTCCGAGGCGGGCAGCGCGGGCAAGGATACGCGCGGCCTTATCCGCATGCACCAGTTCACCAAGGTCGAGATGGTGCGTTTCGCCCATCCTGACGACAGCTTCAACCAGCTTGAAATCATGCGCGGTCATGCCTGCAACCTGCTGGAAATGCTCGAACTGCCGTACCGCGTCATCACGCTCTGCACGGGCGACATGGGCTTCAGCTCTGCCAAGACCTATGATGTGGAAGTGTGGCTGCCCACGCAAAAAACCTTCCGTGAAATTTCGTCCTGCTCCAATTGCACGGATTTTCAGGCCCGCCGGGCTGATATCCGCTTCAAGCCCAAGGGCGGCAAGGCCATGTTCCTGCACACGCTTAACGGCTCCGGCCTGCCCACGGGCCGCACAATTGCCGCCATCCTTGAAAACTGCCAGCAAAAGGACGGCAGCCTTGTGCTGCCCAAGGCGCTGGTTCCCTATATGGGCGGCAGAGAAGTTATCGAGCCGAAATAAGCGTTGTTTGCCAGATGTAAAAACCGGGTGCTTCCATCAGGAGGCGCCCGGTTTTTTTGCGGTCAAAAATAATTTGGAGCGGCGGTCAGACCGTAAGTTTTTTTCTGCGCCGCAGCACGGCAGCCGCCAGCGCCATGTTGGCGATCAGGCTCAGGCCCAGCAGAATGCGCAAGGGCATGGCAAAGCCGCCCGGCCCCGCATCGTGCCCGCTGTCTGCGGCTGTGGCCCCCTGAGCGGCGCTGACCTCCACCGGGTGTTCAACCCTGTGCCCCATGTTGTCGGCCATGATAATGCGCCAGCGGCCCGGCGCATCAGGCATGAAGGCAAATCGCCCCTGCGCGTCCGTGCGGCCATTCTGAAATTCCACCTTGTCGTCTGCGGGGCTGTAAACCTCCACCTTGGCATAGGTGGGCTGCTCGCCGCTGGAATAGGCAAACTGCACAAGCACCACGCCGTCGTGCCGGGTGTCTGCCGCATACAGGGCATGGGCCGAAACCCGAGCCGCAGCGCCTGCCAGAAGCAGCGCAACCGCAAGACAGATGGCGGCGCAGCGCCCCAAAAGAAAAATGCGCATATAACTATCCTTGCCTCAAGCAGGTGTGGGAATGCGATCAGGCGGGAGAGAGCGAACCTTCCCCCGCCTGCCTGCGTGTGGATATGGGGTCTACTTTACGGGGAACACATAGGTGGCGCGCAGATGGTGCTCGTCAGCATCCGCGCCGGGGGTCTTTTCCACCACCGTGGTGCGCAGCATCCACAGGGCGGGCTTGTCCACGGTAAAGGAGGCCTTGCCCTGCGCATCGGTCTGCGCCTTGGATTTGTAGGTGTCCTGCTCCTTGCTGAAGGCATCGTGGGTCAAGCCCACAGTGGCATTGGGCACGGGCTTGCCGCGCAGCAACACCTGTACGTTCAGGGGTGCGCCGGGCTTGATGTCTGCGGGATTGGTCAGCAGCACAAGTTCCAGATCCTGGCCAAGAGCCTTGCCGAACAGGGTGTCGTTGCTGGCGGGATTGAGCAGAGTCTTGGCGAATTTTTCATACTTGCCGGAAGATTTGACCTTCATGCCCTTGGCTTCAAGGGCGGCGCGGCTGCCTTCCATTTCACCCTGCGTTGTTTCGCACCATATCTGGGGCAGGCGGTGGCCCACCAGCATGGCAGGGCCGTTCTGCGCGAGGGTGAAGTCGCCCACCAGCGAAACAAGCGCCTTGTCTTCCACTAAGGCGATGTCGGTTTTTTTGTCGCCCTGCAAGAGGTACAGGCGCACGTTGGCGGGATTTTCGGCTTCTTCGCTGACCATGAACACATGAGCTGCCTGCGCCTGCATGCGGGTTTTTTGCCCGGCGGCGGGGGTTGCCGTGTCGGGCTTGAGGATAAATTCGTGGGCCAGGGCGGCAGTGCTGGAAATCATGAGACCCATAAGGGCCAGAGCAGCGTAGAAGTGCGAACGGATATGCATGGTGGGGGGCTCCTTTGAGTTTGTGTTACGAAAATATAGTGTATGCTACAGCGGCGCATATGTTTTTGCAAGTTGTAACACTCATGGGCGCAAAAAAAGCCCGCAAAATGCGGGCTGCAAGGAGCGGGCGGCAATGCTTGCACTAAACCGTGGCAAGTATCTGCAGTGCGGCCAGATGTTCCAGTTCTTCAGCCAGACACAGGGCTTCGGCCAGGGTGCGCCCAAGGCAGCACAAGCCATGCCCGGCCATCCACACGGCATCCTTGCCGCTGGCGGCCAGAGCCACGGCATCTGCCAGCTCGGTGGTGCCGGGGGGCAGGGCCGGGGCAAAGCCCAGCTTGGCACGCCACACTTCTGCTTCAAAAAGGGGCAGGCGCAAAAAGTCCTCCTGCCTGCCCGCCAGCCGCAGACTCAAGGCGAGCAGACGGCGGGGGTGGGTGTGCAGGATGGCATTACAGTCCGGGCGGGCACGGTAGATGGCAAGGTGCATGCCCGATTCTGTGGATGCTGGCCCTCCTGACACGGCGGCGCCTGTGGCGATGTCCATAAGGCAGCAGTCGGCGGCGGTCAGCCTGCCCTTGGCAGCGCCACTGCGAGTGACGCAGATAAGCCCCGGCGTATGGCTGCCAAGCCTGCGGCTGGCGTTGCCGTTGCAGCCGGACAGCAGGCCCTGCTTCCATGCATCGCGGCAAACTGCCCGAAATTCTTCAACCATTTCAGAAGGAATGGAAGGTTGATCTTCTGGGATCGGCGCGGTTGTTGGCCGCTGCGAGGTGATGCTCATGCGGGGTTTCCTTTGTTTTGCCATGCGCGTATGTCAGGCTTCCTGCCCTTTGCGTTCAAAGTGGTCAAAGCCGCGCATGTCCGCCAGAGTGTCCAGCGGTTCGTTGTTGCACACAATGCCGCCGCCCGCAGTCACAACGCCGATGCTCGTGAGGCGCGGTATGGCCGCATGCAGGGGGGGCAGCATGTCGGGCGCGCACGAACCAAGCAGGGCGTAATCCTCGCCGCCAAGCAGGGCTTCGTGCACAGGATTTCTGCCATTGGCTTCGGCATAGCTCACTACTTCCGGGTGCAGTTGCCCACGGGCCAGCATAATCTCCGCCCCCAGGCTGCCGCGCGAGACCTGACCCGCAGCGCTCAACTCGCCCGTAAGACCAAGCAACCGGGGTAGATCGCGCATGATGCCGTCAGAAACATCCATGAGCGCAGGCGGCCGGGCGTTGAATCCTGCCCGGGCCAGCATGAGGCCAGCGTCCACCTGCGGCTCGGGGTGCAGGTGCGCCGCGCAGGCGGCGGGCCACTGCGCCAGGGCAGCGCGGCCCTGAGCTTCAAGAGCTTTGAGCCCCACGCGGGCAAGGCCCAGACGTCCCACCACAAAAAGCACATCGCCGGGCATGCTGCCGCCGCGCACAAGAAAGGTTCCGGGGTCGGCGGGCTCGCCCCACACGGTCACAGAAATATGCAGACGCTCGCAGCCGGAAAGATCGCCTCCAGCCAGCACCATGTTGTGTTGCTTGGCAAGACCGGCCATGCCGGAGAAAAACGCGTCCAGCCACGGTTCGTCCACCCAGCCGGGCAGGCCGAGGCACAGGGTAAAGGCCGCGGGCCGCGCCCCGCAGGCCGCAAGATCGCTCACATTGACGGCCAGCGCCTTGTAGCCTGTTTCTTCAGGGGTAAAATACGAGCGGCGAAAATGCACGTCTTCCAGAAAAAGGTCGCTGCTCACGGCAAGGGGCTTGCCGCCGCGCAGCACGGCGCAGTCGTCGCCCCTGCCCAGCAGCAGGGAAGGCCCGGTTTGCGGAAAATGTCTGCCAAGACAGGCCAGAATGCCGTCTTCAGAAAGAGAGCCATGAGAAACAGGGGATGCGTGGGGCGGAACCATATCAGCTCTCCAGAATCAGATATTCGCTCAGAATGACCTTGAGGCCAAAGCCGGGGAAATTCACCTGCACCTTGTCCGGCGGCAGATGGCGTACGATCTTGCCGCGCCCGAAAATACGGTGGCGGCAGTAGCACAGTTCACCATCGCCTGCGGCCTGCGGCCCTGAACTCCCATGAGCCGCCGCAGGGGCGGACACGGGATTCGCAAAGGGAAGGGCCTGCCCAGCCGGGCCTCTCGCTGACGCGCAGCCCGGCGCATCGTCTGGCGCAAGCTGGCAGTCGTCATAGACATCGTGGCTTGGCGGGCGTTGCGGACGCGGCAAAAGCCCGCCCGAAAAGCCCTGCGCTCCACCAGGCCCGCCAGCTGAAGGCACGGCGGGTTTGCGCCCAAAGCCCACGCCGCCAACGCTGCGGCGCGAAAGCACGCCGCCGAAGCCTTCAATCCATTCTTCAACCATGCCGGGCGCAAGCTCGCGCACAAAGGGACTCTGGCTCACGTGCTGACTGCCGCGCTCCGCCCTGTTGTAGAGCGAGGCCGGGGCGTAAAGGTCAAGGCACTGGCGCGCGCGGGTGCAGGCCACGTACATGAGGCGGCGTTCTTCTTCAAAATCTTCTGGCCGCGCCAGAGCGTGGCGCGAGGGAAAGCGGTCTTCCACCAGATCAATGATCAGAACGGCGTTCCACTCCAGCCCCTTGGCTGAATGCACGGTGGAAAGGGTGATCTTGCCCTCGTTGCTGTCGGCGTCATCGTCTTCCGGCGCTTCAAGGGCCAGATCTGCCACAAAGAGATCCAGCTCGCTGTAACCGGAGGCCATCTGGATGATTTCTTCCAGCCCCTGCTGGCGGCGGGGCCAGTCTTCGGGGTAAAGGGCCTCGAGGCGGGGGCGGTAATGTTCAAGAACTGATGATAGCGTGCCCGAGGGCGGCATGGGCCGGGCGCGCAGGTCGTCCACAAAGCGCATGTCTTCCAGAAAGCCTGGATACTTGGCAAAGGCTTTTTCTGTGGATTTCTGGTCGCCGCTGCGGGCCACGGCATAGAGTTTTTCCACCGTCTTGGGGCCAATGCCGCTGTGCTGGGCCGCCACACGGGCAAAGGCGGGCAGGTCGAGCGGGTTGAGCAGCAGGCGCGCGTAGGCAATAACATCCTTGACGTGGGCGGCCTCGGTATAGCGCAGCCCGCCGTATTTGCGAAAGGCAATGCCCGCCTGATTGAGGGCCATTTCCAGATTGTAGGAATGGAAGCCAGCGCGGAAAAGCACCGCGATTTCATGCGGCAGATGTGTCGTCAGCAGTTCTTCAACCCGGCGCACCACCAGCTTGGCCTGACTCATGTCGCTGAGCGGCGTCACAAGTCGCACCGGGTCGCCGCCTTCCTTGCGCGTGAAGAGGTTTTTGCGGAAGGATTCCGCAGCGTGGGAGAGCAGGTTGTTGGCCACATCCAGCACTGGCTTGGTGGAACGGTAGTTTTCTTCCAGCCGCACCACGCGCGCGCCGGGAAAAAGCGTGGGAAAGTCCAATATGTTGCGCACGTTGGCACCGCGAAAAGCATAGATGGACTGGGCTTCGTCGCCCACCGCCATGACGTTGCCTGGGGGGCCGTCCATCGGCCCTGCCAGCAGGCGCACAATGCGGGCCTGAACCAGGTTTGTATCCTGATACTCGTCCACAAGAATATGGCTGAACCTCTGCCGCAGCGAGGCGGCTGCCAGCGGATTCTCGCGCAGCAGGGCCTCAAGCTCGAACAGCAGATCATCGTAATCCAGCAGGCCCTTGTCGCGGCGGTAGGCATTGTAGGCATCACCCAGCCGGGCCAGACCCTCGGCGTGGGGCAGCAGGTGAAAGGCCTCGCGCCGCAGCACTTCGTCCAGCGGCAATTCCTTGTTGCGGGCCTTGCTCAGCAACCCCACAATGCTCTGGGTCTTGGGAAACGACCTGTCCCCCTTGCCCAGCTTGAGCTGATCCTTGCAGTGTTTGACCGCCTCGTTGATGTCGGCGGAATCCATGACTGTAAAGGGCCTGTCGCCAAGCCACGCGGGCTTCCAGCGCCGGAGCGCCCCAAAGCCAAAGGCGTGGAAGGTGCCGCCCTGCACGCCCGCAAGCCCCTGATTGAGCAACAGCCCCGCACGGTGCAGCATTTCATGCGCGGCCTTGCGGGTAAAGGTGAGCAAGAGCATGGCGTCAGGTTCCACGCCGTGTTCTGCCAGCCATGCCAGACGGTAGACGATGGTGCGGGTTTTGCCGCTGCCTGCGCCTGCCACAACCAGCACCGGGCCGTCGCCGCAGGTGGCTGCCTCGTACTGGGCTTCGTTAAGGGCTTGAGCGTAATCAATCATGGGCGCAGGGTAGCATAAGGCGGCAGCGCATACCAGCGCCGCGCAGGGGCATTCCCCGCCCTTGACTTTGCCCGCGCCCGTCCCGAATATCGCGCAAAGAAAAGAAAAGGGACAAACATGCGCATTACGGAAAATGATTATATTGTGGGTGCCGGCGCAAAGCTGCCACGCCGCCGCAGGCTGTTTCTGGCGCTCTTGCTGGGCATGATGGCCGCCTTTGGCCCGCTGTGTACCGATACCTATCTGCCAAGTCTGCCCGCGCTGGCGGCAGACCTTGACATTTCCACGGCAACAACCCAGTTGACCATCACGGCCTGTCTGCTGGGCATGGCCCTCGGGCAATTGTTTGTGGGGCCCATTTCAGATTCCACAGGGCGGCGCAAGCCGTTGTTCGTGGCATTGATCTTCTTTACGCTGGCTTCCATATGCTGCGCAGCGGCAAAAACGGGCAACAGCTTTATTGCCCTGCGTTTTGCGCAGGGGCTTGGCGGGGCAGGGGGCATTGTGCTGGCCCGCGCCATGGCCTGCGACCTGTTTCGCGGGCCGGAGCTGACCAACTTCATGAGCCTGCTCATGGCGGTCAACGGCATTGCTCCCATTACCGGGCCGCTTCTGGGCGGCTGGCTGGCGTCCTTGAGCGGCTGGCCCCTGATTTTTTATTTTCTGACGGGCTTTGGGGTACTGCTGATCGTGCTGAGCGCTGTGGGCCTGCCCGAAACCCTGCCGGAAACCATGCGCCGCGAGGGCGGCTTGCGCGCCTCTTGGAAGGCCATGGGCGAGCTTTTGCGGCAAAAGCCCTTTATGTGCTATGTGGGTGTGCAGGGCTTCACCATGGGCGGATTTTTCGGCTACGTGGCGGCCTCGCCCTTTGTGCTGCAGGGCATGTACGGCATTTCGCCGCAGGGCTACAGCGTCATTTTTGGCTGCAACGCCTTGAGCGTCATGTTTGTCGCCCTTGCCACAGCACGGCTCTCGCGCCGCTTTGGCGAAGCCCGTTTGCTGCAGATCGGCAACGCGCTGCGCTGCGCGGCCTGCCTTGGTGTGCTGGCCGTGACGGTGATTGCGCCAGCTTCGCCCTTGCCGCTGCTCGTGGGGCTGTTTTTCATGATCGCCCTTCAGGGCATGACGCTCCCCACCAGCTTTACCCTTGGCATCAGCGCGCAAAATGTGGGCGCGGGAACAGCCTCGGGCATTCTGGGCGTGGCGGTCTTTATTTTTGGCGCGTGCACTTCGCCCCTTGTGGGGCTGGCCGGGGGAGATACCGCTGTGCCGCTGGGGCTGGTGAGCGCTTGCACGGGGCTTGCCGCCGCAGTACTTGGACAAATTGGCAACCGCGAAATGCAAAAGCGCGTATTGCGGGAAAAGCAGGCCTGAGCCATGTCGTTTCTGGCGGGGAGCGGGGGCATTGTTGCTGCAAATCAGCCCGCCGCATTGACGCGCTGTAGTCTGATGTTTACAACAAGTGGCGTTTGCGCTTTTTTTCGCCGCGCAGGGAGAGCCGGATTCATGGATTGGGATGCCCGCCTTTACGACCAGAGCCACGACTTTGTGGCAGCCTACGGTGAAAATCTGCTGGGCTTGCTGCCCGATGGTCTGGGCTTTGTTGTTGATGTTGGCTGCGGCACTGGCGCACTGACAGAAGCCTTGACCGCCAGAGCCGCCCGCGTGGTGGGCATCGACGCCTCGCCCGACATGATCGTGCAGGCCAGAATGCGTCTGCCGCGAGTGGAATTTCTGGTAATGGACGCCTGCGGCATGCCGTGGAACGGCTGCGTGGACGCGCTGTTTTCCAACGCCGCGCTGCACTGGATAGAAGATCAGGAGCGTCTGACCGCCGTCATGGCGCGGGCGCTGCGCCCCGGCGGCCTGCTGGTGTGCGAATTTGGCGCGCGCGGCAACATCGGGCGCATCCGCGCTGCCTTTGGGGCGGCCTTTCAGGCCGCGCTGGCGGGGGAGGGCATTGGCCCGGCGCATCTGAACTGCGAGCGTTTTTATTTTCCCTCGGCGCAGGAATATGCGGCCCTGCTGAGCCGGCACGGGTTTTCCGTGCGGCTGGCGGAAGAATACGACAGGCCCACCCCTCTCAAAGGCGGGGAAGAAGGCCTTGCCCGCTGGATGGCCCAGTTTTTTGCCCAGGATCTGGATTGCGTGGCCCCAGAGGCTCAGGAAAAGGTTTTTGCCGCCGTGGCGGATGCCCTGCGCGCATCCATGTGGAATAACGGCGGTTGGATTGCTGATTATCGGCGGCTGCGGGTCGTGGCCGTAAAACACTAAGGGAGTCCCCATGCCCGAAGCTCAAGAACAATTTCAGAATGGCGTTGCCAAGGTTCTGGAAGCCGTCATGTTCGAGAACTGGCTGCGTTTTTATTTCATCTCTGAAAAGCCCGATGCCCCTGCCGCCACTGACGGTCAGCCCGCCCTGTTCATTGCCGTGCCGGTCAAGGCCATGGAGCGCATCAGCGAGATGTTCCCCCGGCTGCTGCCCCTGGCAGAAGACATGAACGGCCAGGAAGTGACCTTTGAAACCTCCCGCCGCGCGGTCTGTAATTTTGTTCTGGCCCATGTGGACGGTCAGGTCATGCCCCGCGATTCTGCGACCATGATTTTTGAAAGCGCCACCTTCCAGGTGCAGATGCAGCTTTTCAACGCATGGGTGCAGATGCACGAAGCGCAGCTTGACCGCAACTTTGTGGATTTTGGCGGCTGGCAGAAACTCTTTGACGAATGGCGCAATACGCCCGCCGCGCGTGAACTGGCCGAAAAGCTTTCCCTTTCTTTGCAGGGGGCGGCTGTCGCGCCGGGCAAGGGCACTGTGCAGTAGGCTGCGCAAGAAAATATTTTGTACAGTTTTGCGCCTTTCAGGCAGGGCACAGGCACGAGGGGTTAAACATTTTTAACGCGCCCATTGCGGGGCTGTAAAAAATTACCAATAAAAAGCAGTATGTTATGTGATTATTCGTATGCTGCTTTTTGTGGCACGGCCATTGCAGCTTGGAAAGTACCTTCCTTTCTTTTGCTGACAGTCTCCTCCAACCAAAACGGCCTGCCTCCCCAAGCGGGCCGTTTTTTTATGTCAAATCACGGCAGGATCACATGCAAGACAAGTTTCTGGCTTCTGAATATCCCCAGTCTGCACCGGAGCAGGCAGGGTTTCACATTATCCCCGTCCCTCTGGAGCAGAGCGTTTCTTATGGCAGCGGCACGGTCAAAGGCCCTCAGGCCCTGCTTGCCGCATCGCACCAGCTGGAGGCCTGGGAATGCGGATTCGCACCGGGCGAGTCAGGTTTTTTTACCGCTCAGGCCGTGGACTGCGCTGGCCCCATAACCGACACGCTTGACCGCATAGAGGCCGCTGTGGCCCATGCCATTGCCTGCGAGGCAGTGCCTGTGGTGCTGGGCGGCGAGCATACCGTGACGCTTGGAGCCTTGCGGGCATTGGTCCGGCAGGCTGAAAAAACGGGCGAATCCTTTGGCGTTGTGCAGTTTGACGCCCACGCCGACCTGCGGCCCCAGTATGAGGGCAGCCCCTTTTCACACGCCAGCGTCATGTACCGCGCCGTGGCCGACCTCGGCCTGCCGCTCACGCAGTTTGCCGTGCGCGATTTCTGCCGGGAAGAAGCCGAGATCCGCAAGAAGTTCAACGTCACCCATTACGACGCCTACTTCCTTGCCCGCGTGGGCCTGCCGGAACTGCCCCTGCCCGAGGATTTCCCCAAAAATATTTACATCACCTTTGATGTGGACGGGCTTGATTCGTCCATCATGCCAGCAACAGGAACGCCCTCGCCCGGCGGTATCAACTGGCGCGAGGCCCAGTACATGCTGGAACGCTGCGTCGCGGGCCGCCGCGTGGTGGGGCTGGACGTGGTGGAACTGGCCCCCATTGAGGGCCTGCACCATGCGGACTTTACGGCTGCCAAGCTTACCCACCTCATCATGGGGCTGGCCCACGATGCCAATCAGAAGGAGGCTCAGGCATGAAGAATACGATAGTTACCTTCCGCGAGGCCAAAGGGCAGGGAAAGCTCGTCATGTTGACGGCTTATGACTACAGCACCGCACAGGTCATGGATATGGCCGGGGTGGATGCCCTGCTTGTGGGCGATTCGCTGGGCATGGTGATGCTGGGCTATCCCGATACGCTTTCCGTCACGGTGGACGACATGGTGCGCCACTGCGCCGCCGTGGCCCGGGGTGCGCAAAAAGCCCTTGTGGTCTGCGACATGCCCTTTATGAGCTACCATGTTTCTGTGGAAGAAACCGTGCGCAACGCCGGGCGGCTCATGACTGAAGGCCGTGCCCAGGCGGTCAAGCTTGAAGGCGGTGCGGAATTTGCCGCAGAAGTGCGAGCGCTGACGCGGGCCTCCATTCCCGTCATGGGGCATCTTGGCCTCACGCCGCAATCGGTGAACGCTTTTGGCGGGTTCAAGGTGCAGGGCAAAAGCATGGCCGCAGCCCAGAAGCTGCTGGACGATGCCCGTGCCCTGCAAGAAGCCGGGGCTTTCGCCCTGGTGCTGGAATGCGTGCCCGCGCCCCTGGCCGAGCGCGTGACCCAGGCGCTGTCCATCCCGGTTATCGGTATCGGCGCTGGCGCTGGCTGTGATGGTCAGGTGCTGGTGTGGCAGGATATGACGGGCATGACCCTGAGCCATCTGCCGCGCTTCGTCAAACGCTTTGGCGAAGTGGGCGCAAGCCTGCGCTCCGCGGTGGAGGCCTACGCGCGTGAAGTGCGCGCGGGCGCTTTCCCCGGCGAGGATCACGTCTACCCCCTGCCAGAAGGTATGGAGAAGACACTGAAAAAATTGAAGTAACCCTAATTTGTTACAGAGATTTGAAAGCAAAACGCCCGCTATTGCGGGCGTTTTGCTTTTTCGGGCTAAGCCGGTCTCAGCGCCGGTGAAAATCCACAGGAACGCGCACACGGGAGCCAGCCTTGTTGCTGAACAGCAAAAAGCCCTGCTCCAGACCGTGCAGATAAAGGCGGCGGGTGATGTCTACATCCTTGCGGCAATACGTGGCGATATCTTCCAGCCTTCCTTCCTTCCACCATTGCAGGGCTTGCAGTCCGTCAGCGCTCTTGGGTTCGCCCAGGGTGGCCTGTCCCAGATTGTCCAGCGAGAGGCGGTAGTTCAGCCGCTCGGCAACGCGCTGCAAAAGGTCAAGGCTGGGCAGGGTGCGCAGATCAAATGGCGCAAAGGGCGAGAGCACGGCGTAGTCAAAGCGCAGACTGTTGAAGCCCACCACAAGGTCGCTCGCGCGCAGGCGCTCGAACAATGCGGGCAGCTCCTCCTGCTGGTAGGAGAAATAGTCGTCCGCCTTGCTGTCATAGGCCACGGCAACGCTTACGCCCATGCGGTCGGCCCGGTTCCAGCCGCCTACCTCGGCGGCGGAGCGCCGGGTTTCCACGTCAAAGACCACAAAATTTTTTGGCGGCGGCACGGGAATGTGCGTCAACAGGCCTGCGGCGTCAAAGGTAGTTGTCCCCTGAGCGCCCGGTGCGCTGCTGGCCGCGCCCTGCGGCGCGGGGGCACTGCCGCTGGGGCCGGATTGCGCAAGACCGTTAGCGCCGAACAGACTGTTCTGATTGTCCGGCGCGGAGTGCTTTTTGCTCATGGATTGTTCCTCCATTGCAGTGTGCGCGGCTTCGGGCTGGCTTTCTTGATTGATGAAATCCAGAGCCGAAACTGCAGGCCGGGGCGCTGCCGCCAGGGCAGAGGCTGCGTCCAACGATTCCATTTCCAGCCTGTCAGGGGCGGGGCTGATGCGCAGGTCGCGGCACAGGGCATCGCCTTCCGTGCCGGGGGCCAGCATTTCGCGCAGCAGTTCCAGCGCGCCGATCTTGCTGATGGGCCTGTTGCCGGAGCCACACTTGGGCGAATGCACGCAGGAGGGGCAGCCGTCCTCGCAGGGGCAGGCGGCAACAGCCTTGAAGGTGGCTTCCAGAAGGCCCCGCGCATCGGGAAAGGCCTGACGCGTCAGGCCAGCCCCACCCGGCAGTCCGTCATAAATAAATACGCCTGACAGCCCGGTCTGGGCATGCAGCGGGGTGGAAATACCGCCAAAGTCGTTGCGGTCGGCCATGATGAGCAGGGGCAGCAGGCCAATGGCAGCGTGCTCAAGGGCGTGGATGGAGCCCATGTAGTGCAGAAAGCGTTCTTCCAGCGAGGCGCGGATGCTGTCTGGTATGACGTACCACAGACCCTCGGTTTCAAAAACCTGCGGCGGCGCGGCAAGCGGCGTGATGGTGAGCAGGCGGTTGCCCGATGTGGAGCGCTTTTCATACCCGGTCACGGTGTCGGTGATGCGCAGGCGGCCACGGCAGACCAGCACACGACCCACTGATGTGCGCTCGACTTCTTCAAGAATGTCGGTGCTTTTTTGCCCGCGCGTACGCGTAAACCACGAGACCTTGGTCGCCTTGGCTACAATGCGGGCGCGGGCCGGGTCCATCTCTTCAATCACATAGCTGCGGCCCCGGTGCAGGTAGACAGCGCCGGGGTGCGTCTCCTGCCATGCGCGAAAGCCATCCACAGAGCCGATGATCTGGCCGTCCTGATCTTCAATGCTGAAGGTCTGGCCTGTGCCGCGCAAATCCACATGCCGTTGGGGGCGCTTGCGGGCGGCCAGCAGTTGGGTGCCGTCCGCCGACTGCAGCAACAGCCCCTTGGCGTTGAGCGCGCGGGCGGCGGCGCGGGCAGCAGGGCTTGCCAGCATGGCTTCACCGGGGGTGAGGGGCATTTCTGCCGCCGCGCATTCCAGATGCCGGGTCAAAATGACTTCGTTGTCCGGGTTGACCACGGCCTTTTCCGCAGGGCGACTGAAAAAATCTTCGGGATTGCGGGCAAAATACTGATCCAGCGCATCCTCGCCCGCCACGATGATAACGGCCGATTCCTGCTGGGCGCGGCCCACGCGCCCGCCGCGTTGCAGGGTGGCCATGACCGTGCCGGGGTAGCCCACAAGGATGCACACGTCCAACCCGCCAATGTCTATGCCAAGTTCCAGCGCGCTGGTGCTGACCACTGCCAGCAGTTCGCCCGAGGCCATGCGGGCCTCGATGTCACGCCTTTCTTCAGGCAGAAAGCCCGCCCGATAGGCGGAGATTCGTTCGGAAAATACACCCGATTGCCCGGCCCACAGGCTGATGAGTTCTGTCATGCGCCGTGAGCGGCAGTAGACTATGGTGCGCAAGTTGCGGGCCAGCGCCGCCTTGAGCAGGTCAATGGCCGCAGTGGCGGGGCTTTGCTCCGGATTGAGAAAAACAAAGTGCCGTGGTCCCTGCGGCGCGCCGGACTGGTCAATAACCACAGGCGCATCCGCTGTGCGGGTGGCAGGAGCGGAGGACGGAACCCGAGCCGGGGAATCCAGACCTGTAGCAGGGGCAGACGTGGAGGCGGGAGCCTCCGTGCCGGTCAGCGCTGCTGCCAGCTCGCCGGGATTGCCCACGGTGGCCGTACACAGCACGTAGACGGGCCGCGCGCCGTAGCGCCCGGCAATACGGTTGAGCCGCCGGAATACCTGGGCCATGTGCGCCCCAAACACGCCCCGGTAAGTATGGGCTTCGTCCACAACCACATGGCTCAGGCCCGCCAGAAATTCCGCCCACTGTTCGTGGTGGGGCAAAATGCCGAGGTGCAGCATCTCTGGATTGCTGATAAGTACTGTGGGCGGATTGCGCCGGATTTTGCGGCGAAAATGGTCGGTGGTGTCGCCGTCATACAGGGCGGCGGTGGGCCGGGCCTCCTTGGGCCAGCCCTCCACCAGGGCGTTGAACGCGCCCAGCTGATCCTGCGCCAGAGCCTTGAGCGGGAAGAGATACAGGGCGCGGGCATCGCGGTCGCGCAGGTAGCGGTCGAGCACGGGCAGGTTGTAGATAAGACTTTTGCCGCTGGCCGTGGGCGTGGCCGCAACAATGGAATGCCCGGCGCGGATGTGGTCTGTGGCAAGGGCCTGATGGCTGTAAAGTCCCTTGATGCCGCGCTGCTCAAGGGCACGGCTGATGGCCGCGGGCCAGGGCAGGCGCGTGGGCGCGTAGCATGGCTCCACTGGCGGAAAGAGCTTGTGGCACGTGACCTGCGCGCCCAGCTTTTCCGACGCCAGCAGCGCCGCAATATATTCCCCCACAGACACCGTGCAGCGACCTATTCCGCAGTGGCGGGCTGTTGCGCGCTTTCGCCGGGCTGGAGGCTGCGCAGCACGCGGGCAGGAGAGCCAGCGGCAAGGCAGAAGGGCGGCACATCTCGCGTGACCACGCTGCCAGCGCCTATGATGGCCCCCTCGCCAATGGTTACGCCCTTGAGGATAAGGCAGTTCATGCCAATCCACGCATAGTCGCCAATAGTTACCGGGCGGTCGCCTTCCATGCCGGGTTCTGTGGCGCGGGCTTTCGGCGGCCAGTGGGCGTGAAAGTCGGAATCCACCACAACGCAGTTGGGGCCAACCATGACCTGACGCCCAAGGCGTATGACCTTGGAGCGCGCGGTGATGGATGTGCCGCTCAACTGGCAGCCGGGGCCGATTTCAATGCTGGCTCCGGGGCCAAAGGTGCGCAGCCGCACGGGATGTGCCAGCGCAGCAGCCGTGGCCCGCCGCCAGGAAGAAATAAGGCTTGCGCCAGCGCCGATGCTCATGCGGCTGCCCGGCCAGCGCAGCAGACCCACAGGGCCGTGGGCGGATACTCCCGCTCCAACCTTTACACCCAGCGCAAAGGCCTTGAGCCGCAGGCGCAGAGTGCCCCAGAGCGCGCCGTTTACGCGCATGATCTGCAAACACAAATAGCTTATGACGTTGGACGGGGTGAGGCCCCGTTCCAGAACTTTTTTCAGGATGCTCATGGCTTGTCCGTTGTTGACGTGTGCCGGATCGGCGTGGAGGCCAGTGGCGCTCCCGCTGCAAGGCATCATGCCAGAGTCGGGCCATATGGTCGAGTGGAGCGGCTGGGGCCTGCCGCGCGAGGTGCCGAGTGTGGCGCAACCACTGCAGATTGCTGTGGTCATATTTTCTTGACGCTGGGCAGGATGATCGTTAAATTGAAAATGAATGTTATTTTTAAAATGGGCGACTTTTTTAAAAGATGCCCGGAGGCGCAATGGATTCAGTTATTCCTCTCACGTCCCTCAAAGTGGGCGAGGTAGCGCGTATTGTCAGCATCAATGCCAGGGGCGAGCTTGCGCGGCGCATCCGCGACATGGGGCTGGGTTCGGGCATGCCTGTTTCTGTGGTGGGCTATGCGCCCCTGCGCGACCCTCTGGCCTTGCGTTGCGCGGAAGTAACCATTGCCCTGCGCCGCAGGGAGGCCGGGGCCATCATGGTGCAGCCCGCTGCTGCGGCAAACAATTAGCACTTTAGCTTTCAGGCTTGCCCTACATGTATGCGTTCAGACGCTCTGCTTTTCAGCAGGGCGTTTTTTTATGCTGCAAAGGCAGGCCAGCCCCTGTGATCAGGCGTCTCTGCGTGTACTGAGCGGCGGTGCCAGCTCTGCAACAGTGGCTGAATCCAGTGTATTGGGATCGTGATCTTTCACAAACTGCGTGGCAAAATCCACAAATGTGGCAGCAGCGTCCGAGAGTTTGCGGGCAGCAGGCAAGTACATCTGCATTTCCCGGTACAGTACCGGGTCGTGCAGGAGGGTAGCTACAAGGCCATAGCCCCGCGCCAGCATCAGCGAAAACCGTCCAGCCAGCGCAACGCCGCACCCTGCTGCGGCCAGGGCAAAGGCCGTTGGCATCTGGTTGACCACATGGCCAATGGTAAACGGCGGCTGCGTTCCCACATCCGCGGCGATATAGCCCACGGATTCCCTGCCAACTGCAACCACCGGAACCTTCTTTACCTCGCTCCAGGTGCTGTGCCTCCCTGCCAGCGGATGATCCGGGCGTGAGAGCATGCTCACAGGGGTGGTAAAAAAATGGCGGGCGATAATGTCTGTTTCTGTCAGGCGGGCCGGGCCAAAACCGACTTCTGCATCCCCTTGCTGTATACTCGATTGTACCAGCGCCATGGGCTGATCCACCAGCTCGACACGTATGGCAGGTTGGGCTCTCTTGAAATGCGCGAGCAGTAGCGGCAACAGAGTGCAGGCTATGAGCGGCGCGCCAACAACGCGTACTCTGCCCGCGCGCAGGCTGCTAAGATCTGCGGCGTATTTTTCCATAAGCAAAAATTCGTGAAAGGCCTTCTGGGCCAGCGTGTACATCTCTCGCCCATCGGGGGAAAGTGAGACGAAACGCGATGTGCGGTCAAAAAGCGGCACGCCGACCTGCGCCTCAAGATCCTTGATAAGGTTGCTTACGGCACTTTGGGTTATGTGCAAGGAAGCCCCGGCAGCAGTGAAGCTACGAAGGTTTGCAACCGTCAGAAATGCCTCAATTTGCCGCAGCGTCAATTGCATGAGTTTTTCCTTTCATTTAGCGCTTTCAATAACTTTATCTTATTAATCGACAAATAAAAACAATTTTACCAATCTGGATTTACACAGCATAGTCGTGACAATAGAAATTCCATATGGGAAATACCGGTGACTCATATTTGGAATTTAAAGTTTATTAACTATATGTATGATTACAGCAAGTGCGGATTGCCTGATCATAAAAAACGTCAGGAAGGAATACTATGGGTGAAAAAATCGTTTCCTTTGCGAAAGAAACGCAAGAAACAGACGAAACACAAACAAAAAAACGATTCATAATCGTGTTTTGTCTGTTTATCGGGATATTCATAGCATATCTTGACCGCGTCAATGTTTCTGTTCTGGCCGCAAACGATCCATTTCTGCTTGAAATGGGCATCAAGGGCGCCCCAGTGCAAATAGGCATGATGATGTCTGTTTTCTTGGCGGCATATGGTGTGGCCAACGTGCTGCTGGCGCCGATCGGTGACTATCTGGGGCCGCGCAAGTCCATGATGCTTTGCATTGGCCTTTGGACGGCCTCTCTGTTCCTGGGCGGCGTTGCCTCTACGTTTGCGATCATCATCGTCAGCCGGATCATGCTTGGTGTTGGCGAGGGCATGTACTACCCGCTGCAAAGCGTTTTTGTAAAAAACTGGTTCCCCCGGCATGAACGCGGGCGGGCCAACGCCGCCTGGGTTGTCGGGCAATCTGTCGCACCAGCTCTGGCCATGCCGTTTTTTGCTTATCTTATTGGAAACTACGGCTGGAGAGCCAACTTCCATTTCTGCCTCGTGGTGGGCTTGATCCCTTTGTATCTTTTGTGGCGGCATACGGCGGATACCCCGAGGCAGCATAAAAGCATCAACAATGCAGAACTGGCCCATATTGAAGCAGGACAGGAAGTTACGGCTTCCAAGGAAGTTGCGTTGCCTCTGGGGCAGCGTCTCAAGGGATTCATCGGCAATTACCGGTACTGGCTTTTGGTCTTTTGGTATTTGTGCCTCCAATGCATGTACTGGGGCCTGATAACCTGGTTGCCGAGCTACCTTAAAACAGCCAGAGGGTTCAGCTGGAGCGAAATGGGCTGGCTGGCGTCACTGCCCTTTGTGCTTTCCATTATTTTTAAGGTGTCGTGCGGATTTTTGACGGACAAGATAGGCAGAAGCGCGCCAATTCTTATGGCAGCCATGTTCTTTGCCGGTTGTTGTGTTTATCTGGGGGCCGTCGCCGAGCAGAAATACCTCTCGGCCGTATTGCTGTCTCTGGCTGTGGCATTCTGCACCATGGGAACGCCGGTGGCCTGGACGTTGCTGCAGGGGTTGATTCCCGGCTCGTCCATGTCCACGGCGTCAGGCATAATGAATGGCCTTGCCAACGGGCTTGCATCGCTTGCGCCCGCCATGATCGGATTTTTCATAAGCACTACCGGCCAGTACAGCAGCGGCCTGCTTTGCCTTGTGTTCACAGGGGCGGCGGCGACCATTGCGGCAGGTATTCTTGCGGCCAAGCGTTATTAGCGGCACAGTTTACAGGAGAATAATGATGAAGATTACGAGCATTGATATTATTGATGTGGCCAATGACTTCAGCTCTGCCACCAGCAAGTGGCGTCCGGTTGTTGTTCGAGTTAATACGGATGAAGGCATCAGCGGCTTCGGTGAAGTGGGCCTTGCTTACGGCGTGGGTGCTTCTGGCGGGTTTGGCATGGCCAAGGATCTGGCCCAGATACTCATTGGCATGGATCCCATGTGCAACGAAGCAATCTGGGAAAAGATGCTGCGCAAGACATTTTGGGGACAGGGCGGCGGCGGTATTTTTTCCGCTGCCATGAGCGGCCTTGACCTTGCCATGTGGGACATCAAGGGGAAAGCGCTTGGAGTACCCCTGTATCAGCTACTTGGCGGTAAGACTCGCAGCAAGATACGAGCTTATGCCAGCCAGTTGCAGTTTGGCTGGGGGGCCGGGCAGGACAAAGCCATGCTTGTTGATCCCCAGGCCTATGCCGAAACTGCGCTTATAGCCCAGGAAGAAGGCTATGATGCCCTTAAGGTGGACGTACTCGCCATGGACGGGCAGGGTAACTGGAACCAGCAGGATCTTTCAGGCGTGCTGCCCGACAATATACTGCGCAGGGGCTATGACCGTCTTGCAGCCATGCGCAAGGCGGTTGGGCCGGATATGGATATCATTGTTGAAATGCACTCCTTTACGTCCACCACTGCGGCCATCCAGTTTGGCCGCATGATCGCGGAGCTTGACGTGTTGTACTACGAAGAACCCGTCATGCCTCTGAACCCCAAGCAGATGAAGAAGGTTGCGGACAATGTGCCGATTCCAATCGCTGCCGGTGAGCGCATTTACTGGCGCTGGGGTTACCGTCCCTTCCTTGAAGAGGGTTCGCTGAGTGTCATCCAGCCTGATATCTGCACCTGCGGTGGCCTCACAGAAGTAAAGAAAATTTGCGACATGGCACATGTCTATGATGTGACCGTGCAGATTCACGTGTGCGGCGGCCCCATCTCGACCGCTGCGGCCCTGCATATGGAGGCTGCTATCCCCAACTTCATGATCCATGAGCTGCATCGCTACGCACTGCTTGAGCCCAACACCAGAAGCTGCGTGCATAATTACATGCCTGAAAAGGGTATGTACTCCGTGCCCGAGCTGCCCGGTCTGGGCCAGGAACTGACGCAGGAAACTATTGCGGCTTCAACGGTTGTAACGGTGAAGTAAGTTATATTTCCTGCCAGAACAGTGAATAAAAGCCGTCCGGATTGAATCCGGGCGGCTTTTTGTATGCCGGGCTACCCTCTTGGATGCTTATGAAGCCTGCCCATAAACGCAGGTGCGGTTGCGGCCTGCGGCCTTGGCGGCATAGAGGGCGGAATCTGTCTGTCGTACCAGCAGCTGGCTTTCTTCCTTCTGCTCCTCCAGCGGCGTGAGGCTGCTCACTCCCAGGCTGACCGTCACCATGTCGCCCACTGGCGAGCTGGGGTGGGGCAACTGCTCCCGCGCTACCTCCGCATGCACGCGGGCGGCCACGGACTGCGCCGTTGCGGCATCCGCACCGGGCAGCAGCAGGGCAAATTCCTCCCCGCCGTAACGCGCGCAAACATCCGTGGAGCGTGCCGCCCGGCTCATGGCGACTGCAATGCGGCGCAGGCATTCGTCTCCGGCCTGATGGCCCAGACTGTCATTGTATCGCTTGAAGGTATCCACATCCAGCATGATAAGCGCCAGGGGCGTGCCATGTTGCAGGGCATGAAGCCACAGGGAATGCAGCTTGTCGTCAAAGGCGCGGCGGTTGCCCACGCCGGTGAGGCCGTCCACCAGCGACATTTTTTGAAAGTGGTCGTGCTCCGTGGCAAGTTTTTGCGAGCGCACCGTGGCAAGCGACAGATAGGTGCCAAGATTTTCAAGCGCTGCCGATATGTTGCGCAGTTCGGTGATAAAACTGTGTTTGGGCGGCTGGCTGGCGGAACCTGTGCCCAACTGGTTGAGAAAGACCATGATGTTTTGCAGCGGGCGTGCAAGATGCAGACGCAGCAGGCCGAACAACAGGGCCAGCCCGGTGCCCAGCAGTAGAAAGCCCACGAGCAGGCGGTTTTCAAATTCGTGCGCAAGGGTAGCCGTGCGGCGCAGTTGCAGCAGCATGTCATCAGTTACGGGCTGTGCCGTTGCCAGTTCCGCTATGGCGGCGGAAAGCTCCGCCAGCGCGGCGCTGGCCCCCGGCTCCGCTGGCTTTGCGGTCAGTGAGGGCAAGGCCGCCAGTGCGGATTCTGCGCCTCGCAGGCGCGCCATATTGCGGCTGTCGGTCAGTTTGTCGCTCTCGGTCAGCGTCATGAAAAGCCCGTAGGTTCGGGTGCCGGACACGCTGACCTCGCGCGCCATGCTCATAAAATAGAAAAAGCTGGCAGTAAAAAGCAGGGCCATCACCGTGAGCCCCAAGGCAACATATGCGCGTATGTTCATGCCGGGTGCGCGCCCTGTACGTCTGATCATCATGCGTCCATCCAGAAAAAGCGGTACGTCTGATACACGCCCACGGCCATGCCAAAGGCCAGCAGTGTATTGAAGGCTATGCTGAATGCCACCCACTTCCAGCTTCCCGACTCCTGCCGGATGACAACCAGAGTGACAAAGCAGGGGGCATACAGCATGACAAAAACAAGCAGAGCCAGGGCAGTGCCCTGATTCCACGTTGGGTCGGCGCGCAGCAGCTCCGCCAGAGAGGCCGGGTCTTCCGGGTCTTGCTCCCCAAGGGCGTAGGCAGTGCCCAGTGTGGAAATGATGGCCTCCTTGGCTGCAATGCCGCCGATAAGAGCCACATCGGTGCGCCAGCTGAAACCCGCGTAGGATGTTGCGCCTTCAAACCATGTGCCAAGGCTCCCGGCAAGGGTGTGCCGCAGGCGCTCGGCATCCAGTTTCTCCTGCACTTTTGCAAGGGCTTCTTCCTGACTGGCGCGCGCTTCCGCAGGCAGGTCTTCTCGCTCAAGTCCCGCGCTCAGGCGGGCGATTTCGTTTTCAAAGGGCAGGGCCGTTTGCGGATCAAGGGCCGGAAAGGTCATGGCCGCCCAAATGAGCATGGACAGCGGCACAAGCACCGTGCCCGCCTTTTTGAGGTACATCCAGGTGCGCTCCCAGCAATGTATGCAGATGCCGCGCACTGTGGGCATGCGGTAGGGCGGCATTTCCATGACCAGGGGCGTCGCTTCGCCGCGCAAGACGGTTCTGCGCAGCAGCAGAGCCACGCAAAAGGCCAGCACCCACGAGAGCATGATGATGGCAAACATGATGTTGGCGGCATTGTGAGGAAAAAACGTGCCCACCAGAAGCAGATACACGGGCAGTTTGGCCCCGCAGGCCATGTAGGGCAGGGTGAGCATGGTTGCCAGTTTTTCCTTGGGGCTGCGCATGGTGCGGGTAGCCATGACGCCGGGGATGGCGCAGCCCCCTGCAATGCCGCCGGAAATGATATAGGGCATCACCGAGGCGCCGTGCAGGCCGAAAAACTGGAACACTCGGTCGGCAATATAGGCCATGCGCGCCATGTAGCCGCTGTCTTCCACAATGGAGATGAGCGCAAACATGATAAGTACCAGCGGCACAAAACTGAGCACTCCGCCAACGCCCGCGATCACGCCGTCCACCAGCAGGGAGGAGAGCAGACCCTCGGGCAGTGTGCCCCGCACCGCGCCAGCCAGCGCGCTGAACCCACCCTCCAGCCAGCCCTGCGGGTAGGAGCCTAAAACAATGGTGACCTGAAACATGGCGTAAAGCACGCCAAGCATGATCAGCGCGCCCCACACCGCGTGGGCCAGTACGCGGTCGAGCCTGTCCGAGAGGCTAAGGCGGTGGCGCTTGCCGGTTTTAACAACGCAGGCGGCGGCAATTTTGCGCACAAAGGCGCTGTGTCCGTCTGCTATCAAGCCTTCCGCATCGCGGCCAATGCTGCCCAGTTCTTCCTGCACAAAGCGGCAAACCTGGGCCATGTCGGCCGCAAGGTCTGCATCCGCCGCCTGCAAGGCCGCCACGGCTTCCGCATCATCCTGGAGCAGGCTCAGGGCCAGCCAGCGCGGCTCACAGTGGGCATAGGGCGAGGATGCCATGCCCTGGCTTTCCGCAATGCGTTTTTCCATGGTTTCCAGTATCGGGTCGAGCAGGGGGCCGTAGCTTATGTGCAGGGCAGAACTGTGGATTTCGCTGGGCGAAGCTGCGGGAATGCCATGCTGCTGGCTGCTGTTTTCTGCATCAAGGGCAACCTGCCGCGCCGCAGAAAGGGCCTCGCGCAGGCCATTGCCCGAGGTGCCGACCGTGGGCACGGCGATGGCCCCCATGAGTTCCGACAGGCGCAAAAAGTCAATGCTGATGCCCGCCGCCCGGGCTTCATCCATCATGTTGCAGGCAATGACCACAGGCAGGCCCATCTCGCGCAACTGGGCCGTGAGCAACAGCCCGCGCTCCAGAATGCCCGCGTCCACAACGTTGATGACCGCCTGCACCGCGCCGCCCAGCAGCACGTTGCGCGCCACCACCTCCTCCTGCGAATAGGCGGAAAGCGAATACGCGCCGGGCAGATCCACAAGGATGATCTCCTGCCCTTCGTGGCGGATAAAGCCCTCTTTTTTTTCAACAGTCACGCCGCTGTAGTTGCCCACATGCTGGTGCGCGCCTGTGAGGGCATTGAAAACTGTGGTCTTGCCGCAGTTGGGATTGCCAGCGATGGCAAGCCGCAGGGAATAGGCCAGACCGCCGATGAGCGTACGGGCATTGCCGCCACGCGCCCCGGCGACGGCGTAAAGAGATTCCGGCATGCTGTGCGCTCCTGTCATCGCCGCACCGGAACAGCCGGGGTGGCTCAATTTGAATGGAATTGAAATCTATTTTCAAATTATGACGAAGTCAAGCGCATTGGTTGGTATTGACATGGGTCGTGCATCGAATAAAGTATGTACATACATGAAAACGCGGAGCACCCATGCAACTGCCTTGTCTTTTTCTCCAAATCCGAAAGGCGGATCGGCAACTCAACCAGCTTTACGGCAAGTTTCTGGCGCGCAACGGAATGCGTATCACCCAGTATGGTTTGCTGCGGGCGATTGCAGGTCTGGAGGAGCCTTCGATAACGGAGATTGGCCGGGTTTTGGGCATTGACCAGACAACCGTGACCAGAAATGTGGAAAAGCTGGAAAAAATGGGTTTTGTTGCGAGTGCCCCAGGCCCGACGGATTCCCGCAAAAAGATCATGCAGTTGACGGCCCTTGGTGCAGACAGTCTCAAGGAAGCTCACCCTCATTGGGAAGAGGCGCAGCAGCTTATGATTTCAGAAATGGGGGACGATGATGTCCAGGAGTTGTTGCGACTGTTGCTCAAGGTTTCCGGGATTGCAGAAAAGGACAGCGCCTAGCGCATGCTGCAATTTTTGCGAGTTTTTGGGCTTTGTGCAGTTATATTCATGTATATACATATAAATTAACAGGCCAGGAGACGCCATGCGTAAAGTAGTTGTAACAGGCTTTGGGGTTATCTCTTCTTCAGGAAACGACCCTGAAACCATGTGGAAGAACATCAGCTCCGGAAAATCCGGCATCAGGTATATGGACGATTCTGTGTTTGATGAATCCCCGGTGAGGATCGCCGGGAAGGTGGACGATTTTTCGGCAGAGACATATTTTTGCGCAAAGGACGCAAGAAAATACGACAAATATATCCAGTTTGCCGTTGTTGCTGCCTTGCAGGCCGTTGAAATGTCTGGTCTGGAAGGTGCCGATTGGGATCCGGAACGCGCCGGGGTTTATGTGGGTTCTGGCATCGGCGGCATAGAAACGATCATGAAAAATCATGAAGCATTTCTGGCCAAGGGCGCACGGCGGGTTTCGCCTTTCATGATTCCCATGATGATCGTCAACATGGCTTCGGGCGTGGTTGCTATCAGAACGGGCTTTAAAGGGGCGAACTATGCGCCTGTGTCCGCTTGCGCCACTGCCAACAATGCCATCGGCGAGGCATTTTTGAGCATCGCCCACGGGCAGGCGGATGTCATGCTGGCAGGCGGAAGCGATGCGGGTATTCAACCGTTTTTGCTGGCGGGTTTTTCCAGCATGAAGGCTCTTTCAACCCGCAACGATGTGCCGGAGCAGGCCAGCCGTCCTTTTGACAGCGGGCGTGACGGCTTTGTCATGGCTGAGGGCGCTGCTGTGTTGCTGCTGGAGGAAGAGGAACATGCCCGCCGCCGTCAGGCGACAATCCTTGGCGAGGTGGTTGGGTACGGAGCAACGTGCGATGCGGGACATATCACATCGCCAGACTTTCAGGGCGGAGCGCGGGCCATGGAAATCGCCATACGCCAGTCTGGCGCTTCCGTGGCAGAAATTGGCTACATCAATGCTCACGCCACAGGGACAAAGGAAGGCGACCGATCTGAAGCCGCAGCAATCAGGAGCGTTTTTGGCGACAGCCTTAAACCGGTAAAGGTCAGCGCCACTAAGTCCATGACAGGGCATCTGTTTGGGGCGGCTGGCGGCATTGAAGCCATCATTACTCTTGAGGCTTTGCGGCATGGTCTGTTGCCGCCGACAATAAATCTGGATGCACCCGATGCGGACTGCGATGTTCCGCACATTTGCAACCGGGCCGAGCAAACATCCACCTGTTATGCGCTCTCCAACTCTTTTGGTTTTGGGGGGCATAACGCTTCGCTCGTCTTCAGGAAATATGAAGAATAGACGGTAGTAAACGTGCAAAACGGCCCGGCAGATGCCGGGCCGTTTTGCACAAAGTGATGTTCTTTCTAGCCCTCGTCAAGCAGGGCGGCGCGGATGCGGCACACGCCGCAACGGTCGCCGGAGGATGTGGGATAGCCGCATTCCGTGCACGGGGCCAACTCCAGGCCTTCCTCCGCCTCACGGCGGGCAAAGACGGGCCGCCCGCGCGCGAGAAAACCCTGATAGAAATCCAGCTTGCGGCCAGGCATGGCGGCCTCGAGGTTCTGCATCAGACCCTTGAGCGTGGTGAAGCTCGCGCCGGGGCTGTACGGGCAGGGGGCGTAGTGGTTTTCTATGCCCATAAGAAAGGCGTAGTTGGCCGTTTCAAATTCCGAAAGCCGCCACAGGGGCTTAACCTTGCGCGAAAAGCCGTGTTCGCTCTCCAGCCGTGGCCCCTGATCTGAAAGATACGAGGTATCCCAGCGCAGGGTGTTGCTGAAAAGACGGGCCACTTCATCGTCCAGGTTATGCCCGGTTGCGAGGGCGTCAAAGCCTTCGTCCAGAGCGACCTTGTTGAAGAAATGACGCTTGATCTTGCCGCAGGCCGAGCAGATGGGTCGGTGCAGCCTTTCTTTGACCAGCGGAATGGACAGGCCTTCTGCGGCCATTTCCTTGACCATCAGCTTGAGGCCGTGCTTGGCGCAGAAGCGTTCAACCACGCCGCGCGCCGCAGCGGAAGAAACCGGAATATCCAGATCAATGTGCAGACCGGTTACGTTGTATCCCTGACGGGAGAGCTCAAGCATGAGCGCCAGCGAATCCTTGCCGCCAGAAAGGGCCACCAGCACACGCTCATCGCGGGTAAACAGCTTTTGGCCTTCAATGCCGCGTTCCACCTGGCGGGCAAAAAAATCCTTGTAACAGTCGGGGCAAAAGGCGGCGTTGTGGCTGCGCAGAGCCACCACGGCCTCGGCTTTGCAGATTTTACATTTCATACGGTTCCTGTATGTGTTTGCGGTATTGTCCCACGTTCAGGCGGCATGCTGCTGCCACTGGCGCGGGGCGCGCTGATGATAGCTGGCTGTTTATGACTGCACTGGGGCTTGCGGCGGGCTGTTTTTTTCAAGCCAGCCAAGCTGGCTGCACCAGCCTTCGTGCCGGGTGCAGGTTGCAAGGGCAAAGGATTCATGGCTCAGGCCGGGCCGCAATGCGTTGCCCGCTTCCACAATACGGCGGCGCTGGGCTGCGTCTGTCATGACGTTTATCATGCATTCGGCCAGCGACTGCGGATTGTTTTCTTCAAACATGCAGGCGGCATCGGGGGCGGCGGCAAGCCGCTGCTCATGCAGGGCGCTCTGTCCGCAGATGACGGGCGTTTGAGCCGCCTGCCCAGCCCCGAGTGTTTCCGGCAGTTCGTCGGGCGCGGAGCCGGGCGCTATCCATGCATGGCAGGTGCGCAGCAGGTGCGGCAGGCTTTGCTCGTTGAGCAGGCACAAGCGCGACTGCACACCCAGCGATTCCGCCTCGTCCAGTACTTCCTGAAAGCGGGGTCCACCCCCGGCGGCGCGTACTTCCCATGCGGGCAAATCGCGGCGTTGCCAGATGGCGGCCATGGCCCGGATGACAATATGCGCGCCCGAGCGGGGCGTGAGGGCATCGCCCATGCAAAAAACAAAACGCTGGCCTTCTGTTGGTTCTGCGGGCCATTCGGGCGCAGGCTCGAAACCTTCAATGCTCATGCCCGGCGCTGCCAGTGTGAGCGTGTCGTCCGTCAGGGGCAGCGCGCGTTTTTTGGGGCCGCGCCACGCCGTTTCGCCCTCGGTGATGCCGCTGGCTTTGGCAATGCGGTCGCGCACATAGCTGGAGCCGCAGAGTATTTTGTGGGCTGCCAGCATTCCCTTGCCAAAGCAGACTTCCGGGCGCGGCGCGCGCAGCAGAAATGCATGGCTCAAAAGGGTGGAGGACGGGGGACGCATGGTCAGCACCCGGCGGCCAATGGCCATGCCGCTTTCTCCAAAAGTCTGCACCAGCAAGTGCTTGTGCTTGCGCTGCCAGAGCCACAGGCGCATGAAATCCATTGGCCCGCCTGCCGTGAGTATGGGCAGGTTCAGCGCGGCGGCGCGGCGGTGCAGGCGTGAATTCTTCTGGCACAGCAGCATGGGGGCCAGCCTGCCGCCGTCGCGCATGGCGCAGGTCAGGGCCAGCGCGTGGTCTTCTTCCAGCCGGGCAAGGCGCATGGGCGCGCCCTGTTCTGTCCAGTGGCGTTGCTCTTCGGGTGAGGCGGGGCCGTCAGTGGTCTGTTGCAGGGCAATAAGCAGAACACGCATCAGAGGGGCGCGCCTTTTTTCAGCATATAGTCCAAAAGAACATCCTTGAGCCACAGGGCCACAGGGCCGGGCTTGCCAGCATGCGCGCCATGGCCCACGGGCTTGCCGTCAAAATGGGTGATACCGACGCAAAGGGTGGAGCTGGTGAACAGCAGCATTTCACTGGCGCTGTCTATGGCCGCGCGGGGAATGGGCATCTGCACGACGGGCATGCGCTCTGCGGCAACTTCCATGGCGGCCAGCAGGGTGGTGCCGGGCAGAATACGCCTGATTTCTGGGCAGATCAGGCGGCCCTGCGCGTCCACAAGGCCCACGTTGGCCACGGCGGCCTCGCCCATGATGCCATTTTCGTCAAAGGTCACGGCCACGTCCATGCCCTTTTGGCGGGCTTCCATCGCCATGAACACATTGGGCAGATAATTGGTATTCTTGATGCGGGCCAGATATTCCTGCTTGGGCGGGATGGCGCTGGCAAATGCTGTGAGGCCTTTTTCATAAAAAGCCGCTGTGGGCAGAGCCTTTTTGAGGGCCACAATGTACAGGCCAGCCTGCGGGCATTCTGCGGGCGAAATGCCAAATCCGCCGGGGCCGCGGCTCAGAAAAACGCGCAGATCGCCATTGTCCACGCCTGCGGCAAGGGCCACATCAATTATGTGTTGGCGCAGGGCTTCCCAAGTGCAGGGCGGCGTGATGGAAAGGGCCGCAGCGCCGTCCACCAGACGGGCCAGATGCGCATCCAGCCCGAAAATTGTGCGCTGGCGAAAACTGATGCTTTCAAAAAGGCCGTCGCCGCGATGGCAGATATGGTCATCAATGGGCAGCAGCAGAAGACGCGGGTCGGTGCAGATATGCCCCACCCGGTGGTCATAAAAAGCGAGAACCTGCTCCGACCCTGGCCGGGGCGCGGAAAGCAGGGCCTTGAGATATGTTTCAGCGTCTACAGCTTGCACCGCAAAGGCCTCCAAAGCGCGCAGGCGCGCGGGTCAGCTAAACCCGCGCGCGCAGGCAATTACTTCAGGAACACGTTTTTGTCGGTCACGCGCAGCAGGTCGCGCTTGATCAGTTCTTCGCCGATCTGCACGGCGTTGAGGGCTGCGCCCTTGCGCACGTTGTCGGCCACAATCCAGAGGTTCAGGCCGTTTTCAATGGTTTCGTCCTCGCGGATGCGGCCCACGTAGGTTTCATCCTCGCCCACGCAGTAGGAGGGCATGGGGTACATGAGTTCGCGGGGATTATCGACCACGCGCACGCCCGGAGCCTGCGAAAGCATGACGCGGGCATCCTTGGCTGTGAGCTTCTTTTCGGTTTCAATGTTCACCGATTCGGCGTGGCAGTAGAACACCGGCACGCGCACACAGGTGGCCGTAACCTTGACCGAAGGATCTTCAAATATTTTGACGGTTTCATGAACCATCTTCATTTCTTCCTTGGTGTAGTCGTTATCAAGGAAGACATCGATGTGCGGCAGCGCGTTGAAGGCAATGCGGTAGGGGTAGGTATTGCATTCCGTCTCGCGGCCGTTGAAGAGGTCGCGCACCTGGCGTTCCAGTTCTTCAATACCCTTCTGCCCGGTGCCGGAAACCGCCTGATAGGTGGAAACCACAACGCGCTTGATCTTGACGGCGTCGTGCAGGGGCTTGAGCACCACCAGCATCTGGATGGTGGAGCAGTTGGGGTTGGCAATGATGCCGTTGTGGCCTTCAAGGGCGTGGGCGTTGACTTCCGGCACCACCAGAGGGCAGCGGTCGTCCATGCGCCATGCAGCGGAATTGTCCACCACCACGCAGCCAGCCTTGGCCGCATGCGGGGCAAATTTTTGCGAAGTGCTGCCGCCAGCGGAAAAAATGGCCAAATCAATGCCCTCAAAGACATCTTCTTTAAGCTCTTGCACGGTCAGCTCTTTGCCGCCATACGGCACTTTGGTGCCCGCAGAACGGGCGGACGCAAAGGCGCGTATTTCAGTGGCGGGAAAGTCCCTCTCGTGCAGGGTCTTGAGCATTTCACGGCCTACGGCGCCTGTGGCGCCTACAACGGCTACAGTCAGCTTCTTGCTCATGGTATTTCGCTCTCCTTGGGCGATGGGCGGCGGCTCGATGCCTCCAAAAAGGTGAGCGCGTACTATACCCGGCAAAAAGGCAAATGTGAAGGGCATGACGGCCCCGCTACGGCGCTGGCTCGGCTTTTTTGGCGCTTTTTGCGGTTGGCGGTACAGGCGGATTGAAAAAAATCAGCCCGCTGCTTTCGCAACAGGCTGGCTAAAAGGGATCTTGCCGGAATCGTTCTAGAATTCCAGATTGCCCGGCGTACGGGGGAAGGCAATGACGTCGCGAATATTGGTGATGCCGGTCAGCATCATGAGCAAACGCTCGAAGCCAAGGCCAAAACCGGCATGGGGCGCTGTGCCGAAACGGCGCAGATCCATGTACCACCAGTAATCTTCCGGATTCTGGCCGAGATCCTGAATGCGGTTGGTCAGACGGTCAAGGCGCTCCTCGCGCTGCGAGCCGCCGATGAGTTCGCCGATGCGCGGCACCAGCATGTCCATAGCGGCAACGGTTTTGCCGTCGTCGTTCTGGCGCATGTAGAAGGCTTTGATTTCCTTGGGGTAATCATACACAGCCACAGGCTTTTTAAAATGCTCTTCAGCCAGATAGCGTTCGTGCTCGGTTTGAAGGTCTGTGCCGAATGAAACAGGGAAGGCAAATTCCTTGCCGCATTTTTGCAAAATTTCCACGGCTTCCGTGTACGAAACGCGGGCAAAGGGCGCAGCCACCATGCCCTTGAGGCGTTCAATGAGACCCTTGTCCACAAAGCTGTCAAAGAGTTTGAGGTCGGATTCGCAGTGGGCGAGGGCGTGTTCGATCACATGACGGGTAAGGCTTTCGCCCAGTTCCATGAGGTCTTGCAGGTCGGCAAAGGCCATTTCCGGCTCGATCATCCAGAACTCGGCGGCGTGGCGCGGCGTATTGGAATTTTCGGCGCGGAAGGTGGGGCCGAATGTGTACACGCGCCCAAGACCCATGGCGAGGGCCTCGGCCTCAAGCTGGCCGGAAACAGTCAGGTTGCACTGGCGGCCAAAAAAATCGACGGCCACATCCTTGTCGCCGGGTTCAAGGCTGGTGACGCGGAACATTTCGCCCGCGCCCTCGCAGTCCGCCCCGGTGAGCACCGGCGTATGCACCCATGAAAAACGGCGGCTCTGGAAGAATTGATGCACAGCCTGGCCCGCTTCGGAACGGATGCGAAATGCCGCGCCGTATTTGTTGGTGCGGGAACGCAGGTGCGCAATTGTGCGTAAAAATTCATCAGAATGGCGTTTTTTCTGCAAGGGGAAGGTCTCGGGATCAGCCAGGCCGAAAACAGTGACGCTCTGCGCCCTGATTTCCCACAGCTGCCCCTTGCCGGGCGAGGCCACAAGTTCGCCCGTAACGCTGATGGCGGCGCCCGTGGCGGCCTGATCAAGCTGCTCATGGGCGGTGGTGCCCGCGTCAACAATGCACTGCATGTTGCCGAGGCAGGAGCCGTCGTTGACCTCCACAAAGGAAAATTCCTTGGCATCACGGCGGGTGCGGATCCAGCCGCATATGGTGATGGAGGCTTGAGCCTCGGTCGCTGCCAAGGCGTCTATGATAAGGGTTCTTTGCATGGCATGTTCCTTGTGATGCGGCAATTTGCAGACACTGTAGCCCTTAGTGCGTCGCAGCTCAAGATGGCGCGCGCAGTGAAAGCCCTGTGCTGGATCCACCTTGCGTTAAAACACCCGCACAAGCCATGCACCCGCAAAAAGCAGGGCAATGCCCGCAAGGCGCAATGGCGAAACAGGGTGTTCGGGAAAGCCCACGAGGGCATAATGGTCAAGCAGCACAGAGGCCATCAGCTGGCCCGACAGCATGACGGCGGTCATGGTGGCAGCCCCAAGCCGGGGGGCAAGAAAGATGGTGCAACTCACAAAAATTGCGCCAAGCACGCCACCTGTCCACATCCACCACGGAACAGCGGAAAGCTGAGAAATGGAAGGCCATGTGTGCCTTGCCGCCAGGCTGTATACCCACAGCGCCAGCGTACCCACGGCAAATGAAACAAGCGCGGCCTGCATGGGTTCGCCCAGAAAGCGCCGCAGCAAGTTGTTTATTCCCGCCTGCACAGGGAGGCAGCAACCGGCCCCAAAAGCCAGCAATAAAAGAATGTGCTTCATGAAAAAATCCTTTGATCGGTGTCATTACCCCGATGGGCTTGAGCGCGGCAACATGGCGGCAGGCAAGGCAAACCGGGTCAGGGCGCGGACTATATACATTTTTGCCCGTTTGCGCATGAAAAAATACCCGCTTCACCTTTTTCTAAAGATTATATAGAATGGATCAAGGTCAAGAACAAATCAGTTTCCTGCGGGCGTTCTGGTGGCCTTGCCCCGGCATTCGCTGACAGCGGGTATATTCTGAAATTGAGGGAGAGGCATGAAATTTTTTTTTGGCGTTTTTACCCTGATATGCATTCTGGCGCTCACAGGCGTGGCCTTTGCGGCTACCCCACAGGCAGGCAAACCCGTGCAGGACAAGCCAGAAAAGACCGTTGACCGCGTGACCACGGTCAGCGTGTCGCTGGAAGGCACAGACAGCATTGGCGCGCGCCTCGGCACCAAGCTCAAGGAGCGCTTCAACCAGAGCAGCCTGTTCACCCTCAATGATGATGAAGAAAAAGACATCCCCAAGCTCTACGTCATGGTGAGCACGCAGCCTGAATTTGCCGGTCGCCCCGCTGTGGGTTCCGTGTATTCGGTATGCTGGGTGTTCAAGCAGGGCCGTGGTTACCTTGGCTACCTGCTGGCCCGGGATCTTGGCACGGCGAGCGTGGAAGATGTGGACGGTCTGGTGGACAAACTGGTGGAACGTACTGACGGCATAGCCGCCAAGTACAGCAGCCTGTGGAAGTAACAGAGGGCCAATGCTTGGCGCTTGCAGCAACATGCTGACGAGCATTGAGACTGGTGAATTTTATCGGCTGACCTGACGGCTCGAACCAGGGCCGGGAGTGTACGGCTGAATCGAACAAGCTTCCTTCCAACCCCGCGCGCGCCGAAATTTGTGGCGCAAATAAAAAGGCTTCCCACGTGGCGGGAAGCCTTTTTATTTATAGCGGCAAAATAAGACGCGTTCCAAAAGCCCATTGCAGGGATTACGTTGCTGCGCCTTCGCTAACCTGCTTGGTCGTATTTGTTTCGTCAGCCCAGGCTTCAGGAGTTTCATCATAAAAGCGGTAGCAGTTCTTGCCAGCCTGCTTTGCCAGATACTGCGCATTGTCCGCGCGGTGCAAGGCCACATCGTAAGACGCCTCGGTGCCGTCAAACAGATAGATGCCTATGCTCGTGGTGATCTCCACGCGCTGACCCTCGTGCTCAATAAATTTGTGCAGTTCTGAAAGCAGAGCCTCGGCCCGTTCCTTGAGCGCCACGCGGGTGATATCCCTGACAAAAACGCAGAATTCATCGCCGCCGAAACGGCCCACAGCATCAGCATTGCGAAAGATGCGTTTGAGGGCATCACTGGCTTCAAGCAGGGCGGCATCACCCCTGACATGCCCAAAGGTGTCATTGATCAGCTTGAAATTATCCAGGTCAAGGAAGAGAAGCGCGTCTGTCTTATCCTGCTGCGGTTTTGCGGGCATGGCTGCGCATATTTTGTCGCGGAAGGCGGTCTTGTTCAGCAGATCCGTCAAACTGTCGCGCTGGGTGCGGCGCTCAAGCTCGGCACGGCGTCTCACTTCTTCATCAATATCAACAATTTTGCCCACAAGGCGCAAGGGTGCGTCTTGCTTGCTGATGCGTGTGGCCTGCACTCGGCACCAGATATAGCGCCCCTCGGCAGTGGGGATGCGCATGACTGCAAAAGCAGTAGGGTTGCCGCTGCGGATGCGCCGTCGCAGTTCGTTGAGGGCGGGCAGGTCTTCAGGATGGATGATATGCCTGTTGGTTGGGCGGCCGGTTTCGTTAAAGAGGGGCGTGGCCTCCCTGCCGAATTTCAGCAAAAAGTTCGGCGAACAGCGGAACTGGCGTTTTTCTGTATCCACATCGAAAAAAATGTCCTGCGACTGCTCAAGCAGTATCCGGTAGCGCTCCTTTTCCTGCTCAAGCTCTTCCTGCATGCGCTTTTGCTCGGTGATGTCCACCACCACGCAATCAATGGAGCGGTGAGCCTTCTCATCGCCGGAAAATGTGCCGCGCAACAACAGGGGCAGCCATTGACCATCCTTGTGGCGAAGCCTCAGTTCCGTGGTGTTTGTCACAGGGCCGCTTTTTTTGTCTGCCAGCATGTCCAGCAGCTTTTTTGTGTCGTCAGCATGCAGCAGATCAATAAACGCGGTAGTCTGCGGCTTGTCGGCCTCGTAGCCAAGCAACTGCCAGAATCCATTGTTGGCATCAAGAATCAGCAAGGGAAGCTCTGTAGATATGCTGATGACGCCGCCGTTGATGTTGTCGGCTATGTGGGCAAGGCGCTGCTCGCTGGCGATCTGGTTCGACAGACTTTTGCGGCGAAGGTGCAGGGCGTAGGCAACAAGAGCCGAAACAAAGAGCATCAGCTCGGCTACAACCATCAGCAGCGAGCGGTTTTCATACACAATATCCGCCAGTGTCGGAGAAGTAGCTGCCGCTGCTATATTGCTGGAAATAATCTGTGTCCGGCTCTTTTCATCAATGGTCAGCAGGAGGTTGTTCAAAATGCCCAGCAACATATCAGGCAGCCCCGGCCTGATGGTCAGGCGCGCTTCTTCAACATCGCTGTAGCTGGTGACAGGATTGAACTCGCTGAAACGCGGGGAGCTCGTAAGGTTATTGAGAACCATGGAATTGCCCAGAATGGCGTTGGCTTCGCGTCGGCCAGTGGCAGTCAGGCATGCTTCCTCATCAGAAAAAAGCTTGATGACCGCATTGGGAAACGTGCGGGAGGCGTACTCTGCCGCATTATAGATGCTTGCCGGTACTGCCAGTGTAAATAACGTCTCTTGTTCCAGTTTCGCGTCAGGCTTGGCGTATAGGTACAGGCTGCTGCGCGTCAGCGGCGCGGTCAGGCGGAAATTCTTGTGGGATTGAAGGGCTGAAGAGGGAAACGAACCAAAGGCCATATCCAGCTTGTTCTGGGTATAGGCATCTGTAAAATTTGCGGGGCGTACAGCATAAGGCTCAAAAGTAACCTGCAAACCGCTGCGCGCTGCTGCATCCCGCAGGATGTCCGGGAGGGTGCCACGTGCGTTCCCGGTCACAGGGTCCTGCCACGAATAGGGCTTGCGGTCAGGATCATAGCCCACGCGCAGGGGCGGCTGCTGGGCAATGTAAGTCAGTTCCGCCCGTGAAAGCGGCGTCTGAAACATGCGCAGAAGATACATGCGCCCCAGGCGATACTCCAGATCGGGTTGCTCCATCTTGAGCTGCACCATGGCCTGCTCAAGTTCCTGCATAAGTTTTGGGTTTTTAGGTGAACCTATGTAAAAAAAAGGCGTGAGCTTGCACTTTGCCAGAATTTTTTCGTCATTTCGCAACGAGAGTACGGTTTCCAGAATGGCGTCCACCTGGCCGGAATGCATGGCTTCCCGCAACTCTTCCCTGCCGGGGTACTCCACAATGGTGGGCATTGTGCCGCCGCGCTGCCTGATAAAGTCAGCAAAATCCTTAAGCCAGATGGGGTTGCCCATGCTCCCCACGCGTAATTGCGCGAGGCTTTCCAGATCATCGTAAATAACCTGTGAATCTTTGGGGGCCAGAATGGCCGTATAGGAAGTGCCGCCGGGGTATGCGCAGTAGAGATACTGGCGGGCGCGTTCAGCCGAATACCGGGCGGGCGTGCAGATGTCGACCTCGCCTTTATCCAGCGCGGCCAGGCAGGCGGCCCAGTCTTTTTCAACAACGTAAACTATGTTCCATCCCGTATAGCGGGAGAGCTGGGTCAGATAATCGGGAATGTACCCCACAACCTGCCCATCGTCTACGCGGTTGAACTGCGAAATAGGGGGGAGGGCCACACGCACGGTGCGATGTTGTTCGGCAAAGGTTGGCTGAACAGTAATCTGTAGCGTGCACAATAAGGCAAAGCAGAACAGGAGCGTAAGAAGGAAAAAATGCCTGTTGCCCATATGCCTTAACCCCGTGACGCAGAACGCCTGTTACGATTGACCCGCCATACGCCGCAAGGCAAAAAGCCGGGCCGCCAGCGCCTCAAGGATTCTGGCCGGAGTAACTCCGTAGTTCAGGGCATCCTGAGCTTCGGCAAACCATTGGCAGGCTACCGCACGGGCCTTGCCGCGCAGCCCGGCCAGAGCCGCATCCAGCGGGCGCGCCGGGTCATGCCTGTCTGAAAGTATTCTGCTCATGGCCTTTTGGCAGCACAGCAGCAAACGGGTAGCCCCTGCTGCGTCGATGGCTCCCTTGGCAGCAACACGGTCAAAAAAACCTTGCCCTTGAACAAGAAATTGCGCAAGGGCGTCTTCCCAAGGGCGCATGTCTTCATCCTCGGCGCGGCTGTCAGGCCAGGGCAGCGTGAGGCAGAATGAGCGGGAAACCAAGGTGGGCAAGAGCTGTTCGCGCTGGGGCGCAAGCAGAACGAAGACAGTGGTGCTTGAGGGTTCTTCCAGGGCCTTGAGCAGGGCATTGGAAGCTTCGTCGCGGGTGAGGCTGAGCCCCATCAGTATAACAACCCTGCGTCCCTGTCCGTGCGGAGCATCCCGCAGGCGAACCTTGAGTTCGCGCACGCGTTCCATGTTGAACGCACGGACAGGGCCAGGGTTTTCTTCATCTTCACGGTTGCTTATGCGACCGTCATACGCTGCCAGATCAAGATGCTCGCCAGCGGCAATCTGCATGCACACCGGGCAGGTCAGGCAGGGCGCGCCCGATGTTTCCGCCTGCGGGCAGTTGATGCGGGCGGCCCAGTAGCGTGCCGTGTCAAGGCGCTGGGCCTCGCTGCCGCCTTCAAGCAGCAATACCTGCGGCGGAGTCGCACCCAGATTGTCGAGTACGCTCTTCAGCCGGTCAAAGGCGTCATCAGCTATGGCGGGCAGCAGGGTGTTCATGACCTGTAAGGCCGCTACGCCTCCTAGCGCACGATGGTCTGGCGGCGATCTGCGCCCACCGAAACCAGCGAAACCTTGACGTCCGTCAGTTCTTCAATGCGGGCGATATAGGCGCGCACAGTGGCGGGCAGCTCTTCATAGCTGGCGCACTGGGTGATGTCTTCTTCAAAGCCGGGCATTTCTTCGTAGATGGGCGTTACGCTGCCAAGGGAGCATTCTTCCTGCGGCAGATAGCTCAGGCGCTTGCCCTTGTATTCGTAGGCAACGCAGATTTTCAGCACCGGCAGGTTCTGCAACACGTCAAGCTTGGTCAGGGCAATGTCCGTGAGCCCGTTCAGGCGAACGCTTTCGCGCAGCACCACGGCATCCAGCCAGCCGCAACGGCGGGGACGGCCCGTGGTGGCGCCAAATTCATGACCCTGTGTGCGCAGGTAGCTGCCTGTGTCGTCCAGCAGTTCGGTGGGGAAGGGGCCGGAACCCACGCGCGTGGTGTAGGCCTTGACGATGCCCACAATGCGGTTCAGGGCCGAGGGCGCAATGCCGCAGCCAGCCGATGCATTGCCCGCCACCGTATTGGATGAGGTAACAAAGGGGTATGTGCCGTGGTCGATATCAAGGTGAATGCCCTGAGCGCCTTCAAAAAGGATGTCGCCGCCTTCGGCCTGCGCTTCCTGCATGCGTTCTTCCACCTCGGTGAGGTAGGGAACAAGGCGCGGCGCAAGTGCCAGCAACTCTTCACTCACGGTGTTCTCATCGAGAGGTTCAAATTTGTAGAGGTCGCGCAGCAGAACGTTTTTTTCCTGCAGGGCGTGGGCCACCTTGGCGCGAACAAGATCCGGGTCTGTCAGGTCGCCTGCGCGCAGGCCCACCCGGGCGGCCTTGTCTTCATAGCAGGGGCCGATGCCGCGGCCAGTGGTGCCGATCTTGTGCCCGGCGCGTTTGGCTTCACGGGCCTGATCCAGACTTTTGTGATACGGCATGATCAAATGGGTCTTCTTGCTGATGCCAAGACGCGCGGGCGAAACGTCAATGCCTCTGGCGGCAAGGTGATCCACTTCTTCCAGGAACACATGCGGGTCGAGCACAACGCCGTTGCCGATGAGGCAAATTTTGTTTTCGTGCAGTATGCCGGAGGGGATAAGGTGAAGAATGGTTTCCTCGCCCTGCACCTTGATGGTGTGCCCTGCGTTGTTGCCGCCCTGAAAGCGGACTATAACGCGGCTCTGGGCGCTCAGCATATCAACAATCTTGCCCTTGCCCTCGTCGCCCCACTGAGCGCCGATGATGACCGTATTCGCCATGGTGTTACCTGCCTGCAATGCCGCCGCGCAACGGCGGGTGATGTAAGGCGCGTTCGTACGCCGGGCGCGACAGATCGACCGAAGGGAGTCTACCCTACGGCCCCACTGCCGCTAAAGCGGGACGCAAAGCCTTTGATGGTACGTATCCCGTATGCAACTGTAAGTCAAATGACTACCCAGGGCCATCTAATCTGCATGCGCGTCAACTTTCGGGCTTGGGGTCAGTCTGTTCCCTTTCGCTCGATCTGGAGGGCTTAAACTCAAGCACCCTGCACTTGCTGGCCGCCGGGGCGGCCTCCGGCCCTTCAAGCTTAAATTCCGGCATGGGATTGACCGCGCCTTCAGGCTCCTTGCCAAGCGGCTGCGCCTGCCTGGCCCAGTGGTAGTTGAAAAGCTGGTTTTTCCAGCGTTTAGCCTGAATCAGCGAAAATACGAGCGTAGCTTCTTCCCACCTCTTGGTGGGTTCAAAGCGGCTGGCCGTCGTAGCATATTTGCTCCACAACGACATAAGCGAGGCTTCGTCAATGGCGTCCAGTTGCTGGGCCAGCCTGACAAGCAGCTTTTCCATATTACCTCCCATGTAACGAGGTACTGTAGTGTGCGCATGAAATTTCGTCAACGCGGGCGAGGGCCGGGCAGGTTTGCCGCCATGCGGCGTCAGGCTGCGGCTGCCGCGGGTCAAATACCATAAGTGTACGCTCCCCTTGCCAGACGTGCGCCTTTCTTGCCTGATGGAATCCCCTGCCTCCTGCCGATGGGCTTTGCCGCACCGCAACCTCCAGGCCGCCCCAACCGCCGTCAGCAGCGAATCGGGGCTGGTTGTCCGGCATGTTTTATGGTATGCGAATGCCTCACTTGATCGGCGAACATCTGGAGGCAAGCATGTCGGATCTCAAGTCCATGTACAGCACCGTCCACAAGGACGCTTTCCCTGACACCATGACCATCATTCTGGGCGATGAAAAACTCGTCTACCAAAAGCGCACCTGGACGCTGGACAACGAGGAGAAGGGCCTGCGCTACGGCGAAAATCCCGACCAGCCCGCAGCCCTCTACGCTCTTAAGGAAGGCACCATCACGTGTGGCGGTCTGAACTGGCGCGGCCCCGGCAATGGCATTGTTTCCGCGCTTACCGAAAGCCAGATGATTCAGGCAGGCAAGCACCCCGGCAAGACCAACCTCACGGACGTGGACAACGGGGCCAATATTTTGCAGTACCTCACCGAGCGCCCCGCGGCGGTGATTCTGAAGCACAATAACCCCAGCGGCGCGGCCTGGAGCAATGACGGCATTGCTGCGGCCCTTGAAAAGGCCTTCTGGTGCGACCGCATCGCCGCCTTTGGCGGAGCCGTGGTTGTCAACCGTCCCTTTACCCGCGAAGCTGCGGAAATTGTCGCCGCCAACTATTTTGAAGTGGTTGCCGCTCCCGCCTTTGAAGAAGGCGTAGTGGATATCCTCAAGGGCCGCAAAAATCTGCGCATCATGGAACTGCCCGGCCTTGGGCGGCTTGAAGAACTGACCAGCTCGGCCTTTCTTGACATCAAGAGTCTGGCTGACGGCGGCATTATTGTGCAGAAGTCCTTTGTGAACCGCATTCTTGAAGCCAAGGACTTTTTGCCCGCCACCGCCACCACCAAGGAAGGCGTTTCTGTGGCCGCCCGCGCTCCCAGCAAGCAGGAACTGGACGACCTGCGCTTTGCCTGGGCAGTGGAAGCCGGGGTTACGTCTAATTCCGTCATTTTTGTGCGCGACGGCGCCACCCTTGCCATCGGCACGGGCGAACAGGATCGCGTGGGCTGCGTGGAACTCGCCATACATAAGGCGCACACCAAGTATGCAGACACGCTTGCCTTCCGCGAACTCGGCCTGTCGCTCTATGAACTCAAGGAAAAGGCCGCCGCCGATGCGGCTATGGCCGCCAAGCTTGCGGATATTGAAAGCCGCACCGAAGCCTCCCACGGCGGGCTGGCCGGGTCTGCGCTTGTTTCGGACGGGTTCTTCCCCTTCCGTGACGGGGTGGATGTGGCTGTGGCCCAGGGCGTTGCGGCCATTGCCCAGCCCGGCGGCTCCATGCGCGATGCGGAAGTGATTATGGCCTGCAACGAGGCCAAGCCGCAGGTCGCCATGGTGTTTACGGGGCAGCGCTCCTTCAAGCACTAGGGCAGCGCGCAGTCAGTGTTCGAAACTGCGCTGTTATGAATGGCTTTTGTCCCTGACTCTGTCAGGTGCGCGGCCCGGCCCGGTCAACGTGGATTTTCGCGTTCCGGCCGGGCCGCAAGCCTTTGAGGCTAAGAACTGCGCCATCTCTTGTGCAAACTAATTGGGCGCAATACCATTGAGAGCACTGCTCCACAGGGCCGCCGCATGCAACACTCCTTGCCACAATCCGACCTCTCTCACTCTGCCTGCGGTTTAGCGGCTGTATCCATGCCCCGGCTGTGCGTATCGGCCCTTTCTGGCGGCGGCGGCAAAACATTGCTCTCCCTGGGGCTCACGCGCGCCCTTGCCGCGCAGGGGCATACGGTCAAGCCCTTCAAAAAAGGGCCGGACTACATTGACGCCGCGTGGCTGACCATGGCCGCCGGAAGGCCCGCCACCAATCTTGATCCCTACATGCTCCAGCCAGAACGTCTCAAGGCCCTGTTTGCACATGCCATGCGCAAAACACAGGCGCAAAGCGGCGTGACAGAAGTGCTCGGCATGATTGAAGGCAACCGGGGGCTTTTTGACGGCATGGACGTGGCTGGCTCATGCTCCACAGCGGAACTGGCGCGTATGCTTGGCTGCCCCATCATCCTCAGCATCAACTGCACAAAGATGACGCGTACGGCAGCGGCGCTGGTGCACGGCATGACAACCTTTGAGCCGGGGCTGCAATTTGCGGGCGTGGTGCTCAATCAGGTGGGCACGGCGCGGCACGAAGCCCTGCTGCGCAAGGTTATTGAGGAATATACGGATGTGGCAGTGCTTGGGGCCCTGCCGCGCCTGAAAGATAACCCGCTGCCCGAGCGCCACATGGGGATTGCCTCCTGCGGCGATGATCTTTCCCCTGAGGCCCGTGCCGTGCTCGACAAGCTTGGCGGCTTTGTGGCCGAACACATAAATCTTGATGCCGTGATGGCTGCTGCCCGCGCGGCCGCCATTGCCGATCCCTGGCCGGAACAGACCGAGCCGTTTTGGTCAACCAATGGGGCGGTAGATGCGGCGGTCGGCATGGCGGTGGAATGTTTCAGTTCTGCGGAAGCGCCAACGGAAGCGCCGCTCACGGATGCCTCCACTCCGGCTGAAAATTCGGGCGGCAGGTTGCCCGATGTACAGGCCTCCATGCCAGTCTGCCGTCCGCGCATAGCCTATGTGCGCGACAGCGCCCTGTGGTTTTATTATGAAGAAAATCTTGAGGCCCTGGAGCGTGCTGGTGCGGAACTGGTGCGGCTTGAGATCGTGGGGCCGCATTCCGGCGTCTGGCCCGCACTGCGCGGCGAAAAACCGCAGCATGACGAGGCTGGAGCAATAGACGGCCTCTACCTGGGCGGTGGCTTTCCCGAAGATTGCGCTGCGGACCTCAGCGCTTCGCCCCACCTGCGCACCCTGGCAGCATGGGCTGGGGCTGGCCTGCCCATCTATGCAGAATGCGGTGGTTTTATGTTGCTGGCGCAAGGCATAGAACGCGAGGGCGTGCTTTGGCCCATGAGCAATATCTTCCCCGTTGTTGCCCAGTTTTGCGGCAAACCACAGGGCCTCGGCTACGTGCACGGAACAGTGGTGGAGGAAAATCCATTTTTCCCCAAAGGGCTGGAAATTCTGGGGCACGAATTTCATTATTCGCGCTGCTGCTGGCAGGGCGCTGCGCCCCGGCACGGCCTGCGCCTGCGCAAAGGGCAGGGCATGGGACGTGAGGCAGAGCCGGACGGGCAGAAAAAAGGCGAAACTGCCAAGCTGACCAGCGCGCCCGCTTTGGACGGGCTGTTGCGGCAGAATGTCTGGGCTTCGTATACGCATATTTTTGCCCCGGCAGTCCCCTGTTGGGCCCCCAATTTCGTGGCGGCTGCCGCCCGTTTTGCTCAGGGGCGCTGATGCCCGGAGGTGCTGAAATGTCGGAAGCAAGCCGTGTTTCTGTGGTCATTCCTGTCTGGAACCTCTGGGACATGACAGAGCCTTGCCTGCGTTCGCTGGCCGAGCATTCCGCTGGAGAAAACATGGAAGTGGTGGTTGTGGACAACCACTCCACAGATGCCACGGCTTCAGGACTTGAACCCTTGGGCGAGGCCCTGTTCGGCACGGCATTCAAGGCCGTGCGCATGACTGAAAATGTGGGTTTTGCGCGGGGCTGCAATGCCGGGGCTCAGGCGGCTGGCGGCGATCTGCTGTTTTTTCTCAACAACGACACAACGCTTACCCCGGACTGGCTGCCGCCCCTGCGTGCGGTCATGTCCGATCCCAAGATCGGCGCGGCTGGGCCGTTGCTGCTGTATCCTGACGGCACCGTGCAGCACTGCGGCATCTACGTGAATCCCTTCAATGCGGTGGGGCACCTCTACGAACACCTGCCCGGCAGCTTTGCCGCAGCGCGCAAGCCCCACCCCTTGCAGGCCATCACCGCCGCGGCCATCATGCTGCGCAAGGCGCAGTTTGAAGCCTGCGGCGGCTTTCATGAAGGGTTTCGCAACGGATTTGAGGACATTGACCTGTGCTTTGCCCTGCGTGCGCAGGGGCTGAAACTGCGGGTGGAGAGCCGCAGTGTCATTTACCATCATACAAGCCGGACGCCGGGCCGCTTTGCCCATGACAGGGAAAATTGCACCCTGCTCATGCAGCGCAAAGGCGGAGCCGTGCGCCCTGATGAACACGTGCTGGCAAAACTGGATGGATACGATCTGTGTATTGGTGAAAGTCTCGATACCTGGATGGTGCTGCCCGAGAAACAGCAGCAGCGCATCAGCGCGGAGTTCTGCGGCAAGCCCTTTAACAGCGAAGCCTGCAAGGCTTTGTTGCGTGTCGAACCTCTTTGGCTTGAGGGCTGGCTCTTGCTGGCCCGGCATCAGGAGCAGGCGGGCGACCTTGTTGCCGCAACGGGCACGCTTATGGAATGTCTGCGGCTCATGCCCGACCCAAGGGTATGTAAACAGTTGTCGCAGCTTGATCCCCAGGCCGTATTTGAGGGTGGCACGTGCGACCCGGCAATGGCAAAGGCCCGTGTGCAGCAGGCGCGCCGTGCGGCTTATGCCAACGGCGACACAGCTCTTGCCCAATTGCTCGGCCAGTGGCTTGTGGAGCATGCTGGCTGAACAGGGAACTCTCCGAAAATGAAAGAAATCGCGGCAGAGACAAGCTCTGCCGCGATTTCTTTCATCAATTCAGGCTATAATAGACTAGAATCGTGCAATAATCAGGTCTTCAAGACTCCGCTTCGGCACATAATGGACGCCTTCAGTATCACGCCAGTAGGCAGTTGCGCCGCCCTCGGGCATGGGGGCCACAACGCGCTTTTCCTTGGCAACGCCAAGGCCCAGCACCAGGGCGATTTTCATGTCTTCCGGTACGTTCAGCAGGGAGGGTGCGGCCTGATGGTCAAAAGACTGGATCATGCAGCAACCCCAGTTTCGGCTGGTGGAGGCAAGCTGGATGGTCTGGGCCGCAATGCCCACATCCATGCAGGTCAGTTCCTTGCCGGTCTTGGGCATAAGAATGGCCACAAAAGCTGTGGGGCGATCACCGGGGTGCGGGCCGCCCCAGTCTTTCAGCGCGCCTGCCCAGCGGGTGAGAGCGAACAGCTTTTGGCAGGTTTCGCCGTTGCCCACAAGCATGAAGCGCAGTTCCTGCCCGTTTTTGGCGGAGGGGGCGAGGCGTGCGCAGTCCACAAGCCATTCCATGTCGGCCATGCCAAGCGGCTGGTCTTCATAAAAGCGGCGGCAGGTGCGGGCCGCTTCCGCAAGCGCTTTAAAATCCATAGCTGGCTCCTTGGTTATTCCGGGGCAAACCCGGTCGTTTGCGTCAGTCGGACTCAGCTTACACTGTTACCAACAGGAACCACAACTGGCTCCACTGGATACACGCGCCAAGAAAATCTCCGGAAACTCCGCCGTGTTCCCGTGTAGTGTCGATCAGGCTGTGGATCAGCAGAAATTCTCCAAAGGCCAGCAGGGGCAATCGCCAGAATGGGCAATCGCCCAAAAGCAGAACCAGCACAAGCATGCCCGTTGCCAGCACAACTTGCCAGCGGGCCAGTTGTGGGCTTGAACCAGCGCAGGCAAGGCCGCCGAGCGAGCGTTCATCATGCGGCACGCTATATGCCGCCAGCCAGATGCAGGCTGCGCGGCCCCATGCTGGCGCGAGCAGGGGGGCAATCCATTGGCCGTTGGAAAGGTGCCATGTGAGAGCCAGCCATAATCCGCTGAAGGCAACAAGCAGATGCAGCGCACCGAATGCACCCAGGCGGCTATCCCGCAGCACGGCCCAGAAGCGCTCGCCGCTGGCTCCACTGCTCACGGCGTCGCCAAGGTCTGATAATCCGTCCCAGTGCAGGCCTCGCGTTGCCCATATTTCGCAGAGCATCCAGGCCCAGGCGGCAAGGGCGGCGGCAAGGCAGCGGCCCGCGAAGCCTGAGTCTGGGGCGTTAAAGACCCACAGGCAGAGAAAGGCGGCAGCCGTGCAAAGTGCGCCAAGCGCCAGACCCACCGGGGCAAAAAAAGGCATGGCCGCGCTGAAGGAATCTGCGGTGCAGCAGGGTCGGGGGGGGACAAGGCGGGTCAAAAAAGCCAGGGCGTCATGAAAGCGCCCTGGCCAGGATGTCACAGAAGTGAGTGTCACGTTTGGTTACCGTGTCTGGGGATGGTTGAACGCCAGCGCGTAGAGATGGTGGAAAAAGTCCACGTACTCCACGTTGATTCTGTCCGGCACCTTGATGCGCGAGGGGGCAAAGTTCAGAATGGAGGTAATGCCTGCGTCCATCAAGTGCTGCGCAGCCCTTTGCGCCCGCTCCGGCGGGGTGGTGATGATGCCGATCTCGATGTTCAGATCGGTCACCATATCCTTGAGATCACGAGTGCAGTGCACTTCAAGGCCGTGGACAATTTCGCCGATTTTAAAGGGGTCGCAGTCGAAAATGCCCACAATATTGAATCCGCGTGAGCGGAATTCTCCGTGGTTCAGGATGGCCTTGCCGAGGTTGCCAACGCCAATCAGCGCCATGCGCCATTCGCGGTCAACGCCCAGGGATGAGGTGATGGCGGCAATGAGCGATTTGACATGATAGCCAACGCCACGGATGCCGAATTCGCCGAAGTAAGCAAGGTCTTTGCGCACCTGCGAGCCGTTGACGCCGCAGGCCTCTGCAAGGGGATTGGATGAAATGACTTCGACACTGTCACGTGCGAAATTTTCCAGCACCTGAACATATGTGGCAAGGCGCTGGATAGTCGCGCGTGGGATGTGTTTGCTCTTGGGTGGGTTGACCATGTTGTACCTTCTGGGATGCCAAGCGTGTCTTGTTGTTACAAACTTTGTGAATTTGATTTTATAGCAGAAATACACACAGGCGCAAGCTTTGTGAATACATGGCGCGCATGGCAGGCAACTTCGCTAAATAGCAGGAAAAGAAGAGTGTTATGCCTGCAATATTCAGCTGGGATCAAGGGCGGTGGAGCCGTGCCTTGGCTTTTTCCTGCTGACTTTTTTGATAAAATTTATTTCACCACTTAGCAAGTTGCAGCTAACACCGCGTCACAAGTTTGCCATCTGTTATTTCAATACGTTAGGCTCTAAAAGCTATGTAGAACAAAATCTATACCATAAAAGTTAACAAAGGTTAAGCCTCTTACGAAGCTTACTGAATGCTGACTCAAAGAAAGGTATTTGCTGCAAGCAGATAACTGTCTTTCTCTATATATCAAGTCTATCCGTGTGGAAGTGTGTACTCAACAATGTTTGACTTTTCTTGGCAGGTGTTGTGACTGAGGCAAAGTTTTATCTTCATGGCTTTTACTGTTGCTGGCAGCTTGGACAACAAGAAATTGCTGGTTGGAAGCAGTATCGGGTTCGGATCGATAGCTGCAGGCGTAGCAGATATGACCTGAAGCAAATAAAAAAGGCGGCCCAAGGGCCGCCTTTTTTACAAATCAATGTGATCCGGACTTACGCGTAGGGGTTGGCGTACAGCAGGATGAAGCTGATAACCAGGGCGTAAATGGCCAGCGATTCGATGAAGGCGAAGGCCAGAATCATGGTACCGGTGATCTTGCCGCTCACGTCAGGGTTGCGGGCAACGCCTTCGCAGGCGCCCTTCAGACCAAGACCCATGCCGATGCCGCAACCGAAGGCGGCAATGCCGATGCCAAGAGCGGCGGCCAGGCAGGTGTAGCCCAGAGCCGAGGCGTCGAGCTGGTTGGCAGCAAAAGCCATGGTGGCCATGCCGAGAAGGGCCACGGTGTTCAGGGCGATCATCAGAAACTTACGCATGAGACACTCCTTGCACTGTTGTATTGTTGGGTCGTTATCGACCATTCCCCACTATGTGTCGTGTGTAACGTCCCGCAATTCGCCGATGTTTATTCGGCGGGCCGCAGGCAGCCCGTGGCTATCGGCCTAATGCTCGGGAGCTTCAAGCGCGCCCTTGATGTAGAACATGGTCAGCATGAAGAACACGAAAGCCTGCATGGTCTTGCCCAAAAGGAAGAGGGCGTAGATGGGCAGGGTACCGAGTATGGGAGCCATTACGAAGAACAGCACCATAACGATTTCTTCACCGCGGATGTTGCCGAAAAGACGGAGAGAAAGCGAAACCGGGCGCGAAAGGTGCGAGACCACTTCAAGCGGAAACATGAGCGGAATGAGCACCTTGGAGGGGCCGGTAAAGTGGTGGATGTAGTGCGCCTTCCAGCGGATCAGACCCACGGCGTTGTAGAACACAAGCACAAACACCGCCATGCACACGGTGGTGTTGAGGTTGGCCGTAGGAGCGTCAAAGCCGGGCACAAGGCCCATGAGGTTCATGCCAAAAATGTAGATGAACATGCCAGCCAGGAGGCCCACGAACTTGCGTCCGTGCTCACCCATGGTGGCAAGGATGAAGTTCTCGATGGTATCCACCAAGGCTTCGAAAAAGTTTTGTAAACCTCCGGGAACCATGGTCAACCGACGGCGCATGATCAACGCTACGGTGAACAGAATGGCCATACAGACCCAGGAGTAGAACACATGTTTGAATTCCACCATCGTTCCACCGATGGCGATCTCGTCCATGCCCATAAATGTGGAGAGCAATACCGGATGCGGCAAACCACCTGCCATGAGCCATGCCTCCTGGTGAGTACGCGCCAAAGCGCGGCGTTAATGTTAGACCCGTGCGGGCCATTCCCCAAAATTTGCGGCCTTGGGCATTTGCCTTGCCGTGGTGCGGTTGTTTTGTCCCGGTCTGGCAGTCAGGCCTTGCCGGTTTAGTCTGCCCGGCGTCGCGGTCCACGCGCTGCCAGGGCATAACTTGCCAGAGCGCAAGCTCCGGCTGCGGCCATGCCGCCTACTATGGCGAAAACAGGTGCCTGATACACAATCAGCGAAACATAAAGGAGCGCACCGATTATAACCAGCCGACCCATCCAGCGCACCAGTACTATGCGCAAAAAGGCCGTGCTGTAATCCCCCAGGCCCTTGCGCAGAAAAAAGCGCGCCAATCCCCAAAATGTCCAGGCCATGATGGTCAGGCCCACTCCAAACCAGAAAAACCAGGGTGTGGCCGTAAAGGCCAGCCCGCCGATCAAAAGGCTGCATGCGGCGAGCAAAATTTCGTTACGCAGCAAAACGCGGATAGCCGGGTGATCTATGCCGCGCCGCCAAAGCCAAGCGTCAAGGCTGTGTATCATCAGTTTCAGTCTGCGCACGGCTGTTTGTTTTGCCTTGCCCCGCTGGGGGCGTTTCGCTTTGCTGTTCCGGCACAAGGCCTTTTCGGCGGGCGTCCTGCGCCGCCATTTTGCGCAGCAGGGCTTGGGTGTCGCGATACACGTTCAAAAACCCCGCCGCAATGCCGATGAACAGAAAAACCAGCTTGCCCCATGGGCTGGTGCCAAACCAGTGGTCAATGCCGTAGCCTATGGCAAAACCCACTGCGGGGCCGCTCACCAGATGCAGGCCAATGACCCCTGTGTTGGCCATGGCTTCCATGCCGGTTTGCTGCTGCTTAAGAAAATCCTTGAACGACATAAGGCCTCCGCGCACGTGGCTGGAACCTGTAAGCGTCATGGTCCCCTTAACGCTGTTCAAATTATCACAGGCGACCCGACGCGTCAATGACTTTGGGCGGAAACTTGTGATTACGCTGCATTCCTTATGGGCCATAGACGCGGAAAACTGGCTGTTGATACCAAAAATCGAGCCTCGTGAATATGCAAAAAATGTCTGCCTGCGGCTCAGTCGAACCTGTGCCAGAGGCTCAGGCATTCAAGGTGCGGCGTGTGCGGAAAAAGATCAACCGCTTCAAGCCGCTCCAGGGAATATTTGTTGCGGAGCTGTGCGGCATCTCGTGCCAGCGTAGCCGGGTTGCACGATATATAAAGGATTCTGTCTGGCGCGATCTGCATGAGTGCATCCAGCGCGCGGGGTGAAAGTCCGGCCCTTGGCGGGTCTGCCAGAGCGTCTGATGCCTGCGGGGGGCTGGCTGATTCGCCAAAGCCAGCAGCCTGCCAGCGGCTTGCAGGTTCCAGAGGCGCAAGGCGCTCAAGGTGGTGCACCGCATCCCCTGCCGCGTACTGGCAGTAATTGATGTCATTGTCCTTGGCATTTATGGCGGCGAGCTTCACGGCCCGTCTGTCCTGCTCCAGGCCCAGCAGCGCGGAATAGCTGCGCGCCAGCAACAGGCCCGGTGCGCCGACACCACAATAAAGATCAAGCAGACCGCGGGGGCGGGCGTCCTGAGGGCTCTGCGCCGGGCTGTCAGGCAAAAGCATGCGCTGTGCCGCATGCGCAAGCGCCTGCGCCCCGCCGGTGTTCACCTGAAAGAAGGAAGACGCATCCAGGGTAAAGTTCATGCCAGCAAGGGGCAGAAACAAGCGCGCGGCTGCAGGATTTTCCCGGCCAGTGTCGTCCAGGGTCTGCACGCGTTTTTCGCCAAAAGCAAAGGCATCGGCGGTGGCGCGTTCTTCATGGATAAATGCTGCCAACTGGGGGAATGCCGCCAGAACCTCCCTGCCGAGCATCCTCACGGCAGCGCGCTGCGGGGCATCGCCGGGACTTGTGATGCACAGGGCCCACCAGCGCGGTGTGCGCATGTCCGCCGCAAGGCCGCGCCGCAGCACAAAAAAACGCCAGAACCCATTGGCCGCGACATCGTGAACCGGGATGGCGTGATTTCGCGGAGCGCGCCGGGCAAAGCCGCCACGGCGGCTCTGCTTTTGCTGGCCGTGCGTGGGGCGAATGGGCTGGCTTTGTCGTGTATCGGGCGCTGCGTAGGCGGCAAAGCCGCTTTGCGCCGCCATGTTGCCAACCATGCTGACTATCTGTAGCGCTTCGGGCGGCATGAGGGCGCAGTGCGGCACGGCCACCACATCGCGGCCATTGCGGCGGCGTAGGCCAAGTTTCAGACCTGTTCCGACTTCAGTGTCGTGCCCGAAGGCAAATTCCATTTTATTGCGAAACCGCGTCAGCGCGGGCGACCCGGTGACAGGCGGCAGCATTGATTCAACCTGAGCGCGGTCAAATTTGCCAATGCGGGTCAGGGCGTCCACTGCCAGAGTGCGCTTCCAATAAAGTTGCTGCGCATAGGGCATGGTTTGCAGGGGGCAGCCGCCGCACTCGGCATGGTGGAGGCATATGGGATCGACAGCATCAGGCGCGTTTTTGATCAAGGTTGCGGCTTCCGCATCTATAAAGGAAGGCTTGCGCCGCAAAACGCGCGCGTTCACCCGTTGCCCCGGCAAGGCATTTGCCACAAATACGACAGTGCCCTTGCCGGTATGGATGCCCTCCGGCGCCAGGCGTGCAATGCCGCGCCCATCGTGCGAAAGGGCGGTGATATCGAGCGTGAGCTGTGTGGGTGCTGTGTTCATGCGCCCCACAGATAGCAGCAGGCTTGCGGCTGTGCAAGTGCGGCCGCAAGCGGCAAAGGGAGGGGATGCGTGTGCCGGGGTGCAGAAAGGCGTTGCTCCCTGACATGAAGTTGTGTATTCTCGCCACTCGCGCAAGTCGCGGACTGTTGTAGTGAGTTTTGCAAAAAATTATGCAAAACGCGCTTGACATTTGTCGGCCTGTGGGGCAAATATGCCTTTCTCTTTTTGGAGGTTGATATGTACGCGATTATCGAGACCGGCGGAAAACAGTACCGCGTCGAAGAAGGTTCTAAAGTAGTTGTGGAAAAGCTTGCGGTTCAGGCCGGAAGCGAAATTTCCTTGGACAAGGTGCTGATGGTCGGCGGTGCTGAATGCAAAGTCGGCGCTCCCTATCTTGCCGGGGCCGCCGTTATGGCGGAAGTGGTGGATCACGGGCGCGGCCCCAAGATCAAGGTGTTCAAGCGCTGGCGTCGTAATGACTCGCGCAAGATGCGCGGTCACCGCCAGGATTACACCACCATTCGCGTTAAGAGCATCAACGCCTAGAACCCGGCTTTAGCCGAGGTTCGGCAGGCCGCGGGCATGGTCTGCCAATAGCTCTGCATTCGTGCAGGGCGCGTTGAAAGATATTTACTTTGCCCCGCCGGTCCACAGGGTCGGCGCCCCAGGGAGGCTACCATGGCACATAAGAAAGCAGGCGGCTCTTCGCGCAACGGTCGCGACAGTGAAGGCCAACGCCGCGGCGTAAAGCGTTTTGGCGGTCAGAAGGTTCTGGCTGGCAATATTCTGGTGCGTCAGCTCGGCACTACCGTTTACCCCGGTGTGAACGTGGGCATGGGCAGGGACTTTACCCTGTTCGCCAAAGTGGCCGGCGTTGTGCGCTTTGAGAAGTATCTCCGCAAGCGTCGCGTCCACACGCGAGTGCATGTGGAGGCGGCCGCCGACTAAGCGGCCGCGTGGAATTTGCCGATGAGGGAAGGGGCCGCGAGGCTTCTTCCCTCTCGGTGTTTGTGCTGGGGTATGTGTGGCGAAGGCCACAGACCGAAAAGCAGGCAGCGTGGGCAAGCAGGTGTTTGCCATGTGGCGCTGAACTGCATTGCTGCATACTTTGCGCGGTTTTTTTCGGAACGGCAGCCCCCTTATACATTACGGCGAGCGCCAGCATTGCAGGCGCAGCCGCGCGGACTGACCGCAAGGATATCCCATGCGATTTGTAGATGAAGCTCGAATTCAGGTGCGCGCCGGCAAGGGCGGGCATGGTTGTTTGTCTTTTCGGCGCGAAAAGTTTGTGCCGCGCGGCGGCCCGGACGGTGGCAATGGCGGTGACGGCGGCTCAGTGGTGCTGAAAGCCGATGGCCGTTTGCTGTCATTGTACGATTTTCGGCTCAAGCGCCTTTACGAGGCCCGCAATGGTCGTCCCGGCGAAGGCAGCCAGTGCGATGGCAAAAAAGGCGAAGACATGGTGCTGCACCTGCCGGTGGGTACGCTTGTTTTTGTTGAAGGGCCGGATGGTGAAGAACTGCTGGCAGACCTCAGCGATCCTGAAACGGAAGTAATTGTTGCCTGCGGCGGCCGCGGCGGCAAGGGCAACGAACATTTCAAGTCTTCCACCATGCGCGCACCGCGATTTTGCCAGCCCGGCGAGCCGGGTGAAGAAAAAAATCTGCGCCTTGAACTGAAGATTCTGGCCGATGCCGGTCTTTTGGGCTTGCCCAATGCGGGCAAATCCACCTTTATTTCGCAGGTGTCGGCGGCGCGCCCCAAGATCGCGGCCTATCCCTTCACCACGCTCACGCCCAATCTCGGCGTGATGATTGACGAAGTGGATCCCGACAGGCGCATGGTCATTGCCGACATTCCCGGCCTCATTGAGGGCGCGCACGAAGGTCAGGGGCTTGGACTGCGCTTCCTCAAGCATGTGGAGCGCACACGCTTTCTCGTGCACATTCTCAGCGTGGAAGACGTGGGCGAGGATGACCCCTGGGCGGGCTTTAACCTCATCAATGAGGAACTGTGCCGCTTTGACGAAGAACTGGGAGAGCGTCAGCAGATCGAGGTGGTCAACAAGATCGACCTCATCACCCCCGAGCGCCTGGAAGAGCTGAAAAGCAGGGCCAAAGCCGATGGCCGGAATATCTTCTTTATTTCCGCGCGGGACAACATCGACCTTGAGCCTCTGGTGGAAGAGTTGTGGCGTATGCGTGATGAAACCGCCAGCCACGCGCCTATCCTGCATTTTGCTGATACTGACGGCGATGAGGAAGAGGACTTCCCCGAAATTGAAGTGATCTATACCCGCGAGTAGCGGTCTGTGGAGCATATATGACAGCGCCGACGGAAGACTGGCGGCAGGAACGCGCACGGGTTCTTGCCCAGGCGCGGGTGGTGGTCGTCAAGGTAGGCAGCGCCGTGCTGACCGATGCCCAGGGCCTGAGCATGCCCGTGCTGGAGAATCTGGCCGGGCAGTTGGCGCGGCTGCGCAATCTGCTGCCTGCGGGCGATGCCGCATCCAGCAACGCGGGGGGCGCGGAGCCGCGCCGTCTGGTGCTTGTTTCTTCCGGCGCTGTAGCCGCTGGGCGGGCCGCGCTTGCCACGCGCGGGCATGTGGTTGAAACCACGGGCCTTGCGGCACGTCAGGCTGCGGCAGCAGTGGGGCAGGGGCAGCTCATGCAGAGCTGGGACAAGGTCTTTTTTGCCCACCGCATGCCCACTGCCCAGGTTCTGCTGACCCGGGATGACCTGCGCGCGCGTCAGCGCTTCCTTAATGCTCGCAATACCTTTGCCGAACTGTTGGAATGGGGGGTACTGCCCATTGTCAACGAAAATGACACAGTGTCCATCAGCGAACTGAAGTTCGGCGATAACGACTGCCTTGCAAGCCTTCTGGTCAATCTGACCGGGGCTGATCTTTTCATCAATCTCACTTCCGCCTCGGGCGTGCTGGCTGCCGATCCGCAAAAAGAACCCAACGCTCCCATCATGGATCACATTGAGGATGTGGCGGCCCTCGATCTGGGCCAGCTTTGCGGCGGTAAGACTTCCGTAGGCACGGGCGGTATGTATTCCAAGCTTCTGGCGGCCCGTCGCGCCGCGCAGATTGGCGTGCCAACGCTGATTTTGCCGGGGCGTGAGCCGGAGATCATCACGCGGGCCTTTGCCGCCAGCGGTATTTGCCCGGCTCCACTGGGGCACGAGCCATTTACAGGCGGCACATGGGTTTGCCCTGCGCGGCATGCCATACCGCGCCGCAAATTCTGGCTGGCTTATCAGTCTGATCCGGCGGGCAGTGTGCATGTGGACGCTGGCGCGGCCAAGGCCCTGCTGCACAAGGGCGGCAGCCTCCTGCCCGGCGGTGTGTTCCGCGTTGAGGGCAGTTTTCAGCAGGGCGGGCTGGTACGTGTGCTGCACGAAGGGCAAAGCCTCGGCGTGGGCCTCTCCAATTACAGCACCTCAGACCTGAAAAAAATTATGGGCCTGAAAAGGCACGAAGTCGCAGCTATCCTGGGTGATGCGCACTACCCTGAGGTAATCCACAGGGACAATCTGCTGCTTGATGCGGCAGTGTAAACACAAAGGGCCGGATTTGACTGCCCTCATCAGGGTAGACAGCGATATACCGGCCACCTAGGCTGCATTGCTATACCCCCCCCAGGTAGACAACGTAAAAAAGCGCCACAGGGGAACAAGTACAAAAGCCACTTGTTAAGCCTTTCAGTAAGGGGCCAGCAACAATTGCACGAAGTGCCCTTGGTTGCTGCGCGGGGAGAAATGTAAAAAAATCTCCGGAAGTTTGGCGAATGGGAGCATTGACGGAATATAAACCGATGCATACCCCGAGAAGATTTGCGCAACAACAGTACTCAGGATGTTGTGGAAATAATACTGCCAATATCCCGTAAAAGCGGATCTTCCTCACTCGGCATCGCATCCTGCGCGGCCTTATCAAGAATGTCTGCCTGTTCCACCATGACACTCGCCTCGCTGGTGTAAGACCCGGATAGCGAATCATTCCGACTATAGATCACATCAACTGTATTTATTTGTGTTGAAAGATCACTGATAAGCGCATCTATATCAAGTGAGCCGCTGCTTAAATCTACACTCTTCAAGTAATTCAGATACGACAAATCGTTCAGCGTAAAGGTTGAACTACCGTATCCCATCTGTAGTTTAAAGGTCGAGGATTTTCCATCGCCGCTGACGGTGAGGCGACTGTCATTCGTCCAGCCATTTTTGTCTAACAAAGAAATATTATTGTATTTTGTTCCAGAAACAATTGAGGATAGCTCCCCGGCAAGGGTTGTAAATGCGGCGCCGTTGACGCTGCCCTTGGTCGGGTCAGCCTTTACCTCTTGGGCAAGGGTTAACATCTGGTTCAGGTTGTCGCGCACCGTCGATGTGGACGTTGCAATCAACGTGGCTATATTTGCCCCTTCCGTGGCGTTTTTCGCCCCTTGCCGCAGCATGGATGCATCAGTCCGGATTCGCCCGGTCAAGGCGGCAGCCAGCATTTCTTTGCCGGATGTGTAACTTTGGGGCACTGACTGCGGCAAACCATCCAGCAGAAGGCTCAAGCTGGCCTTCTTTAAATATGTGGCTGTCAAAATATCATCAAAAAAGTCCATTCCGACACCTCGCTTGCGCAGAGTTATGTGCTCCTCTTCTTCTTAACGACATTTTTTTCAAAAAGTTTATCTGAATCCTGCCGCTTCTTGCATGCGGAAGCCACGAATTATGAAGGCTAGTTACCGCGTCCTCCTGTATTACTTTATTTATAGAGCAATTACCTCACGCAAGAAACGCCCCATCGCAACCCCTGCCAATGGGTAGGACTTTAAACCCTGCATGAAGCAGGCCCTACCGGGCGGCAAAGATTAAACCATACAAATTGCTACCATAGCCACCTGCCTCCAAAAAACTCACCGAAGCGTTCACAGGGAAGAGGTTGTGCAGTCAGCAGAAAACCGTCGCTCTGGTAGAAGAACACATACGTTTTTATACTACGGAGAGATTTTAAAAAAGGCTCGGCCAGCTCTTTCCAATAGAATTTTGGAAAAAGCTGGCCGCTTGATTATTCGTCCTGGCTTTTTTGACCTGCCACTTGACGGGGGGCAGATACAGTCCGGCCTTTCTATTTTGTGGGGCGGGGTGTTAGCCGTGTGACCTGGATTTGCTGAACCGGATAAATACTTCGCGCAATTCCTGACGCGAAAAGCCCATCACAGCGGGCATGCCCAGGCAGAGCAGACCGATGGCAGCGGTGTAGATGACGCCGGAAACAAGAAAGCGCGGCAAGGAATCCACATCGCCAATGCCAAGATAGAGCGTAAGCTGGCGGCAGCCAAAGGCCAGCAGCAGCAAAACGGCGAGGCTCCAGATCTGGTGGGCCACGTTGCGCCAGAACTTGAGCGGAATAAAGCGCGAGGCCAGCCAAAGATACACGTTGACGGTGATGACCTGTACGCACACGGTTTTGATCGCCAACCCCACGGCACCGAGGCCAAGGCCGAAATATTCCGGCGGCGCAAGCAGAAACCACGCTGTGCTGAAACCGTAAATGCATTCCAGCGCCGCCATGTTGCGCAGCACCTTGGTGCGGCCCGTGGCGTGAAAAACCGATCCGGCAAGCTGCCCATAGGCCTGATGCAGGGGATAGAGCGCCATGATCTGCACAGGCAGGGTCGCAGCGGCAAACTGCGCGCCGCCGAAAAAGTTCACCAGGGCGGAACCCTCAGCCAGCGTAAAGCACGAAAAATAGGCAGCCACCACGTACAGCAGCGGGGCAAAACGCGTGAGCAGGCGACCCATGGCCTCACGATCGTTATTGCCCCAGGCGATGGAAAGTTCGCGCATGACCAGAGGCGTCATGGCTGAAACAAAAAGAAAGCAGGCCATGCTGACTTTTTGGGAAAGGGCAAAAAAACCCTGTTCCACGCTGCCGTCAAACCATTGCAGCAGCCAGCGCTCGGCTGTGAGGAGCAAAAAGGAGAGCAGGGCCTGCACAAACAGCGGGTGGCTGTAATTGAAAAACTCCCGCCCATAGGCGCGCGTCTGCTCAGGGGTGAGACGAAAGTGCAGGGGAATGCCCGCCTGCCGCCAGTAGGTGCGCGTAACCAGCCAGTAGCCAAGGGCAGTTGCCCCCAGCATGAGGTATTGCTGGGCAAAGAGCGTGTGAATGTTCAGCCCGTCGGCCCAGAACATGAGTCCCAGCAAACCCACCGTGAACAGGGAAACAACGGTGCGCACCATTTCGGAAGAAACAGTTGCGCCCACGGCATCGTTCATGGAGCGCAGCACGCGGCCCCACCATGTCAGAAAAGCCCACAGGGCTGCCAGCGGCGCAAGCCACAGGGGCACATCGGGCATGAGCAGTTCGCCAGCCGCAGGAATTTGCAGCAGGCCTGCGGCCAGCAAAATAATGGCGAATACCGCCACTGTAACGCGCATGTAAAAGCCGATGAGGCCGGTCTCTGCCTGACGGCGCGAAAGGGAATTGTAAAAGCAGGTGGAGGTTCCCATATCCAGAAAGCCGGAAAGCTGCTGGAAGAGGTTGGTGGCAAAGCTGTAATTGCCGTACATCTGCGGCCCGAGTGCGCGGGGCAGAATGGCCTCCATGACAAGGTAGACCGGGACGGAGGCGATATTGGCCACGAGCTTGAATATGTAGCGGCGGGCCAAAGTTGGGGTAGAGCTTTGCATGCCGGGAAATTAGCTCACTTCGGCGGCGCGCTCAAGGGGCTGAGGCCTGTGCGGAAAAAATACCTGCTCAGCCAGGGATTCCCCACATACGGTGCGGCCCCCGGCAGGGCGGCAGGAGGGGCCATGCCGTGTTTACGGGCGTAAAAAATTACCGTACGATTCTCATTCCGATTGCGGGCGCAAGAGGAATGTTTGTTGTTCATACCATAAGGATACCGTCATGGATGATGAAGCACGCAGCAAAAAAATGAAGTCCGGGCTGGAAAAAGCCCCCCACCGCTCCCTGCTCTACGCTCTGGGCCTCACCAGAGAAGAAATGGAACGCCCCCTGGTAGGCATTGTGAACGCAGCCAGCGAGGTCGTTCCTGGGCATATGCACCTGAACAGCCTGGCCGATGCGGTCAAGGCCGGTGTACGTATGTCGGGCGGTACGCCGCTGCAGTTCCCGGCTATTGCCGTGTGCGACGGCCTGGCCATGAACCATGAAGGCATGCGTTTTTCCCTGCCTTCGCGTGAATTCATCGCGGATTCCATTGAAATCATGGCGCGCGGTCACGCCTTTGACGCCCTGGTGTTTATTCCCAACTGCGACAAGTGCGTCCCCGGTATGCTCATGGCCATGATGCGCCTGAACATCCCTTCGGTGCTGGTTTCCGGCGGCCCCATGCTGCCCGGCGACATCGGCCCCGGCAAGCGCGGCGATCTTATCACCGTGTTTGAGGCCGTGGGCAAGGTGCGCAGCGGCGCCATGACCGAAGAAGAGCTGGAATACATGGCCGAACGCGCCTGTCCCGGCTGCGGCGCCTGCGCGGGCATGTTCACGGCCAACTCCATGAACTGCCTGTCTGAAACCATCGGCGTGGCCCTGCCCGGCAACGGCACCATCCCCGCTGTGAGCGGCGCGCGCATCCGCCTTGCCAAAACGGCGGGCATGCGGGTTATGGATCTGCTGCGCAAGAACATCCGCCCGCTGGACATCGTAACGCCCAAGTCTGTTGCTAACGCCGTGGCCGTGGATATGGCCCTTGGCTGCTCCACCAACACCGTGCTTCACCTGCCCGCCGTGTTCGGCGAGGCCGGATTGAAGCTTGGCCTGGAAATTTTTGACGAAGTCAGCAAAAAGAGCCCCAATCTGTGCAAGCTTTCCCCGGCGGGCAAGCATTACATGGTTGATCTGGACAACGCGGGCGGCATCCCTGCCGTCATGACCGAGCTGGACAAGCTGGGCCTCATCAACAAGGACTGCATGACCGCCACGGGCAAGACCGTGGGCGAAAACCTCAAGGACATGAACGCCCGCGTCATGAACCCTGAAGTGATCCGCAGTGTTGAAAATCCCTATTCCAAGCAGGGCGGCATTGCCATTCTGCGCGGCAGCCTTGCCCCCGAGGGCGCTGTGGTCAAGCAGTCTGCCGTTGCCCCCGAAATGATGCGCCGCGATGTTACGGCCCGCGTTTTCGAGTCGGAAGAAGACGCCATGAAGGCCATTCTTGACGGCAAGATCAAGGCCGGGGACGGCGTTGTGATCCGTTACGAAGGCCCGCGCGGCGGCCCGGGCATGCGCGAAATGCTCTCGCCCACGGCGGCTATCACAGGCATGGGCCTTGGCAAGGATGTTGCCCTGCTGACGGACGGCCGTTTCTCCGGCGGCACCAATGGCGCGGCCATCGGGCACATTTCGCCCGAAGCGGCGGACGGTGGTGTTATCGCTCTGGTGCACGAAGGGGATACCATCCATATCGACATTCCCAACCGCAAGCTGGATCTGCTTGTGGACGAGGCCGAGCTTGCCAAGCGGCGCGCCGCCCTTGTGGTGCCCAAAAAGGATTGCCCTTACCCTGTGCTGCGGCGTTATGCCTATCTGGTCAGCTCGGCTGCCAATGGCGGGCGTTACAAGGATATCTAAGCAACTGGCCGAAATGATTCAAAGCCCCCACGTGCCGGATTTGTTTTTGGCACGTGGGGGTTTCTGGCCCCTGGGCCAATATTGCGAAATGGTTATTTGAAAGGATAAAGAGACATGGCGTTTTTGCATGCGCTGGGCGGTGTATTCGGGCTGATGCTGTTGGGCTTTGTGGGTTTCATGCTGGCGGCGCGCAACTGGTTTGGCGCGGAAACCCGTATTGTTCTGCCGCGTCTGATCACCCAGATCGCCCTGCCGCCCTTTCTCATGTACACCATCATGCACTCGTTCCATCGGGACGATCTGATCATGCTGGCAAAGGGGGCGCTGCTGCCGTTGGGCTCTGTGACCCTCACCTTTGCGTTGGCCATTGCGCTTGCCAAGCTGGCCCGCGTCAAAAGGCAGCATTTTGGCCTGTTCTGTGCCAGCGTGGCCAATTCAAACACAATTTTTATTGGTATTCCCGTTAATCTGGCTCTGTTTGGCGAAAGTTCCATCCCCTATGTGCTGCTGTACTATGCTGCCAGCACGGTTTTTTTCTGGACTGTTGGGGTCTATTCAATCACATGTGATATTACTGAAAACAGAGGGAAAATCCCCCTGCGCACCAGGGTCAGGCAAGTGTTTTCCCCGCCTTTCATGGGCTTTATTACGGGCTTGATTCTGACAATGCTGGGCGTTGAACTGCCCGAATTTTTGCAGAACGTCGCCCGCTCGCTGGGCAATCTCACTACGCCGCTGGCCATGATTTTTATTGGTATTTCCATCTACGACATGGGATTGCGCAGTATCAGGATCGGCAAGGATATGGTTCTGCTGGCGATGGGGCGCATGATGCTTGGCCCGCTGGTGATGACTGGCCTGCTGTATTTCTTTCCGGTGCCTGCGCTTATGGGCAAGGTTTTCATCATCCAGGCATCCCTGCCTGTGATGGCCCAGGCGGCTATTTTGAGCGCCCACTACCACACAGACCCTGAATTTGGGGCGCAGGCCGTCAGCCTGACAACGTTGCTCTCCATGATCACCATTCCGCTTTACATGGTTATTTTTTAGAGCAGTCCAGGCATTGCGCCGCCTTCATGCGGAGGTAGCATTTCAATCAGCATGCCTCTTTTTGCCTTTTCTCAAATGCAAAGGCCGCAGATTTTGCAATCTGCGGCCTTCAAATTTTTGTGGAGTGGTTGGGCTACTTGGCGCTTTCAGCCAATACGTCCAGCATGAGGGAATCGGGCTTTTTGCTGCAAGCGTCAAGGTAGGCCTTGAGCGCGTCATCGTTGACAAGCACGGAGGCAGGTTTGCCGCTCTTGCCCCGGTTGTAGCCGTCAAGCCAGATTACAAAGCCGCTGCCGTCATCAGGGTTGGCGGTGTAATCCTTGCACAGGGTCTTGTCTGCGCGCCATGTGCTCTCTGTATCGACAGGAAAGGTCTTGCGGGCTTCCTGCCAAACGGTGGCGACCTTTTTGGTGGGGTCAACCTGGCAGGCGCCGTAAACCTGGCCCAGCATGGGGGCGAGGGTCTCCGGGTCTGCAATGGGGTTGCCCATCTTGGCGCTCACATAGCCGTCAATTTGCAGGCCTTCAAATATGGGCGGCTGGCCCCCCTCGGTCATGGGCTGGGTCACGAGTTCGGCGCAGATATACGTGGAAGGATCAATCTTGTCGTTACCGGCCTGAACAGCCACGGGCAGTCCAAGCATCAGGCAACAGAGAATCAGCGTTTTTTTCATGAATACTCCCTTGTAGAAAGCGTTGTACTTCCTTGACCCACTGCGCCCGTCCTGTCAACTGCCGCCGAATGGATGTGCAGCGACAAAGGCAGCTTGGCTCCGTGGCCTGTGTGATTGTGCAGGCAGAACTCCCCGGGGGCACAAAAAGGGGAGGCTCCATTATGGCTGCCCAAGGACAATCACAAGGGAACCCCCCGCAAACAGACGTATGCTGAATGCCGTGGAATTTTACAGTTCCGGCGGCAGATCCTGCAATTCCTGCCAGGTGAACACGGGGCCGTCCACGCATACGTAGCGGCCGCCGATGTTGCAGCGTCCGCAGATGCCAACGCCGCACTTCATGCGTTTTTCAAGCGTGGTCACGATGTTTTCAGGCGCAAAGTTGAGTTTCTGCAGGGCCTGCACCGTGAACTTGATCATGATGGGCGGGCCGCAGAGCACGGCCACGCAGTTTTTGGGATCAGGGTTCAGTTCCAGCAGCACGTTGGGGATCAGGCCCACCTTGTGCGGCCAACCGTCAAAGGGGGCATCGATGCACAGGGTGCAGTCCAGATCATCGCGGCGCAGCCAGTCTTCTGTTTCATAGCTGAAGGCCATGTCGCGCGGGGAACGCGCGCCATAGAGCAGGCTGACCTTGCCGAAGTCGGCGCGGTGTTCCAGCACGTGCAGCATGATGGTGCGGATGGGGGCCATGCCGATGCCGCCGCCCACAAAGAAGATGTCCTTGCCCTTCCAGTCGGCGTAGGGAAAGTAATTGCCCAGAGGGGCGCGCACGCCCACCTTGTCGCCGGGCGAGAGCCTGTGGATGGCCGAAGTCACTTCGCCCGCCTGCATGACGGAGAACTGGAGGTAGTTCTTCTGCGACGGCGGCGAGTTGATGACAAAGGTGGATTCGCCAGCGCCGAATACGGAGAGCTGACCCACCTGGCCGGGTTCGTAGGTAAAGGATTTCATGGCCGCATCATCGTCCAGCACCACGCGCAGGGTCTTGATGTTGCCGGTTTCCTGTATGACTTCGGCCACGGTGGCGGGCATGGGCAGGTAGGGGTTGCCCTGCATCATGGGACGGGCCGTGATTTCGCGCAGCATGCCGCCGTCGGGCGCGGGCTTGAGGCCCGGCTTGGCGGCTGGCTTGGCGGCGGCAGTTGGCTTGGTATCCACAGCGGGTTCTGCCTTTGCAGCGGCCTTTTCAGGCGCGGCGGTATTTTGGGGCTCAGTCTTGGGGGTAGTGGCTTTGCCGGTAGTTTTCTTGGTTGCCATGTCTGCTCCTACTTGTCCGTGGACTTCTTGTCATCGTTGCCGTCTTCGATGGCGGCCAGCACGATGGAGCGGATGTCCAGACAGACGGGGCAATTGCTGATGCAACGGCCACAGCCGCTGCACGAGAACGAACCCCAGTTTTCAGGATAGGTGGAGTACTTGTGCGAAACGCGGTTGCGCATGCGGAATGCCTTGAGCATGCGCGGGTTATGGCCGCTGGCCTCGCGGGTGAACAGCGAGGACATGCAGTTGTCCCAGCTGCGCAGACGGCGGCCACCTTTTTCGCTCAGTCCTTCGCCTTCGTCGGTGATGGTGAAGCAGTAGCAGGTGGGGCAAAAGTAGGTGCAGGCCCCGCAGGAGAGGCAGCGGTCGGTCTGATCCTGCCAGAACTGCGTGTCGTTAAAGCGGGCAGCCACCTTTTCGGGCGCGTTCTTGATATTGGGGGCAGGTACAAGGCTGGCCCAGGCTTCCTTGCGGGCGGCTTCCGCCTTGGGGAAAAGCTCGGCCCCTTCCGCGAGGGAAGACGCAGCCAGCAGTTCCTCGCCCTTGGGCGTGATGGCTTGCAGCACATAGCCGCCCTCGATCTCGGTCATGAGCACGTCCGAGCCTTCGGGGGAGGTTGGGCCGCCGCCAACCCAGTGGCAGAAGCAGGTGTTGCAGCCGCTGCCGCAGGTGAGCGTAACCACCGTGAGCTGCTCGCGTCGTGCCTTGTAGTAAGGATCGGCGTAAGGGCCCTTGAGGTAGGGGCGGTCAAGCACCACGTAGCCCCGCGCATCGCAGGGGCGGCAGGCAAAAACCACGGTGGGCTGAGCCTCGGGCTTGTCGTCCAGGCTCATGGTGACGCGTTCGAGGTTTTCAGGGTCCTTGGTTTTTTTGTAGCGCACAAGGGTTTCGCACTGGGGCAGCACGGCCTCCTTGGCTGGCACGGTGGCCTTTTCCAGGGTGAAGGGCTTGCCTTCCTGCCACGGCTCAAAGACGACCGAGCGCTTGTTGGCGGGCTTTTCTACCGGCACCAGCACACGGCGGCCATTCTGTGAGAGGTAGGCAAGAAACGCGGGCAAGCCGTCAGGGGTAACAAAGCGGATCATGCTCATTTCCAGTCCCTCTCATGAATGTTCTTTTCAACCACTTCATAGCCCAGCAGGGGCGGCACTTCGTCCGGATTGAGGCCGGGCTGGTAGCCGTCAAAAAGCTGGGCCACAGCGCGGGCAATCTGCTGCCGCAGGGCCAGGATGGGAATACCCACGGGGCAGGCGCGCTGGCATTCGCCGCAGCCTGTGCAGCGGCCAGCCAGATGCATGGCGTGGATGGTCTGGAAGAAGAGTTTTTCCTTGGCGCTGTCTTCCTGCGTCATCCAGTGCGGGTCGCGGCTGTCGGATACGCAGTAGTCGCGGCACACGCACATGGGGCAGGCATTGCGGCAGGCGTAGCAGCGCAGGCAGCGATCCATCTGGCCGCGCCAGAAGGCGAGCCGTTCGTCCAGAGTCATGGAATCGAGCAGGGCCAGTTCCGGCGGGGTGCCCGCCGCGCCGTCAACCTTGACGGGCTGGCCAAGCAGGGTGTCGGCCAGCACTGCCGAAGGCGTGGTGCAGCCGTAGCACTTGCCCTGTGCGTAGTCCGTCATGCAGAAGCGGTGATCCTTGCCGTCGGCGGTGATGGTCACACCAGCCTCGTCATAGGTCACGCCGTCGATCTTGGTGTAGCGGCCCAGATCCTGATTGACGCGGGCCATGTCCAGCGTGCCTTCGCAGGGCAGGGCAAAGATGGTCACATCTTCGCGGCGGATCAGGTTTTCCTGAAGCAATTCAACCACGGAGCGGGAATCGCAGCCCTTGACCACAATGCCCACCTTCTTGCCCTTGAACGAGGGCAGATACACGGCGGGATTGTTGACGTTAAAGGGCCCCCACACCAGCTTGTCCACGTCCTCGGGGGTCTTCATGAACAGGGGCACGGTGTGCGCGGCGTCATAGCCCTGCTGCCAGCCGAGCACGCAGTCCAGCTCGGGCAGCTTGGCCTTGATGGCTTCTTTCAGGTCGGCAAGGGCGGCGTTCTGCCCTGTGCCAAGGGAGCGCAGGGAGGTCAGCGCCATGTCGGCGATTTTGAGCAGCGGTTCGGGATCTTCCAGCTTGGGCGCGGGGCCGAGCTTGTGGATGCGATCGGTAAAGACCGTGACCACCTGCTGCCAGCGCTGGCCTTCGGAGGCCGAAACCCATGTGTATTCAAAGCGGCGTTCGTCAATGCCCAGCACGGGCAGGAACTGCTTGAGCACCTCAAGGCGGCGGCGGGCGTAGAAGTTGCCCGCGGCGTAGTGGCAGTCGCGCGGGTGGCAGCCGGAAACCAGCACGCCGTCCGCGCCGTTGAGCAGCGCCTTGACGATGAACAGCGGGTCAATACGGCCCGAGCAGGGAACACGGATGACGCGCAGGTCTGTGGGCTGGGTGGCACGGGCCACACCGGCAGTATCCGCGCCGCCATACGAACACCAGTTGCAGAGAAAACCTACAATTCTCAGTTCTTTGCCGTTTAGCACTGGCATAAGGCGTTTACCTCCGCAAGGATCTGGTTGTCAGTAGCGTGTGAAAGCTGGATGGCCCCCTGCGGACAGGTGGACGTACACAGGCCGCAGCCCTGGCACACGGTCTCGATGACCTGAGCCTTGCCCTCGCCCCGGATCTCCACTTCCTTGATGGCTCCGAAGGGGCAGCAGCGGATGCACTTGCCGCAGTTGACGCAGCGGCGGATGTCCACCTGGGCGATCTGCGGGTCGCTTTCAAGCTTGTCCTTGGAGAAGAGCGCCAGCACCTTGGCCGCAGCGGCGGAACCCTGGGCCACGGAGGCGGGAATGTCCTTGACCCCCTGGCATACGCCCGCCAGATACACACCAGCGGTATTGGTTTCCACAGGCTTGAGCTTGACGTGGCTTTCCATGAAGAAGCCGTAGCTGTCGTAGGAGATACGCAGCTTTTCCGCCAGCTGGGGCGAGCCCTTGCTGGCCTCGACGCCCACGGCAAGCACCACCAGATCGGCCTTGATTTCCACGGGCTGGCCCAGCAGGGTATCCACGCCCATGACCGTCATCTGGCCGTTGCCATCGGGATAAATCTGCGACACGCGGCCACGGATGTATTCCGTACCGTATTCTTCCATGGCGCGGCGGGTAAACTCGTCGTACATTTTCCCTGGCGCGCGGATGTCCATGTAGAAGACAAAGGACTTGGAATCGGGAATGTGATCCTTGGTCAGAATGGCCTGCTTGGCCGTGTACATGCAGCAGAAGCCCGAGCAGTAGGGACGGCCCACGGATTTGTCGCGCGAGCCGACGCACTGCACAAAGACGATATTCTTGGGTTCCCTGCCGTCAGAGGGGCGCTTCACGTGCCCGCCCGTGGGGCCGGATGCGGAGAGCAGGCGCTCGTATTGCAAGGAAGTGATAACGTCGGGGTAAGCGCCGCCGCCGTATTCCTTGTACACGGTCCAGTCCATGAGGTCATAACCGGTGGCGGCAACAATGCTGCCCACTTCTTCGGTGATGACTTCATCTTCCATGTCGTACTTGATGGCCCCTGTGGGGCACACCTTGGCGCACACGCCGCACTTGCCCTTGAGAAGCTGGCGGCAGAATTGCGGATTGATGACGGCCTTCTTGGGGATGGCCTGCGGAAAGGCAATGGTGATTGCCGTGGTGTTGCCCGTAAGTTCATTGAAGGTATCGGGCGTTTTCTTGGCCGGGCATTTCTCTGTGCATGCGCCGCAGCCTGTGCACAGGCTCCAGTCCACATAGGTGGTGCGCTTGCGGATTTTGACCGTAAAGTTGCCCACATAACCCGAAACGTCTTCCACTTCGGAATAGGCATAGAGCGTGATGTTGGAGTGCTGAGCCACGTCCACCATTTTGGGGCCGAGAATACAGGCCGAGCAGTCAACGGTGGGGAAGGTTTTGTCCAGCTTTGCCATCTTGCCGCCGATGGTCGCATCGCGTTCCACCAGCACCACCTGAATGCCGCCGTCGGCGCAGTCAAGCGCGGCCTGAATGCCAGCCACGCCGCCGCCGATCACAAGCACGCGCTTGTTGACGTCAAAGCTCTTGGCCAGCAGGGGCTTGTTGTTGCGCAGCTTTTCCACCGCAAGCTGCACCAGTTCGGCAGCCTTGTTGGTGTTGGCTTCCATGTCTTTGCCTATCCACGAAACATGCTCGCGGATGTTGGCCATTTCAAGCATGTAGCGGTTCAGCCCCGCGCGTTCCACCGTGCGGCGGAAGGTGGGTTCGTGCATGCGCGGCGAGCAGGAGGCAACAACCACGCCGTCAAGCTTGTGCTCGTGGATGGCGGCCTCAATGGCCGCCTGCCCCGGTTCGGCGCAGGTGTACATGGGGTCGTCGGCATAGACCACGTCCGGATAGGTGCGGGCAATGGCCGCCACCTGGGCGCAGTCGACAGTTCCGGCGATGTTGCTGCCGCAGTGGCAGATAAAGACGCCTATTCTCATTACCTGCCTCCTTCAGCGGCCTTGGCCTTCTGCTCTGTGGGTTTGGCCGCTTCCTCGCGGCGCAGCTCGCCCAGTTTGCGGATAAGTCCGTTGGGGCTCACGCACAGCTTGTTCAGGCCCAGTTCTTCTTCCGGCAGATCAAAGGCAATGCCCATCATCTGGGTGAAGTAGAGCACCGGCATGCGGAACTTGGTGTCCATGGCCGCGCTGGCCTGATCCTGGCGCAGGTCAAGGTTCATCTGGCAGAGAGGACAGGCCACTACGATGGCGTCCGCGCCGAGGCGGGTTGCCAGCTCGAGGATGCGGCCCGAATTTTTGGCTGTCATGGGGCGTTCGGGAATGCCGAACGATGCGCCGCAACAGGCTGTCTTGAGCGGAAAATCAAGCATCTCCGCGCCGCAGGCAGACATCATTTCTTCCATGAGCGTGGGATTTTCGGGGTCGCCAAAGTTCATGACTTCCGCCGGGCGGCTCATAAGACAGCCGTAGTAGGCCACGAGCTTGAGTCCCTTGAGGCTCTGGCGCACGCGGGCGGCGATGGCGTCCATTTCCATCTGCGCGGCAATGCCCTGCATGACGGAGGTGACAGGCGGAAACTGCTTGGCGGAGGGGCCGTCCAGCAGTTCGTCAACCCGGCTGCGGAAGGCGGGATTTTCCATGCGCTTGGCAGCCATGCGCAGGTTGGAAAGGCAGCTGGGGCAAGGCGTCAGCAGAACTTCGGCTTTTTGCTGGGCGGCAATATCAAGATTGCGCACACACAGGGCGGCGGAAAGTTCCGTATCCACGGCATGGGCCGGGGTGGAGCCGCAGCAGTTCCAGTCTGGAATATCCACAAGTCTCATGTCCAGGGCTTTGCACACAGCCTGGGTGGACATTTCGTAATCTTTTGAAGACCCCCTGGCGGAGCAGCCGGGGTAGTAGGCAAAATTCATGGGCGCACCCCCTCGCGCTTGGCGCGTTCCTTGTAGCGCGTAAAGATACGGGTAACCGGCCCTGCCCCGCCCGGCAGAATGTGGGGCTTGAGTCCCAGCTTGCCCTTTTTGAGGGCTTCGGGCGCGAGGTCTACGTCGGTAAACACGCGTAGCGAGCGCATCATGTAGAGTGCCATGGTGCCGATTTCGTGGGTGCGGCCAAAGGTGCGCACCGTATCCAGGAAGGAAAACCAGAACTTTTCCACCTTGGGAACGGCCACGCGGCCTTCCTTGCGGGCCATGTGGCGCAGGGTCTCCATGACTCCGGCCACGTCAATGTTGTTGGGACACCGCTGGCTACAGGTAGAACAGGACAGGCACATCCAGATGGAACGCGAATCAAGTACCGCGTCCTTCAAGCCCAACTGTACCGCCCGCATGATCTGGTTGACCTGCATGTCGTAAACGAACCCTGCGGGACAGCCGGCAGTACAATTGCCGCACTGATAGCAGGTGGACACTTTTTGCCCGCTGTGCGCATCCACTTCCTCCGTAAAGGCGGGGTCGCGCAGGCGGTTCAGGTTAATGGCTTCGTTCATGGGAACTCTCTGGTTAGAAGCTGATGGGGTGCCGCTGTGACAAGACTATCTACAACGCTACAGCAGAAAAAGTCAAAAATCTAGGCTCGCACCCCAGCAAATTATATACTGCGTCTTTACTACGCTTTGGCTGCGGCTTTAGCCGCCAGCGATTGCGCGGCTCGCAGGCCGAGAAGGTAACTCTCAACGCCGAATCCGCACACGCTGCCCGCGCACACTGGCGACAGCACAGAATGGTGCCGGAATGCCTCGCGCGCGTGAACATTGGACATGTGAACCTCCACCACAGGCACAGGCAGAATGGCCAGGGCATCAGCAATGGCATAGCTGTAGTGGGTCCATGCGCCAGCATTGATGGCCACTGCGTCAACGTCCTCGCCAAGCGCCTGGTGAATGCGCTCCACCATCAGGCCCTCGTGGTTGGTCTGAAAGCATTCCACAGTCGCGCCCAGCTCCTGGGCAAGCGATTGCAGAGCTGCGTCAATGTCCGCCAGGGTGGCCGTGCCGTACTGTGCAGGGTCGCGTTTGCCAAACATGTTCAGATTGACGCCGTGCAGCACCAGAATTCGCATGGAAGCCTCGCTTTTCATGTCGGTTTATTGGGGCTGTTGCCCAAGGGCGGCCTCAAGGGCGCGGCGTGATTCGGGCGGCAGGCCCTGCCCCGTCCAGAGGCGGAACTGCGCGTCGCCCTGACCAAAAAACATTTCAAGGCCCGATATGCAGCAACGGCCAGCCGCGCGGGCCTCGCGCAGAAAACGGGTTTCGAGGGGGTTGTACACAATATCGTAGGCAATGGGTGTTGCCTTGGCAGCGCCCTCTGCGGAAAGTGGCGCAGCCTGTGAAAAATCATAGGGGGTGTCATCCTCCGCCTTGCCGCGCATGCCAAGGGGAGTGGTGTTGACCACCAGCAGGGCCGAAGGCTCGTGCCGGTCTTTCCACAGCAGGGGGGTAAGGCCGAATTCTTCGGCCAGCGGCATGTGCGATTTATCGGAAGGCGTGGCCACAAAGATTCTGGCAGGGCGCTTTGCATTTTCCGGCGATGCAAGACCTGCGGCAACGGCCCGGGCAGCGCCGCCCGCACCCAGCAGCAGCACATCCGCCCCGTCAAGAGGCATATCTGCAAGCGGAGCCATGAATCCGGCCACATCGGTGTTTTCGCCGCAAAGGCGGTAGCCCTTCCAGTAAATGGTATTGGCCGCGCCCACCTGACGTGCAAGGGGGCTGATTTCGTCCAGCAGGGGCAAAAGACCAACCTTGTGCGGGATGGTCACAGAACAACCGCGAATATCAAGCAGACGTACACTTTCCACAAAGGCGGGCAGTTTTTCGGGCGGCACTTCCCATTTCTGGTACAGTGCGTTGATGCCCAGCGTCCGGAAACCCGTATTGTGCAACAGGGGCGAAAGTGTCTGGGCCAGCGGCCAACCGGTGACGCCATAGAGAGCGGTACCATTGGTGGAGGATGCTGCGGCGCTCATGCGGGGTGCTCTCCTGCGGGAAAGTGCGGCAAAAAGGTGTTTCTTTACAGGGTGATCCACATCTTGAGGCAACACTGTACCCTATGGGGCTGTACGGAGCAATGCTGCTGCGTCCGGATCGCCCGGATAACCAAAGTGTTTAAATATGGTATGGGTGCATCTGTCACGCAGCGGTATCCTGCCAGAAATACAAAAGGCCCCGGTTATGCCGGGGCCGGAAAATCATTACAGCCAGGGAAAGCCCGCATCCATGCTGTTATGAGCGTTTGAGTTCCATGGCCTTTTGCAGCATCTGGTCTGCCGTGGTCACAACCTTGCTGTTGGACTGAAAGCCGCGCTGGTTGACAATCATGTTGACCATTTCCTGGGACATGTCCACGTTGGAATGTTCAATGTTGTACGCGTTTATCTTGCCGTAGTTTTCCGTGCCGGCAACGCCCATTTCCATATTGCCGGAATCTTCTGTGGCGGAAAAGAGGTTGTTGCCCTCGCGGCGCAGACCGTCTTCGCTGGTGAAACGGCATACAGGAATCTGCCAGAGATCCATGCTTTCGTTGTTGGAAAACTTGCCTACAACCGTGCCGTCGGCAGAAATACTGATATTGTTCAGTGTGCCTTCAGCGTACCCATTCTGGGTTCTGGTGCGCGTCACGGGAGAGGAAGAGGTGTAGTTGGTTGTGGCGTCCGCTGCGCGGGTATAGGCGTTGCCCATACTTGCCAGCGCAGTGGGATCGGTACCCACGCTGGCGGCATTGCCAGGGCTGTTTTGCCAGCCGCTCTTGGCGGTAATGCCCAGGTTCACAGTGACAGGCGCACCGTTGACAGTCATCTGGGGTATGCCGTCCTTGGAGAGCGTGGCCGCGTTCCAGTCCGCAAGGTTTGTGCTGCCCGCAGTGGATGGGGTGTAGGCCGACATGCCGGTGAGTTCGCCCTTGGTGCTGAAGCTGAGGGTGCCCGCCATCAGGGGCTGGGCTGTGCCGCCTTTGGCATCGGCATCCGAGGCAATGAGGTACTCCACAGTGGTTCCGGACCCTGTGGATGGTGCGCCGTCAAAATAGATGGTGGCCGAGTGGGCCGTGCCATCGGCGCCGTATAGGGTAATGCTCTGCCCGTATCCGTAGCTGGAACTGCTCATGGGCGGATCATTGGCGGCATTATACTGGCCGACGAGGCTGAAATAGGGATTTGCAGGGTCACTGGTAGTGTCTTTGGACTGCCCCACATTAAACCGCATATCAACAGCCGTGGTGGCCTTGGCAGGCATCTTGGCGAATCTGTCAACTGTAACCTGCGCCAGACCGCCCTTGCTGCCGTCCTCTGCGTACTTGTAGCCCATAAGGGCCATGCCGGCAGGCGTGCGCCAAACTCCCTGATTGTCGGGGCGGAAGTCGCCCGCGCGGGTGTAATACTCCTGACCGGTTTTGTCCGTTACCTGAAAGAAGCCTTTGCCGCTGATGGCCATATCCGTAACGGTATTGGAAGACTCAAGAGCCCCCTGATTGTACCGTGTGAGTACTGCGTCCAGCTGTACGCCCTGACCTACCTGCCCGAGGGCAACCTTGGAGTCTGTCTGCGCATCCCACCAGTCGCCTATGGCCCCTTGCTGCGCGTAAAAAACGTCAGAGAACAGAGCGGTTTGCTGCTTGTACCCGATGGTGCTCACATTGGCGATGTTGTTTGAGATAACGTTCATGCCGCTACTCAACGTTTTCATGCCTGTGGCGCCGATAAACAATGACGAGTTCATGCTCTGCCTCCTGTGGGAGGGAATAATTTTCCCCTGCCCGGAAACGATGCCCCAAACGGCAAGACGTTTCTGTTGTGAAAGCGTCAGCCGCAGCGCCGTCCATATGTGCGGCGCGCCTTGCCTGCTGCGCGTTAGCCGCACATATGGACAGACAAAGAAAAAGGGCGGGAGGAAAAATCTTCCTCTCCGCCCTGAATAGAAGCAGAATCCGTGCCAGCCGTAACGCTGCCCGCGCCACTGCGGCGCACTATTTTTGCAGCGGCAGGCCTTGTTTCTGCCAGCCCGTGATGCCCTCATTCATGTGGAGGATACTGGTTATCCCTTCTTTTTCCATGGCGTCGTAGGCTCCGGCAGAGCGGTTGCCCGTGCGGCAATAGAGCAGCACGGGCTTGTCCTTGGGCAGGCCAAGTATCTGCGAATCAAAGGATGCGCCGAAGAAGTCCATGTTGACTGCGCCTGCAAGATGCCCCTCGCGGAATTCCGCCGGGGTGCGCACGTCAACAATGGTCAGCCCCTGTGGAGGATTCTGCAACAGGGTTGCGGCGTCCTTCACGCTGATATCCTTGGCGGAAACCTGAACGGCAGCCAGCAGGAGGAAGCATGCGAGCGCCGACATCAGACCGTAAAACCTGCCGTGCGATGGCGTTGCGGAGTGGGTGTGCGTCATTTCTGCTACCTGTAGTGGTTTTTGAGAACTGGGCCTTGGCCAGCCTGCGCTGCTATTTTACGGAGGCGCGGGCCTTGGCAAAGCCATCGGCAGCCTTGCGGATCACTTCTTCGCCCACGCAGAATGCCAGGCGGAAGTAGCCGGGGCAGCCAAAGCCGGAGCCGGGAACCGCCAGCACACGTTCTTCAACAAGCCTGTTCACAAAGGCCACATCGTCCCCGCCGGGAGCCTTGGGGAAGAAGTAGAACGCGCCTGCGGGCATCTGGAATTCATATCCGGCGTTCTTGAGCACCTCGGCCATGGCCTTGCGGCGGGCGGCGTAGACGTTCAGGTCAACCTGGCTGCCCAGGGCGGCGGCCATGATGTGCTGGCCCACTACGGGAGGGTTCACAAAGCCAAGAATACGGTTGGTGAGCGTGAGGGCGGCCATGAGCTCGGCCTTTTCGTGCAGCAGGGGCGAAACAGCGGCAAAACCCACGCGTTCGCCCGGCAGCGAAAGATTTTTGGAGAAAGAGCTGATGACCACGGCGTAAGGGTAGAGCGGCAGCACCGAAGGCACTTCCGCACCATCATAGGCAAGGAAGCGGTAAGGTTCATCGGCCACCAGCCAGATGGGCTTGCCGTATTCCTGGCTCTTGTTTTCCAGCAGTTCGGTCAGCGCCTTGAGGTCTTTGCGGCTGTAAATCACACCGGTGGGGTTGTTGGGCGAGTTGATGAGCACCACACGGGTTTTGGGGCTGATGGCTTCTTCAAGCGCGGCAAGGTCGGGCGCAAAGGTGTCGGCCTTGCTCATGACAGCGCGGAAGGTCCCGCCGTGGTTGGCTACATAAAAGCCGTATTCCACAAAGTAGGGGGCAAAGCCCAGCATTTCTTCGCCGGGATTGATTACCGCGCGCAAAAAGGCGTTGAGTACGCCGGCAGCGCCGCAGCCCAGCAGCACATCATTGGCGGTGAGTTCTACGCCCTGCTCCTTGCTGAGGTGGGCGGCCAGTTTTTCGCGCGCCCAGACAAAGCCGCCGTTGGGCATGTAGCCAAAAGCAAAAGGTTCGCCAGCGTGTTCGGTGAAGGAACGCAAACCGTCCACAACGGCGGGGGGGGCTGGCAGGTCGGGGTTGCCCAGGCTGAAGTCATAAACGTTGTCCGCGCCAAAACGGGCCTTGAGCTGGCCTCCGGCCTCGAACATGCGGCGGATCCACGAAGAGTGTTCCAGGTACCCCGTAACGCTGTCTGCAAGAATGGACATATACTGCTCCCACTGGTTGTTGTATTCGGCCTGACTATTGGTTATGCTTCCAAAAGCCGCATAAAGCAATTGTCATTTGGAGGCCCTGATGCGTTTTGAAATTTTAGGCAAAGCCCGGCGTGCGCTCTTCCCGGTGCTGTGCGCGGCAGCCCTGCTGCCCGCTTGCGCCTCCAAGGAGACGCAGGAAATTCCGGACGGCATGGCCGTTACCGTTACCTTGCGCGAAGTTCACCGCTGTTCCCGGATATCGCCTGAAATTCAGGTGGCACAGACCCCCGGCAGCACCGATTACTATGACGTGCGCCTGGTGGAATTTACCAGCGATGGCCAGGATCTGTTCCTTGGCGGTGGCGAGTGGAACAACGATGGCAGCGGCATTATCCCCGAGGGCGGCCTGACGCGCCACTATCGTGGCCCCTGCCCGCCCGCCGGACAGCCCCGAAACTATGCCTTTATTGTTTCGGCCATGAACCGGCAGAACATGCAGCCCCTTTCCGTGAGGCTGTTCCGCTTTACTCAGGAATAATCTTCGCAGCCGCGTTTTTTTGTCCGCAATTGCGGAGTGGGCATGGCGGCTCAAACGGAATTTCCGTCCCGTTGCAGATATGCTGCACGGGGCGGATTTTTTTGTCGTTGCACCGACGTTGCCGGACAGAAAATTTTTTCTGTGCCCGCATAGCATTGCGATAGCGCAGGGCAGAGGCTTGCCGCTGGGCTCCTGCCCTATGCAATGCCTGTGAGCCTGCGCTTGCCCTTGTAAACGCCAACAGGCGCTGGGGACGATATTTCGCCGCCAGCGCCTGTTGTTTATTCTTTTCTAATAGTCGTCTTCGTCTTTCAGTTCCGGCGGCACAGCCACTGCGCCGGTGATAATGCGGCGTCTGGGAGCGGCAGCCGGAGCTTCCGGCGCGGCCGAACGGCGCACTGCCGGTTCGGGCAGAGTATTGTACAGCGCCCAGAAGGGCGGGTACAGCCCGGTCATGATGCCAGGGTTGCCCAGCTTCTGATGGGGGCTTGCACAAGCAGCCAGTGCAAGGGCCATTGCCCATACCGGGTCAGGGGCATTCCAGCCCGTGCGCGGGCCAGATTGTTCTTTTTTGCACAATCTGCCGTTTTCATCCAAATCCAGACCCACAGCAGAAAGAAAACTTTCTACCGTTGCGCGGTCTGTGCCAGAGGGCAGGGCGGGCAGAACGGCCTTGTCGCCCCTAAGGGCTGCACAGGCGGCCAGAGCCACGGGCAGCGGGGCCCATACAGCGGGGAACCCGGCAGGCAGATCACCCTTAGCGTACTGTTTCAGGGGCGCAGCGGCGCGGGCGCAGACTTCTCCGCCGTTTTTGCCCGCTTCAAAGCGCAGGTCAAGGCCGAGCTGTTGCAAAAGATCCCAGCCAGCTTCAGCTGCGGGCAGGGCGGGCCACTGGCCGCCAAGCAGGGCTTCACCGCCGAGAGCCAGGGGCAGCGCCAGAAGAAAGAGCGCCAGTTCCGGCTCCATGCCAGCCTGAGGCAGGGCGGGCAGGCTGAGCGGGCCTGGGTTGACGCGCACCTTTGCGCCTTCCATCTGCACATCTGCGCCAGCTGCGCGCAGTATGGGCAGTATGCGGGCAACAATGAGCCTGTGCTCTGGGTGCGAGCCAAGATCAAGGGTGATTGCCCTTTCGTAGCCGGGAGCCGCCAGCAGGATGCCTTCGGCAAGTTCTGCGGGCACATCGGCAGGCAGTTTGACGGAATCAGGCAAAATGCCAGAGCACTCGAGGCGTGCGGGCATGCCGTCGCTCTTGGGCACCACATGCACGAGGCGCGCGCCCAGAGTGGGCAGGAAGTGCCGCACAGAAGAAAAGTCAGCCAGTTTCAGGCTTGCATCGCCAGTAAACTTGGCACGCGAGGGGCGGCCAAGATAGTGCCCCAGCAGCATGAAAAAGTTCCAGGCGCTGTCGCCCGTGTGGATAACCTTGTCAGATGCGCCAAGCGGAGCAGCCGGGCGGGCGGAAACGCCTTCATCCTCGCGGGTCAGCGAGGCGCCTGCCTGATTGAGCATTTTGACGCAGTCCACAATGGGATCATTCATGAGGCAGGGCGCGATATGCAGGGGCTGGCCTGTGGCTGCGGCCAGCATCAGCCATGCGCGCGTGGCCCGGCAGGCCAGAGGTGCAGGCATGTGCAGGCGCACGTGCTTGGCTGGCGGCGCAAGGTTAAAGGCCGTGCGCGGCGGTTCCTTCGTTGCCGCGCCGCCGAGTTCGCCGCCTTCATCCGCGCCGTCAGCGCGGGCAGAGGCGGGACGGGGCTGAAATTCCACTTCCTGCATGAGCGAAAAAAAGTGGCCGGAAAGGCGCGCATCTCGGCTGATGTGGGAAACGGAGGCTTCCCACGATTCACGGATGGTTTTTTCTTCCGTGGAGTCAAGCCGGGGTTTGTCGCCGCGCATGCGGACAAGAATATTATTGCGGCGGAGCAGCAGCCGCAGAATGTCACGGTCGATCTCGCAAACCACTTCGCGCAGCGGCTTGCGGGCGCGCGCGTCGCCGGTTTCGTGTCCGTTACGGGGGCCGCGCGGGGCGCGCTGGCCCCGTGCTTCGCGGGGAGCGCGGGAATCGTTGGAATTGTCGGTCATGCCTTGTCCTGTACTGATAATGAAATTTGGATAGGAGGGGTCCGCCCGTGGCGCAGCATTGAAAAAACAACAGGTTGCCGACTCATGGCTCGTTTTGCCGCGGGGGCTTCCCTTATCTGCCCAAGCGTGTTAGCTTGAAATGACTTCTCTTGCAAGGGTTGCGCATTGGGTAGCCCAGCGTGGCATGATCCGTTAACTTTTGAAATGGTTGTGACGCAAGAGTGGCGAAAATGCGAAATAGATTTTTTTTCACAAGGCAATCAACATTTTGAATTTGCTGTAAATCCACATGACGTCTCTGTGAAGTTTCCACGAATTTTTGCAGAGGGGGGTTGACTCAAAGGCTAAGTGCTTGTTACTAATTGCGCAAGCCATACGCCCAACCTTCGTTGTGGAGGCGCTCGGCTAACCCCGGCGTGACGGATTTGCCGCGCGCCTCGCCGAACCCGGCGGGTTTTTCTGAAACACTTTTAAAAGAGTTGGAGGATACGTATGCCGACGTTTGTCGATCCGTCCAAGTGCGACGGCTGCAAGGGTGGCGAAAAGACGGCCTGCATGTACATTTGCCCCAATGACCTCATGATTCTTGATTCTGAGGAAATGAAGGCATACAACCAGGAACCCGATGCCTGCTGGGAATGCTATTCCTGCGTTAAGATCTGCCCCCAGGGCGCCATTACGGCCCGTCCCTATGCAGACTTTGCCCCCATGGGCGGGACCTGTATCCCCATGCGTTCGGCTGACTCCATCATGTGGACCGTCAAGTTCCGCAATGGCAACGTGAAACGCTTCAAGTTCCCCATCCGCACTACGCCGGAAGGTTCCATCAAGCCCTTTGAAGGTCATCCCGAAGGCGCCAACATCGAAGATGAACTGCTGTTCACCGAAACTGCCCTGGTCGCTCCCAAGACCGCCCTTGGCAAGAAGTTCGATGTTAAGGACGCTAACAAGACCTTCACCTGCATGGAACACGGCCGCTAGGCTATTGCAACCGCTAGTGCGATAAGGAGAAACAATTATGCCAATGATTCCCGTCAAGGAAGCGACGAAGGGTGTGGCCATTGCCGAGCCTGAAGTTAAGGAACATGCTGTTGACCTGCTGATCGTGGGCGGCGGCATGGGCTCCTGCGGCACCGCTTTTGAAGCAGTGCGCTGGGGTGACAAGCACGGCCTGAAGATCATGCTGGTCGACAAGGCCACCCTCGAGCGCTCCGGCGCCGTGGCCCAGGGTCTTTCCGCCATCAACACCTACCTGGGTGAAAACGACGCCGACGACTACGTCCGCATGGTCCGCACCGACCTTATGGGCCTGGTTCGCGAAGACCTTATCTTCGACGTAGGCCGTCACGTTGACGACTCCGTGCATCTGTTTGAAGATTGGGGCCTTCCCTGCTGGATCAAGGGCGAAGACGGCCACAACCTGAACGGCGCTGCCGCCAAGGCTGCTGGCAAGAGCCTGCGCAAGGGCGATGCCCCTGTGCGTTCCGGCCGCTGGCAGATCATGATCAACGGTGAATCCTACAAGTGCATCGTGGCCGAAGCTGCCAAGAATGCCCTGGGTGAAGACCGCATCATGGAACGTATCTTCATCGTGAAGCTGCTTCTCGATAAGAACACCCCCAACCGCATCGCCGGCGCCGTGGGCTTCAACCTGCGCGCCAACGAAGTGCACATCTTCAAAGCCAACACCATCATGGTGGCCGCTGGCGGTGCCGTTAACGTGTACCGTCCCCGCTCCACCGGTGAAGGCATGGGCCGTGCATGGTATCCTGTGTGGAACGCTGGTTCTACCTACACCATGTGCGCTCAGGTTGGCGCTGAAATGACCATGATGGAAAACCGCTTCGTGCCCGCCCGCTTCAAGGACGGTTACGGCCCCGTGGGTGCGTGGTTCCTCCTGTTCAAGGCCAAAGCCACCAACTCCAAGGGTGAAGATTATTGCGCCACCAACCGCGCCATGCTGAAGCCTTACGAAGATCGCGGCTACGCCAAGGGCCATGTCATTCCGACCTGCCTGCGTAACCACATGATGCTTCGTGAAATGCGCGAAGGCCGCGGCCCCATCTACATGGACACCAAGAGCGCCCTGCAGAACACCTTCGCGACCCTGAACGAAGAACAGCAGAAGGATCTTGAATCCGAAGCTTGGGAAGACTTCCTCGACATGTGCGTTGGCCAGGCCAACCTTTGGGCCTGCACCAACACCGCGCCTGAAGAACGTGGTTCCGAAATCATGCCCACCGAACCCTACCTGCTCGGCTCCCACTCCGGTTGCTGCGGCATCTGGGTTTCCGGTCCCGACGAAGCTTGGGTGCCCGAAGACTACAAAGTGCGCGCTGCCAACGGCAAGGTCTACAACCGCATGACCACCGTTGAAGGCCTCTTTACCTGCGCCGACGGCGTGGGCGCTTCCGGCCACAAGTTCTCCTCCGGTTCGCATGCTGAAGGCCGCATGGCTGGCAAGCAGATGGTCCGCTGGTGCCTTGATCACAAGGACTTCAAGCCTGAGTTCGCTGAAACCGCCGAAGAACTGAAGAAGGCCGTTTACCGTCCCTTCTACAACTTCGAAGAAGGCAAGGCCGCTTCGACCGACCCCGTGGTGAACCCGAACTACATCACGCCCAAGAACTTCATGATGCGTCTCGTGAAGTGCACCGACGAATACGGCGGTGGCGTGAGCACGTACTACACCACCTCCAAGGCGCTGCTTGACACCGGCTTCAACCTGCTCGCCATGATGGAAGAAGACTCCTTCAAGCTGGCCGCTCGTGACCTGCACGAACTGCTGCGCTGCTGGGAAAACTACCATCGTCTGTGGACGGTGCGTCTGCACATGCAGCACATCTCCTTCCGTGAAGAATCCCGCTACCCCGGCTTCTACTACCGTGCGGACTTCATGGGCCTGGACGACGACGCTTGGAAGTGCTTCGTGAACTCGAAGTACAATCCCGCCACCGGCGAGACCAAGATCTTCAAGAAGCCCTACTACCAGATCATCCCCGACTAGTCGGCGGCACTGATGCCAAATGGGGGCGGCCGCAAGGCCGCCCCCTCTGCTGCAAGCTCTGGCTTACAAGGCTTGCGGCGGCGAAAAACGCGTGCCGGCGGCGGGCAACTCCCTGCCGGAAAAAGAGCGGTTTTTCGTGCCAGCCTGTTGGTGTGCCGATTGTTTGGGCATAGGTGCGCAGCACAAGGCAAATGTTCGGCAAGGGGATGACCGGCAGCAGGCCCCCCTTTGTCGGCGGGCGTGGTGCGGGCAGTTTTGTGCGCTGGCGCTCGCAGAGGTCGGCCACGGGGCCGCTCCTTTTTTTTCGCGGCGGGAGTCCGTTTCCTTCTTCAGCCGCTATGCAACAACGCAGGAGGATATCCAGGATGTCCAATGCCATTCTCGTCGTGGGCGGCGGCTTTGCAGGCCTCACAGCCGCCATTGAAGCGGCGGAACTGGGCCACGACGTCTTTATCGTCGAAAAGTCGCCCTGGCTTGGTGGGCGCGTGGCTCAGCTCAATAAGTATTTTCCAAAACTTTGTCCCCCCTCCTGCGGCTTGGAAATTCAGTTCCAGCGCATCAGGAACAACCCGCGCATCAAATTTTTCACCCAGGCCGAAGTAGTCGGGTTTATGGGCGTAAAGGGCGATTACAAGGTGAAGGTGCGCATCAGCCCCCGTCACACCGCCCCGCACAACATCGATTTCAGCCTGCTGGCCTCCAGCCTGACCGGCGAAGTGGAAAGCGAATTCGAGCTTGGTCTTGCCACGCGCAAGGCCCTGCACAAGGATATGCCTTTCGCCTTCCCCAGCCGCTACACGCTTGACCTTGATGCGCTTTCCAAGTCTGACAGCGCACGGGTTGCCGGGGCCAAGTTCCTTGATGTGAATGAACCGCAGCGCGAGCTTGATCTCAATGTCGGCGCTGTAGTCGTTGCCACAGGCTGGAAGCCCTATGATGTTACACGGTTGACCAATCTTGGCGCGGGCAACGTGAAAAACTGCGTGTCCAACATGCAGCTTGAACGCCTTGCTTCGCCCTTTGGCCCCACCGGTGGCCGCATTGTCCGTCCTTCCGACGGCCGTGCTCCCCACCAGGTCGCCTTTGTGCAGTGCGCTGGTTCCCGCGACCAGAACCACCTGAACTACTGCTCCTACATCTGCTGTATGGCCACGCTCAAACAGTGCCTGTACATTGCAGAGCAGAATCCTGACACGCAGATTACGGTGTACTACATCGACCTGCGCGCCCCGGGCCGCTATGTGAAGGTGCTGGAAAAGGTCAAGGCGCTGCCCAACGTGAAGTTCGTCAAGGGCAAGGTTGCCAACGCCGTGCAGGCTGAGGGCAACAGGGTGCGCATTACGGCTGAAGACGCCGTGCGCGGTGAAAAAATGACCCTTGATTATGATCTTGTTGTGCTGGCCACGGGCATGCAGCCCTCGCTGGCTGGCGAAAATGCGCCCCTGCCCCTGCCGCTGGACGAAGACGGCTTTATCGCGGGCGGAGAAGAGGCCGGCATTTTCGCCGCTGGTTGCGCGCGCATGCCCCTTGATGTGATGCGCTCGGCGCAGTCCGGCACAGCCGCCGCCCTGAAGGCGGTACAAACGGTGAAAGGGAGGTAGGCGGCATGTCGGGTAAAATTGGCGTCTATTTTGACCAGCAGAACATTGGCGGCGGGCTTGATCTGACCGCTCTGGCCGAACAGACGAGCCAGAAGTGGGGCAGTCTTGTGCCCGTGGTCAAGGTCGTTCCTGTGCTGGCCCTGGCCGTGAGCGAAATCAAGGCCGACATCGAAGCGCAGGGGCTGGACGGCGTGCTGCTGTGCGGCGCTTCCCCCCGCGTGGATGCGGACATCTACCGCCTGCCTGTGCAGGTGGAACACGTAAACCTGCGCGAACAGTGCGTGCAGGCCTATAAAAATCCTGACCATACTCCCGTGGACACGGCCAACGGCGCGCCCGAGTTGCTGGCGATCATGGCCCGCGACTATGTGAACATGGGCGTGGTCAAGCTGCAAAAGAGCGAAGTGCCCGATTCTGCCGCCATTACCGGTGTGCCGAGGGTGCTCGTTATCGGTGGCGGCTGGACGGGCCTTACCGCTGCAGCGGAAGCTGCTGAAACCGGCTACGAAGTTGTGCTCGTTGAAAAAGCCGAAAAGCTTGGCGGCGCTGCCAACAACATCCCCATGGGTTCGCCCCTGGCCTCCCCGTGGACGGACAAACAGCCCACCAACGTGGCCGACAAGGCAAGCAAGGTACTCGGCAACAGCAAGATCACCGTGCACTTGAATACCCGCATGGAAAAGCTGGAAGGCCAGCCCGGCGAGTTCAAGGCCACTTTTGCCACTCCCTCAGGTTCGCAGACTATTGAAGTGGGCGCTGTGGTGCTGGCTACCGGTTGGGTGCCGCTTGATCAGAAATACCTTGCCTCCATGGGCCTTGGGCAGAGCACCAAGGTTGTGGACGCCGCCACCTTCGGCAAAATGCTGGTGGCCGATCAGGTGAACGCCCGCCGCATAGCCTTTGTGCTTGACACCACCATGGCTGAAGAGGCCGTGCGCAAGGCTGCTGAAGAAGCCGAAGCCGCTCCTGAAGCCGCCGAAGCTGCCAAGCCTGCGGAAGGCGAAGAAAAAGGCTTTGTAAAAGCCAACCTCGAAAGCTTCCGCCATGTTGCGTATTCCAACGCGGTCAACAGCGTGGGCATGCTCCGCCTTGCCAACACGGTCTGCGAAAAGACCAACGACACCTGTCAGACCTTTATCCTGTATAAGGACATGACCGTTCCCGGTATCCTTGAACGCTTCTACAAGAAGATGCAGGATCGCCTGGGCGTCATGATGACCAAGGCCGACGTGACCGACATCCGCGAAGCTGGCGACCACATGGTTGTGAGCTGCAAAAATACCCTGCTGGGTATGGATTTTGATCTGGATGTGGATCTGGTTGTGCTGCCCACGGGCCTCGTTCCCACCACAGCCAAGGACGTGACAGTCTACTTTGACTATCGCCAGGGCCCGGACTTCCCGGATCTGAACCTGTTCGATGGTTTTGCGGATTCCAACTACATCTGCTTCCCCTACGAAACGCGCCGCACCGGCGTGTACGCAGCGGGTTGCGTGCGTCAGCCCCTGACCATGGACGCCTGCGAAGAAGACGCCAAGGGCGCGGTGCTCAAGGCCATGCAGTGCATTGAAGCCGCCAGCCACGGTGTTGCCGTGCATCCCCGTTCGGGCGACCTTTCTTACCCCGTGTTCAACTTTGTGCGTTGCACCCAGTGCAAGCGCTGCACGGAAGAATGCCCCTTCGGCGCTCTGGACGACGACGAAAAGGGAACGCCCAAGCCCAATCCGGCACGTTGCCGCCGCTGCGGCACCTGCTTTGGCGCTTGCCCGGAACGCGTTATCTCCTTCGCCAACTACAATATCGACCAGATCGGCTCCATGATCCGCGAAGTGCAGGTGCCCAAGGACTTCAAAGCCGATGGCCCCCGCGTGCTGATTCTGGCCTGCGAAAACGACGCCTACCCGGCGCTCGATATGGCCGGTGCCCGCAACAAGCCCTGGAGCCCCTACTGCCGCATCATTCCGGTGCGCTGCCTTGGCTCGGTCAACGCCATCTGGGTGTCTGACGCCATGAGCAAGGGCTACGACGGCGTCATGCTGCTGGGCTGCAAATATGGCGATGACTACCAGTGCCACTTTGTGAAGGGCTCTGAAATCTGCTCCCGCCGCAAGGAAAACATTGCCGAGACGCTCAACCGCCTTGGCGTGCAGCCCGAACGCGTGGAACAGCTTGAAGTGGCCATTGACGAATACGACAAGGTTCCCGACCTGATCGACGGCTTTGTTGACCGCATCATGGCCATGGGCCCCAACCCGTTCAAGGGCATGTAGGAGGATGGCAGCAATGGCACAATGTACAATCAAACCTGATATGGAGTTTGTCAGGGCGCTGGAAGAATCTGGGGGAGAATCCCTCAAGAAGTGCTACCAGTGCGCCACCTGCTCCGTGGCCTGCCCTCTCGCTCCGGCCAATGCGCCTTATCCGCGCAAAGAAATGGTCTGGGCTTCCTGGGGCCTTAAAGACAAGCTGCGCGCCGACGTTGACCTGTGGCTCTGCCACAACTGCGGCAACTGCTCCGACCTTTGCCCGCGCGGCGCCAAGCCTGCGGACCTCATGGGCGCAGCGCGCAACGTCATTTACCGCGAACTGACCGAACCCACCTGCGTGGGCAAGCTCATGAGCAAGCCTGCTGGCCTGCCCGTGCTCTTCGCCATCCCGGCTGTGTTGTGGCTCTTTGTGTGGTGGATCCGCGCCGGTTTCAACGGCGGTCAGTGGTTCCCCCGCGCTGCCGATGGCCGCATTGTTTTTGGTCAGATTTTTTACGGCGACTACACCATCGACCCCATTTTCATGCTTACCTTCTTTGGCGCGGCCTTGATCATCGCCAGGGGCGTCATGAAACTGTGGGGCATGTTCAAGCCTGAAGGCTCACTGGCCGTCATTGGCAAGAAAAAGTGCTGGGTCTGGCATTTGTGGGACGTGCTGTGGGATGAAGTCATCACCCACCGCAAGTTTGACGACTGCGAAGACGGCCCCGCCACCGGCACGGAAACCCCCAACCGTAAGTTCGGCCACATGCTGCTGGTTTACAGCTTCGCCATTCTGGCCTTTGTTACGGCGGTTGTGGCTGTTGGCCACTGGGGCGGCAAGGTTATTCCGCTCATCCACATTGAAACGCCCATGCCGCTGCTCTTCCCGGTGAAGATTCTGGCCAACCTGGGCGCGCTCATGCTGCTGGCCGGTCTTGCCATCCTGACTGTCCGCCGCGTGATGCTCAACCCCAAGTTCCAGGGTTCAAGCTGGCACGACTGGTATCTGCTGGGCATCATCTGGCTGGTGGCCGTCACCGGTGTGCTGTCGCAGTGCTTCCGCCTGGCGGACGTCATTGTGCCCGCTTTCCTGGTGTACTACCTGCACCTGGTATTTGTGTGGATGCTTTTCGCTTACCTGCCCTGGTCTAAGCTTGGCCACTTCGTGTACCGCACGGCGGCCCTGGTTTACGCCCGCATGTACGGCAGAAGCTAACGGCGTTGGCCCCTGGCCTTGCGCCGGGGGTCGCCCTTGAGGATGCGCACAGTTCCCCGTGAGCTTTTCTGAAAAAAATACGATCTCCGAGGAGGAGGCCGCCATGTCCGATACATCTCGTAAGGTTTTTCCCGTGGAGTCCGTGCTTGCCCTGGTTGTGGGCAAGGAGGGCGTAGACGTCAAGGAAATCGCCGGTTTTGTTGCCGGTCGTTCCGTTGCCTGTGATACCTGCGCCAAGGCCGTTGGCCCCTTTGCCGCCGCATGGCTGGCCCGCTGGTACCCCAAGTTTGCCGACCTGAACTGGGTTGAAGGCCAGTCCTGGGACGCTTTTGTCAACACGGGCCGCAGCGCCCTTGGCGACAATGTTTCCCTCACCTGCATGGACGGCCTGACCAAGGCCCTGTGCGACAAGGTGCTGAACTACCTTGGCGAAACCTACGCCAGCATGGCTGCTCAGACCGCCGCCGCCGTGGCCCTTGAAGACCGCGTGCGCGCTCTGGAACCCGCTGAAGCCCGCGCTGCCGCTCTTTCCAAGAAAGTTGATGAGCTTGAAGCCAAAATCAAGACCATGAACACCGATATGGGCGGGCTGCGCAAGCAGGTTGCCGAATTCCAGGGCAAGGTCGCCATCAACCATGACGAACTGATGATGAACATCAAGGACGCCATCAAGGACGGCCTGAAAGGCATGGTTGTGGGCGGCGTTGCCGCTGGCGCTGCCGCCGCTGCCGGTGATGAAGCTGCTCCTGCGGCTGAAGAAAGCGCCGTGCCGGATGATTTCGGCTTCGGTACTTCCGGCGCCAACAACGACGGCTTCGGCTTCTAAAGTAAAGATTGCCTGTGAGAGGTTTTGGGGCCTTGCCCCGAACCCTCAGACAAATAAAAACCCCGCCATTGGCGGGTTTTTTATTTGTCTGCAGTACTTAATACCCGGAGCGTGTGAGTCGTGCTGGCGGAGGGGTGCGTCTGCGCCCTCTGCCATAACAGTCACAGAGCAACCTTTGGCAGCGCTCCTTTATACCCTGCGCGCCGGGCGCATCTGCTACCAGCGTTCGGGCATGGAGTGGGGCGGCAGCGAATTTTCCGGCTGGTCGCCAA